>JAAZAA010000020.1 GCA_012514535.1 Myxococcales bacterium | reverse complement strand
TGGTTCGTGCCGCCGGTGCTGCTCTCCCCCTCATCGCCGTCCTCGCCTCCGCAGCCCACGAGCTGCACGGCCAAGAGCAAACCTCCACACTGCACGAAGTGACGTCGTTCCATCATCGAAGCTCCCATTGTCCGCCTTGGCGCTCCCATGCACCCGCGGGATGTTCGGAGGGTCGCTCCACTCGCGCTGAAATCGCAATAGACAAATTTCCCCGCGCAGGAGCGCCGAAACTTTTCGACGACACGACGTCCCAGGCGCCGTCGAGAGCGGAAAATCTGTCACTGAGAAAAAGATGACCCGTTCTGGCATCGAGCGTTTCAACGCCCTGTCCCTGACCATCCGCTCACGATGAGCCCGAAACGCCGCGGCTCGGAGACGCCGGGCCCACGGCGCATCTGGCTGTTCGCAGGGGGCTCGCTCAGCTGGTCCGTTCCCTTCGAGCCTCGACGCGCCGCTCGGCCCCGCGCGCCCGTCCGGCTTCGCGAACGGCGCACCCCCACCAGCGGGAGGCGCTCAGCGACTCCTCCCGCCTCAGCCCGGCGGTTCGTCCACCGGGTACGAGCCGAGCACCCGCAGGTACTTCGTCGAGCGCCGCACGCGGTCCAGGGCAGCCACCATCGGGCGGTCCGTCTCGTGGCCGTCCACCTCCGCATAGAAGGCGTAGTCCCAGCCCTTCCCCCGGAGGAGGGCAGCCCGCGGCAGAGGTCGCGACTGCACGCGCCCCAGGTTCAAGCCCCGCTCGGCGAAGTGACGCAAGACCTCGAAGAGCGAGCCTGGCTCGTCCTGTACCCCAAACAACAAACAGGTGCGGTTCCACTCCGAGCGCTTCGCCGGACGGGACGCCACGAGAGCGAAGCGCACGAACGCTTCGGGCGCGTCTCCGACGTTGGACTCGACGACGGCGAGGTTCGACTCACGAGCGCAGCCCTGCAGAACGAGCGCGGCCGTTCGGGGCTCCCGAGAGGCGAGCTCGAGGCACGTGAGGGGCGAGGATGCCTCGATGACCTCGACGCCGGCCAGGCGCTCCGCCAAGAAGCGCCGACAGGCGGCGCGAGCTGCCGAGGTGACGTACACGCGCGCCAGGTCGTCTCCGCCGCCCGACGCGACGAGGTCGAAGGTCACGGACATCGACCGCTCCCCGACGATCACCAGCTCCGAGCGTGCCAGCGCCGTCACGGAGCTCTGGGCGAGCCCCTCCGCCGAAGACTCCAAGGGGATCGCCGCCATCACCGCCCGCCCGCGGGCGACGGACTCCAGCGCCTCCGCCACGCTCGAACACTCCAGGGTGGGCCCCCCTGCCCCGAAATGGCGGCGCACCACCTGATGGCAGAGCTCCCCTTCGGGACCCAGGTACGCGATGCGCCCCGGTAGCTCGATGCCGCGCAGCGCCGCGCGGACCTCCCGCAGGATGGCTCGCAGGCTCTCGGGAGGGAGGTGGCCTCCCGCGACTTGCTCCAAGTGCGCCAGCCACGCGGCTTCGTCCACCTCGCCAGGAGCTGCCCCCTCGCTCGTGGCTCGGAGGCGCTGGGCGATCTCCGCCCGATCGTCGAGGAGCCGCACCAGGTCCAGCTCCAGCTCCTGCGCTCGCCGCCTCAGCTCATCGTACTGTCGCGTGTCGGCTCCGCTCATGGCGTGCGGGGATAACGACCGCCCGCGACCTGGAGAAAGCGACCCCGACCCAGCCGAACGGCCCGACGGCAAACGCACGGCCGATTGCGCGGGGCCGATTGTGCAGGGCCGATTGTGCAGGGCCGATTGTGCAGGGCCGATTGCGCGGGGCCCCAAGAGCAGCGCGGCGGAGCTGATCGCCCCGCCGAAGCCCCTGCGCTGGAAGGCGTCCGCCGCAAGCTCGCTTTCCAAGCCGCTCCAACGGAGCGGCTCCACCCGCGACCTCGGGCTCTCCGCTTCGGGGAGACGTGGGGCGGCGAGGTCACGCCGCCCGCATTTCGTGCGCCGCCCGGGCTCAGACCGCGCTGGTGTCGGACGACTTCGACGTGGACGAGCTGCTCGACGTGCTCGAGCTGCTGGAGCTCGCCCCGGAGCCGCCGTCGCTCTTGCTCGCCCCGCCGGAGTCACCGGCTCCGCTCGAGCTCTTGGCGCCACTCGAGCTGTACAGGTCGGCGTACCAGCCGCCCCCCTTGAGGATGAATCCACCGCCCAAGGAGATCTGGCGCTTGGCCTCGGCCTTGCCGCAGGAGGGACAATCCTTCAGGGGATCGGCGCTGATCGGCTGCTGAGCTTCCCATTGGTGGCCGCAGGCCTGGCAGACATACTCGTACGTCATGGCTTCTTTCGGGGTTGGCTGATCGCTCACGTCAATGGGTCCGGCGCGCGGGCTTGTCAAGGTAGGGGGCCCTGCCTGGTCGCTGCGGGGCCGATGGGTCATGCTCCGGGAATCCCCGCGGCCCTGTGCCGACGCCGCCACGGGTCGCGACGGACACGCTGCTGCCGTCGGCGAAGGAGCTGGACCCCTGTTCCCTGCTCGCCTGAGACCCCTGCGCTCCCGAACCCCCTGATCACACGTCCCGCCACCAGCAAATTCCTGTGCCATTCTCGAAACTTGCGCGGACACCCCTCATTTCCCACTTGTACCCATCCGTTCAGGGGCGTAAGACCGTGGACCAAGGGTCGTGACCATACATGACGTTTGGTGACGCGCCCTGTGATGCAGGTCACCTGCGAGCCCCGGACCCATTGCGCCGGGCTCGCGGAGGCGGTCGCCGTCCCGCCCTGGTACAAACCAGGGCCAGGCGCCGGGGGTTCTAGATGCACATCAAGAAGCTCGAGATCAGCGGGTTCAAGTCGTTTGTCGAGCGCACGGTCATCCATTTCGACCACGACGTCATCGGCATCGTCGGCCCCAACGGCTGCGGCAAGTCGAACATCGTGGACGCGATCCGCTGGTGCATGGGCGAACAGAGCGCCAAGCACCTCCGCGGGCGAGCGATGGAGGACGTCATCTTCAACGGGTCCGACTCGCGCCCTCCGGCGGGTCTGTCCGAGGTGACCCTCACCTTCGACAACACCAACCCCGAGTACGCCGCCACCCTCCCCCTCGAGTACCGGGACTACCCCGAGATCGCCGTCACGCGGCGCCTGTTCCGCGACGGCACCAGCGAGTACCTCATCAACAAGACCCAGGTCCGTCTCCGAGACATCACGGAGCTGTTCCTCGGGACCGGCGTCGGAACCAAGGCGTACTCGATCATCGAGCAGGGACGCATCGGACAGATCGTCTCGGCGCGCCCCGAGGATCGGCGCCTGTTCATCGAGGAGGCCGCCGGGGTCACCAAGTACAAGCAGCGCCGCAAGCAGGCGGAGCGCAAGATGGAGCTGACGCGGCAGAACCTGACGCGCATCAGCGACATCGTGAACGAGATCGAGCGCACCAGCGCCTCGCTCAGGCGCCAGGCGGCCAAGGCCGAGCGCTACCTCGCCTACCGGAGCGAGCTCGACGACCTGGTGCTCCACGACGCCGCGCACCGCCTGCTCGAGTTCACCGTGGTGGAGCGGGTGGAGCGCAGCTCCCTCGAGTCCGTGAGCGCCGAGCTCGTCACCGTGCGCGAGCGACTCGAGAGCGCCGACGGGGAGCTCGCCCAGCTCCGCGAGGAGGCCGCGCAGATCGAGGCTCGCACCGACGAGGCCTCCAAGCGGGCCTTCGCCGCGGACAACGAGGTCAGCACGCTACAAGCGGAGAACGAGCGCGCTCGCGATCGGGTGATGCACCTGGAGGAGCGCCTGCGGGCAGCCACCCAGGAGCAGCAACAGATCCAGGAGCGCCTCGGCGGGCTCGAGGCGGAGCGCGAAGAGCTCCTCGAACGCATCGAACGTTTGAGCGCCGACGAGGAGGCCCGCCTGAGCGACGCGGCCGCCGAAGACCAGGCGTTGGAGGAGCTGCGCCAGCAGGAGCTCGAGGCCAACGAAGAGGTGCAGGCGCTGCGCCGGGAGGTGTCGACGTCGTCCGCTCAGGCCGCCGCTGCGGAGGCGCGCCTCGACGGGCTCGGGCAGCGCATGGAAGATGCCCGCTCGCGCCTCGACGCTCTGGCGACGGAGAAGGAGTCGATCGTCGGCGAGCTCGAGAGCCTGAGCGCCCGCAAGGCGGCGCTCGAGCAGGCGCTGCGGGAGGCCATCGAAGGCAAGCAGCTCACCCAGGCGGAGCGGGACGTCGTCGAGCAGGAGATCCAACAGCTCCGAGACAACCGCCTCGAGAGCGAACGCGCAATGGACTCCGCCAAGAACGAGCTGGGGCTCAAGCGCAACCGCCTGCGCGCCCTGGAAGACTTGCACCGCCGCCTCGAAGGTGTCGGCGCCGGGGCCCGAGCCCTGCTCGGCAAGGGAGATCCCGCGGTGCTCGGCCTCGTCGCCGATCGCATCGAGGCGCCCGAGGAGCTCACGGCGGCGTTCGCGGGGCTCCTCGGCGAGCGGCTCCAGTACGTCGTCGTCAGCGATCCGGAGCGCGGCATCGAGCTCCTCGACGAGCTGCGCGCCAGCGGCCGTGGTCGCGGTCACGTGATCCCCGCCCGGCCGCCCCATGTCGCCGGTGCGCGGCGCTGGCGAGCCGGCGAAGACGGCGTGCTGGGCCTCCTGGCGGATCGCCTGGTGTATGGCCCCGAGGACGAGCCCCTGGTGCAGGCCCTCCTCGGTGACGCGGTGCTGGTGGAGACCGCGCGGGATGCTCTGGCGGTCGTCGAGCGGCATCCCGGGACCACCGCCGTGGCCCTGGACGGCACCGTGGCGCGCCCCGAGGGCGTGATCAGCGGCGGTGGCGGCGACGACGTGGCCGCGGCCATGGTCGAGCAGAAGCGCGAGATGCATCAGCTGCGCGACGAGATCGCGGTGCTGAGCGTCGACTACGACGCCAAGGTCGAGAGCCACAATCAGCTGCGCGCGCGGCTCTCCGAGCTGGAGACCGCGCTGGAGCGGGCCCGCAAGGCCGCCCACGAAGGCGAGCTGGCCCACGTCACCTGCGAGAAGGATCTGGCCCGCGCCGTCAGCGACATCGAGCGCGTCTCGCTGCGACAGCAGGCCATCGAGACGGAGCTCGAGCGCCTCGCCCAGTCCGTCGAGGAGTCCACGGTGGCGGAGGCGGAGTGCCGCGCCCAGCTGGACGAGCTGCGCGCCCACCTGGAGCAGGCCCAGGGGAGCCTCCACCAGGCGGAGGAGCGAGCGGCCGGCTGGCGCGAGCGGGTGCAGGCCCAGGCCGCGCTGGTCACGGAGCGCAAGGTGCGCCTCGCCCAGGTCAAGGAGCAGACGGAGGCTGCCCGCGTCGCCCTGGAGCGCGTCACCAGTCAACTCGACGACCTGACGACGCGCACCGCTCGGCTGCAGCAGGAGGCGGAGGAGTGCGCGCGCAACATCGGCGTCACCGCCGCCAAGATCTTCCAGTGCCGGGAGGCGCGCATCGCCGCGGCAGCGGTGGCGCAGGAGGCCCACGCGGAGCTCGAGATCGCCCGCGGGGAGCTCGAAGGAGCCCGCCAGGCGTTGGGCGCTCGCGAGGGGCTCCTGCGGGAGTTCCGGATCGCCCAGGCGGAGCTCGACGAGACCGCGCGAAACCACGAGATGGCGCTCCAGCGCATCGAGATCGGGCTCGACCACCTGCTGTCGAGCGTGCGGGAGAAGTTCCGCGGCCTCGATCTGAGGCGCGTCGTCGGCGACTACCACGCGCGCCCCGCACCCGACGAGGAGCACCGCAGGCGCATCGACGAGCTCACCAAGCTCATCGATCGCATGGGCCCCGTGAACCTCGAGGCCCAGCGGGAGCACGACGAGGCCGAGCGACGCTTCAAGGAGCTCAACGACCAGAAGGTCGACATCGAGAATGCCCTCGCGGAGCTCGAGCGAGCCATCAAGCACATGGATCGCGAGAGCCGCCGGCGCTTCAAGGAGACCTTCGACTCGGTCAACGAGCTGTTCCAGAAGTCCTTCGTGAAGAACTTCCGCGGCGGCCGCGCGGAGCTCAAGCTCACCGATCCCGACGATCTGCTGAACTCCGGCGTCGACATCATGGCGCAGCCGCCGGGCAAGAAGCTCGGCAACATCGAGCTCATGAGCGGCGGCGAGAAGGCCCTCACGGCCGTCTCCCTCATCTTCGCCATCTTCCAGCACCGCCCCTCGCCCTTCTGTGTGCTCGACGAGGTCGATGCGCCCCTCGATGAGGCCAACGTGTCCCGTTACAACGAGGCGATCCGCTCGATGACGGCGCACTCGCAGTTCATCCTCATCACGCACATCCGCAAGACGATGCAGAGCGTCGACGTGCTCTACGGCGTGACCATGGGCGAACCCGGCGTCTCGCGCCTCGTCAGCGTCAAGGTCAACGACGAGGCCCAGGCCCGCAGCCACACCATGGCCCCCACCCGCAGCGAGAGCCGCGACGCCCTGGATCAGACCCAGGTCGCCTGAGGCGCTGGAGTCATTCCCACATCGTGAGGAAGTTCGGCGTGCAGCCGCGCAGGTTGCCCGGAGCCTCGGAGCAGCCTTCGAAGCCGAGGTCCTGGCAGTCCATGCGCTCCCAGAGCCCCTCCTTGCAGAACACCACCGTCGTGCCCTCGCAGAAGGCTCCCGAGCCGCTGACGCCGTGGGTCGTCTCACCGGGCACACACTCCGAGCCCAGCCCGCAGAAGTAGGCGCCGTCGAGCTCCCGGCAGCCATATCCCGCGCCCAGCCTCGTGCAATCTACCTCGTGTTCCCGGCCGCCGGTGCACGCGCGCAGGGTGTCGCCGTCGCAGCCGAGCCCTTCAATCTCGACGTCGGCCCCGTTGTAGCCTTCGCCACCGGAACACGATGCGCCGCCTCCGCGGCACTCCCCGTCGCTGCAGACCAGACCGAAATCGCCGCAGGGGCGACCGATGACCTCGAACCCGTCCTCACAGCCGCTGGGGCGTCCTCCTTCCCGGCACGTGCTGGTGTAATCGCCCTCATCGCAAACGCCTGCGTCCCTGGACGCGCAGGTCGACCCCGCGACGCAGTCCAAGCCGAGGCTCGAGCAGTCGACGGTGCCTTGCAAGCCGTCTTCCCTGATGTGCAGGACGCTGCCCACACAGGCGGACGGCTCGCTGCCCTCGTAGGCGCCAAGCGAGTACCCCATGCATTCGGTCACCGCCTCACATCCGCCGCCAGCGTTGGCGAGGCACGCCACCCGCGGGCGGGCGTCCCCCAGGCCGCTGAAACGCTCCGGGTAGAGGAGCCTCGTCAGATGGCTATTGATGCCGTCGTCCGGCCAGCACGAGCCGAGGACGACCGCCGCGCGAAGCAGATCCGCCTCACCGACGGAAGCCCACGGCCCTCCGCTCCCCTCTTTGCCGGCACCCTCGCCGGAGCTCCCCTCCTGTTGACACCCCACCAGCACGAGCCCCAGGCCCGCGAGCGCTCCCATCACCTCAGCCTGCATCGCAACATGGTAGGGCACCGTCCGCTCCACGACCACAATCCCGCACATCGGTGATGCGCCCCGCGGCTCGCCGCCGCGCCGCGGGCACGAGCCGGAAACGGAAGAGGGGCCGAAGCCAGTGCGGAGCGGAGACGGGACGCTGCTCGGCGCTGGGCCGGGACCCAACGCCGCACTGCGCGCGCGGAGCTCGACTCGGGGGCCTTTGCGCCGACGTCCTTCGAGGAGACTCCTGCTGGCGTGGCGTGGCGTGCCTCGCCTCCTGCTTGTTGGGACAGCTGTGACGGCATATGACCCGTCGCCATGCTCGTTTCTATCGGCGCTGGCGCCTCGGTTCGACCGAAGGGAGCCGAGGCGGCCGGAGCGAACACATCGCCTCCACGGAGACGTGCGACGCGCCCGACCCTGCGGGAGCGCCACCGCGTCGCCGTACGGGGCAGCGTCCTGGCCGCGCTGGTGCTGGCCTACTGGGGCTCCTTCGGCACCCTGCACGGAGTCTTCGGCAACCCTGCCTTTCTAGGCGGGCTTGGAATTTGCGTCCTGGCGGGGGCATGGCTGGGGTTGCGTGGAGCGTTCGTCGTGATCGTCGCCGTCGTGCTCATCGATCGCAGCCACGCGCTCCAGCTCCCTGCGAGCCCCGAGACCGGGCGGGCCGCGAGCACCATCGCGTTGCTCGTGAAGCTCGTGCTCGCGGGCGGGCTCGGGTTGGTCGTGGACTCTCGTCGCCGTGCGCTCGCGCTGAGCGCCCAGCTGCGCCGTGAGATCGAGGCCCGCGAGCAGAGCGAGGAGTCCCTCCGACACGGTGAGCGCATGCAGCGCGCGCTCCTGGAGAGCCTCGGAGAGGGAGTGGGGCTCTTCGACGCGCAGGGGCGTGTCGTCTTCGCGAACCAGGCGCTCACGTCCTGCCTCGGGGTGCCCCGCGACGAGCTCTCGCTGACGACCTTCTCCGAGCTCTTGACCGAGGAGAGCCAGCGCGCGCTGGCGGCCACCACACCGAACCCCGGCGAACGGCGCTCCTACGAGGTGGTCCTCGAGCGAGACCCGAGCACGCTGCTGCTCGTCACCGAGACGCGCTTCGAGCCGACCGGCTCGTACGATCGCCTCACCTTGCGGGTGGTGCGAGACCTCACCGAGCGGGTCGTCATGGAGCGCCGACAGCGGGATCTGGACCGAGAGCTGCAGCGCGGCCAAGCCCTGCAGAGCCTCGCCGTGATGGCGGGCGGAGTGGCCCACGACTTCAATAATTTGCTGTGCGGCGTCGTCGGCAACGCGGAGATCGCCTTACGTAAGGTCCCCCCCGACGCGCCGCCCGTGCTCTCCCGCTGCATGAACGAAATCCTCACCTTCGCCGGCGAAGCCGCGCAGCTGAGCAAACAGATGCTCGCATACGCCGGGCGGCGGAGCCTCGCGCTGCAGGCCCTCGACCTCAACACGGAGCTCTCTGCGGCGCTGCGCTTGCTGCACGCCACCGTCGAGTCCAGGGCCCACCTCGTCCTCGATCTCGGTGAGCGGCTCCCACCCGTGGGCGCGGACCGCGTTCAGCTGCGGCAGGTGGTGACGAACCTGATCCTCAACGCGCTCGACGCGATGGACGGCGAGCGGGGGACGTTGACGCTGCGCACGGAGCTCGTGCAGCTGGAGGCGCCCCAGGACGAGCGGTACGGCGTGGGCGCGGGCTCCTACGTGAAGTTGACGGTCCGCGACACGGGCGTCGGGGTGCATCCCGACGCCCGGGAGCGTCTCTTCGAGCCGTTCTTCTCGACCAAGGGGGCGGGGCGCGGGATGGGTCTGGCCGCCGCGGCGGGCATCGTGCAAGCGCACCGGGGCTGGCTGGGCCTCGATGAGACGTCGAACCGGGGCGCGAGCTTCGCCGTCCTGTTGCCGGTCGCGACGGAGTCCATACAGCATCGCTCCAAGGCGTCGACGGCGCCGGGCGCCGCGGCGCCGTCCCGCAGCATTCTGCTCGTCGACGACGAACCAGCGGTGCGCCTCGTGACGGGCAGGATGCTGACGGAGCTGGGGCACCAGGTGGTGACCGCGGACAGCGGGCGGCGCGCGGTCGAGCTCCTCCGAGAGCACCCCGACGTCGATCTCGTCGTCCTCGATCTGACGATGCCCGAGCAATCCGGCGAGCAGACGCTCGGGCACCTCCGCGCGGTCCGAGACGATCTGCCCGTGGTGATCACCAGCGGGTTCCAGGAGGAAGACGCGTCGGCGCTGCTGCAGGCGCGGAACGTCGTCGGCTTCCTGGACAAGCCCCACACCATGACGAGCCTGGAGATGATACTCGCGTCCGTCGCCCACGCGCCGAGCGAGGCGCCTGCCCCTGCACCCGGCGCCGCCGCCGAAGCGGGCAACGTGCCCGGCGCCGCCGAGGCGAACGAAGCGCAGCGGAGCCCGGAGACGGCGCCCGCGACGGAGACGAGCTCGACCAAGGAACCCCCGGCGGAGCTCTGAGGAGGGGCTGGCGGCGTGCCCCCGCGACGCCCCGCGGCAGCGGACGGACGCTGACGGGCGGAGTGGAGAACCCTGTTGTAGGAGTCCCTTGCGATCGTGACGGTGGGGCTCACCGGGGCACCGCCGGGAGCTAGGCCGTGTCGAGGACGGCGAGGGTCGTCCGCGCCGTCAGCGTTGAACGAGGGGGGTGCGGGTTCGGAGGCCGAAGCGGCCGACGAGGGTCGGCGATGCGAGCCTCGCGTCGACCTGGTCGAGCGCCTGGTCCAGCGTCGAGGGCGGAACGTAGATCCGTGGATGGGTGACGATCGCCAGGAGCTCGTGGACACGGGGCCAGGGGATCGCCCCTCGGGCGTTGGAGGCGGCCAGGCGGGCCTTCCGGGGCGGCGCGGCTTCACTCTGGCACCACCAGGAGCTCGTGGGGGTCGCAGAGCGCTGGGAGGGGCTCGAGGGGGGCGTGGCCTTCGGGCAGCTCCGCGGGATCGCCAGCGGGGTTCTCCGGGCAGGACCAGGCGCCGAGATCGCCGAGGTCGTCGAGGGAGACGCTGCGCCATTGCTCGGCGGGCTCGAAGGGATCCTCCGGGGTCGAGCGGGGCTCTGCGTCGCAGAGGCGGACGAGGTTCGCGTCCATGGTCCGCACGGAGGTGCCCCAGGCGGCGCCGGGATCTTCGCCGAGCCGGCCGAAGGAATCGGTGAGGTCGCCGTCGCAGCGGAGCAGGATGGCGTCGTTGCCGTTGAAGGCGATCGCGGAGCTCTTGTCCGCGCAGCGCGCCATCAACGGCGCGCTCGCCGACGCCGCGCAGAGCACGACGCTCGCCCCGTGAGCGAGGGTGCCGCTCAGGGTCGCGCTTCGATAAGGCGAGGTGTTGCCGTTCACGTAGGTGCTCAGGACGCAGCGCGCGAGGTCCACGCTCTGGGTGCCCAGGTTCGTGATCTCGAGGGCTTTGTCGTTACCGAGGCCCTCGTACATTTGGGTGAGGAGCAGCCGAGCGGGCTCGGGGGGCAGAGGCGGCTCCTCGGGCTCGTCGGTGCCCGGCCCCTCCCCGGACGCGCTGCCCGACCCCTCCGGGGCATTTCCCTCGGGGTCGTTCGCTGGGTCGTTCGCTGGGTCGTCCTCCGGGAGGTCGTCGCCGGGGATCCCGACGAGCCAGGGGTTCGGCGCGGCGTCCTCGGTGGGGTCGTCACCGGACGGCGCGGGAGGATCGACCGGAGCTCGCGCGAAGATCGGGAGATCGCCTGGTGGCTCCCCGGAGTCGGGGGGCGCCTCGCCGGAGCACCCGGTGGACGCGGCGACGAGGAGTGGGAGCCAGAGACGAGGCAGTCGAGTCGGCATGCCCCTCGTGTCGGCCCAGGGCACCCGGGGGTTGCGCGAAATCCGCGGACGTTCTCAGTGGAAGTCCCGTGAGAGCTTCGGCAGCCGCCCGCGGCCCTCTCGCCCCCCGAGCCGCTCCAGCTTGCGGGCCACCACGTGGATGACCGGTGTCTCCAGGGGATCTCGCGGAGCCGACGGAGCGGGGTTCGCCTCCCGCTCGATCTCGCCGTGGACCAGGAGCAGGCTCGAGGTGCGCGCCACCAGCTCTTGTTGCTCGAAGATCCGCCCGTACACGATGAGGTTGATCTGCCCCGTCTCGTCCTCGAGGGTCATGAACACCACCCCGCTGGCGGTCCCTGGTCGCTGACGATTCAGGACGAGGCCCGCGACGCGCACGGGGGTGCCCTTCTTCAGGTACACCAGATCCGAGGCTCGGGTGACGCCCTGCTTCCGGAGACGGCGGCGCCAGTAGTTCATCGGGTGGTCCGCGACGGAGAGCCCCTTGCGGCCGTAGTCGAAGAGGAGCTGCTCCGCTCCCCGGAGCGCCGGGAGGCTCACCTCCGGCTCGTCCAGTTCCTTTCGAGCGAAGAGCCCGTCGAGACGAGGGCTCCGCGCCTTCCACAGGGCCTGGCGGCGGCCGGGCACGAGGCTCTCCAGAGCGCCGGACTCTGCCAGAGCCTCCAGCTCGTCCTTGGCCAGGCCCGCGCGGGTGCGGAGCTCCTCGACGGAGCGAAAGGGTTCCGTCCGCGCGGCCTCGATGCGTCTGCTGGCGGCTTCCCCCAGCCCCTTGATGAGGCGAAAGCCGAGCCGCAGGGCGCGGTGCGCCCCCGGCTGGGTGCTCTGGATTCCATCGGCCTCGCCGGGGGCCTCGAGGGTGCAGTCCCAGAAGCTGCGCTGCACACAGACGTCCCGCACCTCCACCCCGTGCCTCTGGGCGTCCCGGACCAGAGTCGACGGTTGATAGAAGCCCATGGGCTGGGAGTTGAGGAGCGCGCAGGTGAAGTGCGCCGGATAGTGGGCCTTCTGCCAGGCGGAGGCGTACACGATCAGGGCAAAGGACGACGCGTGGGACTCGGGGAACCCGTACTCTCCGAAGCCCTTGATCTGCTCGAAGAGCGCCTCGCCGAACTCGCGGCGCACGCCGTTGCGCGCGAACCCCTCGAGCAGCCGCTCCCGGTGGCGCATCAGCTTGCCGTTCTTCTTCCAGGCGGCCATGTCCCGCCGCAGCTGATCCGCCTCGCCCCCCGAGTAGCCGGCGCCGACGATCGCGATCTGCATCACCTGCTCCTGGAACAGGGGGACCCCGAGGGTGCGTTCGAGGATGGGCTCCAGGGACGCATGGGGAGTCGTGGGCTCCTCCTCGCCGCGCCGGCGCCGCAGGTAGGGGTGCACCATGCCGCCCTGGATGGGCCCCGGACGCACGATGGCCACCTGGATCACCAGGTCGTAGAAACGTCGAGGCCGCAGCCGCGGCAACATCGCCATCTGGGCGCGGCTCTCGATCTGGAAGACGCCCACCGTGTCCGCTCGACAGATCATGTCGTAGACGGCGGGGTCCTCGGGCGGGATGTGAGCGATGATCTGCAAAGGATCGAAATCACTCACAGAATCGGGGAACGAAGCGTTCTCTACGGGGACGACGAGGGGGCTCGCTCTGCGGGTGTCACCCCCTGTGGGGGGCAGGGACTCCCTCGAGGGGGAGAGGGGCGAGGAGGGCGAGGCGCTGGGGGGCGAGGAGGGCGAGGCGCTGGGGGGCGAGGCGCTGGGGGGCGAGGCGCTGGGGGGCGAGGTG
>JAAZAA010000118.1 GCA_012514535.1 Myxococcales bacterium | reverse complement strand
GCGGAGGGCGCGGCGGGCCCCTCTCCGGGCGCTGGAGCGCCGGGGCTCGCGGACGCCTCGGAGCCCTGAGACGGCGACGGCGACGGCGTCGGCTCCTTCCCTCCGGCGGGCTCCTGCGGGGCCGCAGGCTCCGACGTCGTCGGAGCGCCCGGGTCTGCGGGCTCTCGCGCTGTCGCCCCCTCCGAGACCACCGGCTCCTGGGATGCGGTCGGCGCGTTCTCTGTCGCCTCTCCTGCGGGCGCCTGCGACGACGCAGACTCCTGCGACGCCGCGGGGTCATGGGGCACCGCAGTGTCGTGGGCCACCGCAGTGTCATGGGGCGCTGCAGTGTCGTTCGGCGCTGCGGTGTCCTTCGGCCCGGATGCGTGCGACGCGGCGCCGGAGCCCGCGGGCTCCTGCCGGGCCGTGCGGTCCCGGGGCGTCGCGGTTGCGCTGGACGTCGCGGAGGCTCCCGGCGCCCGGGTGGGCTCCGCGCTCCCTGGACTCGCAGCGCTCGCAGCGCGCGCGGGGTCAGCGACGTTCGACGACGGGGTGTCGCCCCGATCGGTCTCCTCGGCCACGGCCTCTTCGCTGACGCTCTCGTCGCGCTCGGACCCCTCGACGGTCGCCGCGGGGTTCATGAGTGGATCCTGTGCGGCGTCTTCGTCCCCGCCCTTCGGATCCGCGTCGGGGGCCTGCCCCTGCAGGGTCCACGCCGTCGCCTCGACGTGCTGCTGCGCTGGGGTCGCGGCGGCGCTCTCCGCCGGCTCGATCGACGTCTCCGCCGGCGTGCCTCGCCCCAGCACGAAGCCCACCCCCGCGGCGGCCGCGACGGCAGCCGTGAGGACGACGAACATCGCCCTCCCCTTGCGCGCAGGTGCGCCTGGCACCGACGAGGCGCGCGCGCCCTCGGCGGGAGACGTGTCGAGGGGCGGCAGAGACATCTCCGAGCGCCGCCGTCGTCGGGCCGTGGTCTCGCTCGGTGGGGGTTCGGCGGGAGGGAGGAGCGCGACGAGCGCGGACGGCGACATCGTCGCCGCCGAGATGCGGGGAAAGGCCGCGAAGGGCTCGGCGGCGGGGTCCGGGTCGTCGGTGACGACCCGCGGCGGAGCCAAGGTCGGGATCCGCTCGGAGGAAGGCCCGGAGTCCGTCACCTCGAGCACGGGAAAGGCGGGCACGGGAGCGGTCGGCACGGGAGCGGTCGGCACGGGAGCGGCTCCCTGGGGCGCGGGCTCGACGGGCGTCACCGAGCGCGGCGGACTCACATTTTGCTCACTGGACCTCCTCGGACGGGGCCCCGCGGACGCGGAGACACCTGGGAGGCTCGGCGGGCGCGCGGCTCTTTCTCTCTTCTCACCGGGTTCCGCGGGCGCGGAGACGCGGCGGAGGCTCTGCATCGGCCGCAGGAAGGTCGGTCCTCGGGAAGCGCTTCCAGTCATCGAGCTTCCGCGGGACGCGCCGGCACGAGATGCACCGACACGAGACGCACCCTCGCCGGACGGCTTGGCGCGGGATGCCCCGGCACGAGACGCACCGTCGCCGGACGGCTTGGCGCGGAGCGCGTCGCCGTCGCCGGACGGCTTGGCCCGGAGCGCGTCGCCGTCGCGGAGCGCGTCGCCGTCGCCGGACGGCTTGGCGCGGAGCGCGTCGCCGTCGCCGGACGGCTTGGCGCGGAGCGCGTCGCCGTCGCGGAGCGCGTCGCCGTCGCGGGAGGCGCCGTCGGACGCGGTGCGCTGGGGGGCAGAGGGTGACTGCGGGCGCGCGAGCTCCCGAGGGACGGGAGCCGCTTTGGGGATCTGCGGGAGACCTCGAGAAGACTCCGCGTCCCAGCCCAGGTCGATGTCCTCCATGTCACCGCCGGGCGAGGTGACCGGAGGTCGCTTCGATCCGGTAGTCATCGAGCCAATGGTAACCGCGGCGAGCCGCCCCGTCTCGGGGCGCGCGCACGAATGTCCCCCCGCCCTCCCCCTCGGAGGGGAATCCCGCGACATCCTTCACGGAACCCTTGTCGGCCGCGCGTTTCCCCAGGGCAACGCAGCCGCCCCGACGGCGCGGTGCCCACTTTGCCACGTGACCCTCGTGACCTTCGCTTCCGGAGCGCCGAGGGGCCCGACCGCTCGAGCGAAGCGTCGCTGATCTGACGAAGTCACCCAGCGCTCTCTCGGCGCTCGGCCCGCGGAGAAAGCGCCGAGGGCCGATCTGGCTGTCCATGGTTGCGCCTCAGCGATGGCAACACGTCGTGGGTCGCCGTTCGGTTCTCCGGAGAGCGCCTCGTGCTTGTCGTCGAGGGGGACGACGGCGCGACGCCCCGCAGCGCCCCTGCATGGTCACCACGTACCCGCTCGTCGATCACGTGTCGGGGAGAGCCGTAGGGCGGGCGCGCTCACCTTCCTGCGAGCGCACCGCGAGAACGGGACTCACCGCGAGAACGGACGCATCGTTCTGGGTCCGTTCGTCCTCGCTTCCGAGGAGACGACTGATCTCGATCAATGGAGCGAGGCTACGTCGTGATATGGCGGCACAAGACGACACGGGCGCCCGACCTTGGGGCGCGGATTGTGCCAAACGTGCCGCAGTTCGGGGCCAAGACGGCCGAAAATCCGGGCATCCGCGGCGGCACGTTGCTTGCTCTAGTGCAGAACCATGCGAGCTCTATCCCTGACATCCTGGCGTTACGCGCTGCTTGCGAGCTTCGGCCTGATGAGCGCTTGCAGCACATCCAACGACCCCATGAGCAGCACGAACGCCGGCACGGGCGGTGCTGGCGCGGGCGGAACCGGAGCGGCGGGGGGCGAGACGGGTGGAAGCTCCGGAATCGTCCATCGCCCGGAGCCTGCCACCTGCGACCCCATCGAACCACGACCAGAGTCGCAGATCCCCGCTGGCCTGGGCGGACAGGCGAACGGCTACTACGCCTGTGAGTTCGATGCGGACTGCGACGAACGCGCGCACGGGCGCTGCGTCGTCACCGGAGATGGGTTCGTCGGTTCCCTCGGAACGGCCTGTTCCTACGGGTGCACCACGGACGCCGATTGCGGCGAAAACGCCGTCTGTGAGTGCAATTGGGGGGGCAGGTGTGTGCCAGCCGACTGCACCACGGACGCCGACTGCGTCTCGGACAACCTGTGCCTCAGGACGAGGTACGACGACGGTTGCCATGTAAAGACGCAGTACAGATGCCAGACGGCGGACGACACCTGCGCCGAGGATGCGGACTGCCCGGAAGAGCACCAGTGCGGGTTTCTCGCCGACGAGGGGCGCCACGCTTGTCTCCCGAGCCATCTCTGTAACGCAGGGCGTCCCTTTCTCGTCCGCGGAGACGAGCGACTGGCGGACGCTCGCCGGACCACGGAGTGGCTCGCCGGCGCCCCGACGAGCCGCGGCACGCTGACTGGCGAACGCGCTGCGGTGCTCGCGGCCAGCTGGACGCGGGTGGGCTTGATGGAACACGCCTCCATCGCGGCCTTCGCCCGCTTCGCGCTGCAGCTCCTGGCCTTGGGCGCTCCGCCCGACCTGGTGTCGGCGACCAGCGAGGCCATGATCGACGAGACGCGCCACGCGCAGATCGCGTTCGGTCTGGCGAGCCGCTACGGGGCGGAGCCCATCGGGCCAGGCAAGCTGTCGATGGATGCGGCTCTGGAAGAGCTCGACATCGAGAGCATTTTGGTCAACGCCATCCTCGAGGGGTGTTGCGGTGAGACCGCGGCGGCCTACGAGGTAGCGCTTGCCGCGGAAGGCGCCGCCGACCCCGAGCTGCGCGAGACCCTCGCGCGGATCGCCGAAGACGAGCGCCGCCACGCGGATCTCGCCTGGAACTTCGTCCGCTGGTCACTCCAGCGGAACCCCGCGCTGAAGACGGCGGCGCTGCGCGCCGTGGAGCTGGAGCTCGCCCAAGCCCGCGCCCTGCCGCCCGCGCCCCTGGAAGATGCCTGGCTCGAGGAGCACGGCGTCCTCCCGGAGGCGCGCCGCCAGTCGCTGCGCGTCGAAGCGCTGGAGCAGCTCGTCCTCCCCTGCATGCGCAGCCTCTGCGCAGCCCTGCCCCAGGCGTCCGTCGGGGAAACCGGCGCGCGCACGGAGCTCGCCGGGGAACTCTCTCGCAGCCTACCCCATCACCAAATCTTGGAGGGTTTGGCGAACTGCGATCTCGTTCTGTAGCTCAGCGCCTTCCGCGCATACTCTTCCGGGTCCGGTTTGAGGACCCCCGTGATCAGGCCGCCCCAGACCCCTGGGCACCACTGCGTCAGCATGTGGTTGAAGCTACGCAGAGCCCCCGTTCGCAGGTTCGCCGAGTCGCTGATCGTGAACTTGGCCGGTGCACCCACGAGGACGCCGGCCAGGTGCTGCATGTCACCATGGAAGATGGGGTCGCGAGATTTTCCCCAAAGCACGTTCCACGGACCGATCGTTCCGTCGTAGGTGAACTCGTACTCGTACAGAGCGCCTGGCAGCAGGTGTTTGCCTCCGTACTGTACCCAGTCCCTCCGGTTGTGGACGAACACCACGTGTTCGATGGCGTGCTGCAGGATCTCGTCCGAGACCGGATCGCTGATGGCTCCGCCGTTGTAGCCGATGACGTAGGCATTCTCGTAACCCATTTCCTGCTGGGTCAAATAGGTTCGTACAGCCACGCTGGCGCCCAAGCTGTGACCTATGTTTACGACGAGGGCCTCTTTGGGAATGCCTGCAAGCTTGCGGCGGACAATCGGCTCCATCTCCCCGTAGGCCCACGCCGCGATACCACCGGGGTCTGCGTCGGCGAGCGAACCGGTGACGACTCCGAGCTTGCCGTAGATAGAATCCCGATTCGGGCCCATCGAGTTGGTGCCCATCGCGTCCACGACGTACACGCCCGTATCACGGCCGGAGCCGTCGATCCCTTTCCAGAACTTGAGCTTGACCCCAGAGTGGCGCCCCCCTGTTTGCAGGAGCCAATCACAAAGCTCGAGCTCTTTGGTGTTCACGAGGACGCTCCGATGTTGCTGTCCGATGACGCTGAACGTGTGCGGCGTGAACGGGATCCGCAGCGTCAGGTCGTCGACCTCGACGTGCAAGTAGGAGAGCAACATCGACATCGCCTGAAAGTAGGACAGGTCGTCCCAGAGGTGAGGTAACACCGACTTGCGCAGCAGCTTCACGTAGTTCAGCTTTTTGATCTGCGAAGGAGATTTCCTGGCCTCGTCGTACTCACGCAGCAACCTCGGGTAAAACGCCAGCTGTCCTTCGTTCAAGCGGCACAACGGCATGTCTCCCAAGCCGTGTAGACACTCGTCGCGAAGCGCCGCCGCGATCTCGAGGAGTTCCTCCTTCGAGGCTTCAGCCACTTGTTTGGGCAGGTGGTTCCAATCCAGCTCCGCGGGGGTTACGACCGTGGACAAGATCGATTCCAGCGCCTTGGCACGTTGCAACAAGAGGGTCCGTGCGAAGATGGTCTCCGTCCCGCTCCAGCCACCTTGCCGAAGGGCCACGATCCCCTCGCTCAGCTGCTGAACGACGTGGCGTGTGTTCACGAGCGCGTTGACGTCCCTCTTTCGGTAAGTCTTCAGATGCGAGGACTTCCCTTCTAACGACCTGGGGGCAGGCACCTTGCTCGTCCAGAGCTTTCGGACCTGGAACGAATATAACTTGCTCTTGTTCTGGAGCGACGTCGCCTGCGAGAGCGACCTTACCGAAGTCCTACGGACCAACATTCCAACAGCTCCTCTCGTTCGGCTCCAAAGCAACGCCTTGGGTGAGCCCATCAGGCCCCTGGGCGGAGCTCTCCCGATGGCGAACCGATTGGTGCCCCAGTATCAACTCGTCCACGCAGGAGTCCCCGACTCGAAAAGCGGCCCGGACCCTGCCTTCGACCTCGAAGCCATGGCGAGCGAACAACCGCAGCGCCGGGGCGTTCGTCCCCATCACGCGGAGCGTCACCTTGACGAGACCGTCGCTCGCCGCCACATGCCGCAGTGCCGCCTTCAGCAACGCGTGACCGAGGCCACGGCGCCGATACGCCCGTCGAACTCCGATCTCGAGCTCTGCGGTGTGTCGCGTACGCCGCAGCTGGCCACCATACAGCGCCACCCAGCCCGCCAGCCCCTCGGTCCTCCGCGCCACGAAGACGGCAGACGACGGGTTGGCTCCCAAGGCCTCGAGCAACGAATGTGACACACAAGCCGTCTCTTCGAGTTCGCCTGGCTCCGTCTCGAGATGACTGCTCT
>JAAZAA010000117.1 GCA_012514535.1 Myxococcales bacterium | reverse complement strand
GCCCCAAGCCGAGCGCCCCAAGAAGGACTGCTCCAGGACCGAGCCCGGCGGTCCGGACGAGAGCGGCCGATGATCCGACCACGCATCGCGTCGACCTCCCCAACGCCGTGAGCTATACGCTGTGCCCTCGAGCGAGCGCCTGCCCGGGGAACTGCGGCGAGGGAGAGGTCCTGGTTCCAGCAGCCAACGGGGTGGAGCGACCTGACCCGAGAGAACCCGAGAGAAAGTTCCAGCGCAAAGTTCCATGGATCTCTGGCAAGCCATTCTCCTCGGATTGGTCGAGGGTCTCACCGAGTATCTCCCCGTCAGCTCGACGGGACACATCCTGGTCGCTCAGCGGATCCTCGGCATCCCGGCCACCGAAGCCGCCAACGCGTACGCGATCGCGATCCAGGCCGGTGCCATCGCGGCGGTGATGGTTCTGTACCGGGAGCGGCTCGCCCGCATGTGCCGTGGTGTGCTCGGACGAGACGGCCAAGGGGCTCGACTCGCCACCGCGCTCCTGATCGCCTTTGCGCCTGCCGCGATCGTGGGCCTCGCCTTCGACGACATGATCGAAGAGCACCTCTTCGGGCCGTGGCCCATCGTCGTGGCGTGGGCCTTGGGCGGTGTCGTGCTGCTCGTCTTCGGCGCGAAGCTCCGGGGTCGCGGCGGCCTCCCCATCGAGGACATCGGGCCCCGCGTCGCCCTCCTCATCGGAGTGGCTCAATGCGCCGCCCTTTGGCCGGGGGTGAGCCGAAGCCTGGCGACGATCCTCGGCGCCCTGTTGCTCGGCTTGTCGATGTCAGCGGCTGTCGAGTTCTCGTTCCTGCTGGGGCTCATCACGCTGGGAGCCGCCACCGCCTACAAGACGCTGCAGAGCGGTGGTGCCATGCTGACGACCTACGGGTGGCTTCCCCTCGCCGCGGGCTTCGCCGCCGCCTGGATCTCCGCGGTGTTGGCCATTCGCTGGATGGTGAGCTGGCTCACCCACCGGGGCCTCGGCGTGTTCGGCTGGTGGCGGCTCGGAGCCGCCGCGAGCGTCGGTGTGCTCCTCTTCCTCGGCATGATGTGAGCCATCGGCATGATGTGAGCTCCGTGCGCGCCATCATCGCGTGGCGGGACGCTCGGTAGCGCGCGTAGCCGGACGCTCGGTAGCGCTTGCGACGTCCGCCCACGCCGCCAGCGACCTCCTCGTCGCGCTGGATCCCCTCCCTTCGCCGAAGGGTCTTTCGGCGCGGAGGGAGCCCCGCCGCCTTCGTTGGACGCGCCCATGACGATGAGGCCCCTCCCTGGCCCCTCCCGGCTTCGTTGGACGCGCCCGTAGCGATGAAGGTCCATGAAGCCTCCGCCGCCTTCGTTCGGTGCGCTCGCGAGTGCAGGCTCCACCGGCCTCAGTTGGGGGCTCTCGTGTCGCAGGTCCCGCGCGAATTCATCACACACGCGCACTTCGCAAGCGACTACTTCGACGGAATCTTCGCCGCGAGGGCACCACGACCGCCGAGGTCGCCGCTTCGCCCCCGGCGAACACCGAACGCCCTCGCGCACGGTCCACGTCCCCGCATCCCACTCGGATGTCGACGCGCCGCGCCACGACGCCTCGGAGTCGTGGTAAGATTGAAGATTACCTCAAATTTCTACCGGATGGGTGCACCTTGCGAGGCCCCCTTCGCTTCGGACATCCTCAGCAGGACGTGGACACTCCGCGCCCCACGCCCAAGGCGAAAATCCTCCTCGTCGAGGACCATCCCACCCAAGCAGGAGAGCTCCTCGCCGCGCTGGAGCGCCTCGGTTACGCCAGCTTGTGGGCCCGGTCCGGCGCGGAAGGCCTGGTGCTCGCCCAATCCGAGGCGCCGGATCTGACCATCCTCGACGTCGTGCTCGGGGACATCGACGGCTTCGCCGTGTGCCGATGGCTGAAGATGCGTCCGGAGACACGGGACATCCCGGTGATCATGCTCAGCGTACAGGGCGACGTGAAAGATCGCGTGCGAGGGTTGCACCTCGGCGCCAGCGACTACCTCACGAAGCCCTGCACCGATGAGGAGCTCGAGGCCCACATCTTCGCGGCCCTGCGGGTGCAGGCTGCCCAGTCGGAGCTCCGACGTCGCAACAGCGAGCTCGAGGCGATGTTGCACCACGTGGAGGCCATGGCGATCACCGACGCCCTCACGGGTCTCTACAATCGCCGGAGGTTCACGGACGTCCTCAGGAACCAGTTCGCGGTCACCAAGCGGTACAAGAACCCCCTGAGCTGCCTCCTGATCGACATCGATCACTTCAAGAGCATCAACGATCGCCATGGTCACCACGCGGGCGATCAGGTGCTCCAAACGGTCGCTCAGAGGCTCGCGGCGGACCTGCGCGAGGTCGATCTGGCCGCCCGCTATGGTGGCGAGGAGTTCGCGGTGCTCCTCCCGCACACGAGCAAGGAGAATGCAGCGGTGGTGGCCCACCGCCTCCTCCAAGTCGCGCGAACCCTGGAGATCGAGTTCGACGGCACGCAGCTCTCCGTGACCGTCAGCATCGGTGTCTCCTCCTCCACGGATCTGGCTTCCGACGCCCAAGCCGAGTACCTCGTGAGGGCCGCGGACTTCGCGCTCTACCGGGCCAAGTCCGAGGGGCGAGATCGTGTCGTGCTCTTCGAGCCCTCGATGACCCCTCGATGATCGCGGTCGAACCGTCGCTGAACCCGTGAAGCCAATGTCGCGTCCCAGCCTCCTCCTTGGCCTCGCTCTCCTCCTGAACGCGGGATGTGAGAGCAAGGCCCCGCCCGAGCCCGCTTCCACCCGACCGGCGCAGGTGGCGCAGTCCACACCACCAGCCAGGGGAACGCCCACCGTCGCGAAGCTGACCTGGACCGATCCCGAGGGCTGGACGAAGGATCCCAAGCAGCGGCCCATGCGGCTGGCGACCTACCATGTGCCCGGGAGCGACGACGCCTCCCCCGCCGAGCTCGCGGTCTTCCATTTCGGGCCCGGCGATGGCGGTGGGATCGAGGCGAACATCACGCGCTGGGTCGGACAGTTCTCCGACGTGCCGAGCTCAGAGGTCGTGCGCACCGAGAAGAGGACCTCGGCCGGCGCTCCGGTGCACGTGGTGGAGATCCCGCGGGGCACCTTCGCGTCGGGGATGCCCGGCGCGCCCGCCGTCCCCAAACCCGACTACGCCCTGCTCGGCGCCATCGTGGAGAGCCCGAGCGGGAGCTATTTCTTCAAGCTGACCGGGCCCTCCGCGACCGTCGCGAACCAGCGCGATCGCTTCCACGGACTGCTGGACAGCGTGCGGCCCGACTCCTGAGCGGCCCCCAACGAGATCCCGCCAGGGCGCCCCGAATCCCGAGCACTTCGACATCCGAGCGCCCCAGGTCCCGCGCGCCCGGGCACGCGCGGCCTGGTCCGTCCGGTCACGTCGCTGAGATCCTGTGAGGTCATCCCCTTCCGTCCGCCGCTCACGGGCGTACGCTCGCGCAGGATGGCGGAGCTGCTGACCTCTCAGAACCTGATCGCCCTCCTCACGCTCACGGCGCTCGAGATCGTCCTCGGGATCGACAACATCATCTTCATCTCGATCCTGGCCGGAAAGCTCCCGCCAGAGCTGCGCGCCCGGGCGCGCTTCATCGGGCTGGGCCTCGCGCTCGGGGCTCGCATCCTGCTCCTGCTCGGCATCACCTGGGTCATGCGCCTCACCGCCGAGCTCTTCGAGCTCTTCGGGGCGGGCATCTCCGGCAAGGATCTCATCCTGATCGTCGGTGGGCTCTTCCTCATCGCCAAGAGCACCCACGAGATCCACCACAAGGTGAACCACGTCGACGACGGCACCTCGACGATCGGTGCGGCATCCTTCGGCGCCGTCCTCATCCAGATCGTCCTGATCGATCTGGTGTTCTCCCTGGACTCCGTGATCACGGCCGTGGGCATGGTGAACGAGCTGGCCATCATGGTCGCCGCGGTCATCGTCGCCATCGGAGTCATGATGGCGTTCGCGGGCGCCATCGGCGGCTTCGTCGAGAAGCACCCCGCCATCAAGCTGCTGGCCCTCGCGTTCTTGATCCTGATCGGCGTGATGCTGGTCGCGGAGGGATTCGATCAGCACGTGGAGCGCGGGTACATCTACTTCGCCATGGCCTTCTCCCTCGCGGTCGAGCTGTTGAACATCCGCATGACGAAGAACGCGCGACCGCTCGTCGGGGGTGTCACCGGGCTCCCCAAGACTCCCGACGTCGGGCACACGCCCGCCGACTGAGCCCAGCCCGCCGCACACAGACTGCTCACCTCCAAGCGAGCTGACTCAGTCGCGCAGGGGGCTGCCCGCGAAAATTCCTGGCGACGTCGTTCGAAGGTCCGTGCTCCTCGTGATCCGGGTGCTAGAGGAGGCGCGGTCGTGGCTCGGCGCCACCGCCTCGCCCCCCGCCATGGTTCCCGAGAAGAAGCGCGCTTCCCTGCGCCGAGCCCTCTCCTACTTGCGGCCCAGCCTCGCGCCCCTCGCGCTGATGGTGTTCCTCACCTTGGCTGCCGCGGTCGCGAGCGCGCTGGAGCCGCTGTTGCTCCGCCTCGTCGTCGACGACCTGAGCTCGGGGGGCTCTCTCCGCTTGATCGCGTATGGCGTGGGCGGGCTCCTCGGGGTCGCCCTGCTCCGCGAAGGGTTCACGGCGGCGAGCAATTGGCTCGCCTGGCGCACCCGACTGCACGTCCACCAGGCGCTCCTCGACGAGACCGTGGGCCGCTTGCACACCCTCCCCGTAGGCTTCCATCGGAGCCACGGCGTCGGCGCCATCATGACCCGCCTCGATCGCGGCATTCAGGGGTTCTTGAGCGCCGTCACGGAGATCACCTGCAACATCCTGCCGAGCGTGGTGTACCTGGCGATCGCCGTCGGCATCATGCTGCAGCTCGACCACCGCCTCGCGCTGCTCGTGCTCGCGTTTGCCCCGCTCCCCGCTCTGTTGGCAGCGCGCGCCGCTCCGGAGCAAACGCAGCGTGAGCGCTCCCTGCTCGATCGCTGGACCAAGATCTACAGCCGCTTCAACGAGGTGCTCTCGGGGATCGTCACGGTGCGCAGCTACGCCATGGAGGACGCGGAGAAGCGCCGCTTCCTCGGCGGCGTGCAGGAAGCCAACCAGCTGGTGCTGCGGGGCGTGAAGCTCGACTCGCGCATCTCCGCACAGCAGGGGCTCGTGGTGGCCCTGGCCCGCATTGCGGCGATCGCCCTCGGCGGGTACCTGATCCTGCGGGGAGAGGGCACCATCGGCACCCTCGTGGCGTTCCTCGGGTACCTCGCCGGCGTCTTTGGCCCCGTGCAGGGCCTGACGGGCGTCTACCGGACGCTCCACAAGGCGTCGGTGTCCATCGACGACGTCTTCTCGATCTTGGACGAGCAGGACAACCTGGGGGATGCCCCCGACGCCCGGGAAGTCGGGCATCTCACCGGAGCGGTGCAGTTCCGTGACGTGTCCTTCGCCTACCGGTCCGACCAGCGCCCCGTCCTGGATGGTCTGAACCTCGAGGTGCGCCCCGGAGAGCGCGTCGCCCTCGTCGGCCCGAGCGGCTCGGGCAAGAGCACGACGATGGCTCTGCTCCAGCGCTTCTACGACCCGAGCTCGGGAGCCATCCTGCTGGATGGTCATGACCTCCGGTCTCTGAAGCAGGCGAGCGTACGCCGCCAGATCGGCGTGGTCCTCCAGGACGGGACCCTGTTCGACGACACGGTCCGCGCCAACATCGCCTACGGTCGTCCGGAGGCGCCCTTCGAGGAGGTCGTGAAGGCGGCGCAGGCGGCCAACGCCCACGACTTCATCCAACGCCTCCCTCAGGGCTACGACACCGTGATTGGCGAGCGAGGCGGGCGCCTCTCCGGCGGCGAGCGCCAGCGCATCTCCATCGCTCGGGCGCTCCTGAAGGACCCGCCGCTCCTGATCCTCGACGAGGCGACCAGCGCCCTCGACGCCGAGTCCGAAGAGCTGATCCAGGAGGCGCTCGATCGACTCGTGCGTGGCCGCACGACCTTCGTGATCGCCCATCGGCTGGCCACCGTGGTGGGGGCCGATCGCATCGTCGTGCTCCGCGACGGACGGATCGTCGAGGCCGGGCGCCACGAGGAGCTCCTGCAGCGTCGCGGCTACTACGCGAGCCTGGTGCAGAAGCAGCTCAAGGGGCTCGCGCCGCCTCTCCCGGAGCGACTGTCCGTCGCGACCTGGAGCCCCCTGGGCAGCCCGGCCGGCGCCTGAGTCACGCGCAGGAGCGGGGATACGGCGTCGCCTGCTGGGAACCCGCGGCGAGGGGGTACGGCGCGATCGACGGCCCCGGGCGCGCACCCAGCACCGAGTTCTCCACGAACCCGTCGACGGTGCGCGTCACGAGCAAGAGGGCGTCGTTGATGCCGCTGTGCCCCATGGCCATGACGAGCTTGCCGCCGAGGGTGAGCTGCTGCACGAGGGGTCGGATCAGCGACGGGGCTGGGAAAGTGACCGAGATCGCGTCGAAGGGGCCGTGCTCGGCCCAGCCGTCCACCCCCTCTCCATGGCGCACGTGGATGTTGCGGTAACCGAGCCGACCCAGGAAGCAGCTCGCCGCCCGCGCCAGGTTCGCGTTGCGCTCCACGGTGTACACGTCCCGCGCCAGGTGCGAGGCGACCGCCGCGGAGTATCCACTCCCTGTTCCGATTTCGAGCAGCTTGTCCTGAGGCCCCAAGGAGAGCAGTTGTAGCGTTCGCGCGACGAGGGACGGCGCGGCGATCCGCTGGCCCTCTCCGATGGGAAGGGAGCGCTCGAGGTACGCCTCCTCCCGGAGCTCCTCGGCCAGGAAATCTTGGCGGGGCACGCGTGACATCGCGCGAAGCACCGCGGGGTCCGTACACCCCGCCGCAGCCAACGCACTCGTCAGACTCCTACCACGACCCACCCGACCACCCATCGCTACGACCGAAACTCCCATCACGACGCCCTTTCCCCCGCTCATATTGATCACGTCCCTCGACAGGAGAGCAACGTCCGTGCCAGTGCCCGTTCCCCGCGAACGCCCCGCGCCCCGACCGCTCGCCCCCCGAACCCATTCTTGAAAACGCGCAAATGCGTCGGCACTTCAGGGCCGTAACGCAGCTTTTTCACGGATTCGTCAAGGGCGTGACCCGACCGGAGAGTCCGGCCACGCTCCCCGGCGAGCAACCGTGAGCTGGTCGTTATCGTGAGGGTGCAACGGGGGTGCAACGCCAGCGGACCGGTCGACGCGCCCCCTCGAGACTCGAGCTCGGCGCTGTTGTCGTGAGGGTGCAAAGCCAGCGAATCGGTCGACGCCTTCGCCTCACGACTCGGTCTCAGCGTGGCGGCCGGTCGGCGGCTCGCTGGGGGAGGCGCAGGGTGAACCGGGTCCGTCCTGGGCGCGTCTCCACGGCGACGCTGCCCCCGTGCTCCGTGACCAGGCGGTGGACGATGGCGAGGCCCAGGCCGGTCCCCCCCTCCTTCGAGGTGTAGAAGGCGTCGAACACGGGCGCGGACTCCTGGAAGCCGGGTCCGTCGTCCTGCACCACCAGGGCCAGGTTGCCCTCCGCGTCCGCGGGCTCCGTCGCGAGGAGCAGAGTGCCGGACGTCCCCATCGCCTCGATCGCGTTCCGCACCAGGTTCAGGATCACCTGGCGGAGGCCTTCGGGGTCTCCATCCAGGGGGCCGACGTTCCGGTCCAGGCGTAGCTCCACCGCGATGCCCCGCTCTTCGGCCTCCGGCCGGACCAGGTCCGCCATCGCCTGCATGAACTCGTTGGGGAGCACGGGGCGCAGCTCGAGGGGCCGCGGCCGCGCGAACGCCAAGAAGTCGCTGACCAGCCGGTCCAGGCGCCGGATCTCACCGCCGACGACCTCGACGACGGGGAGCAGTGAGGCTGGCTCTCGCTGCCCCTTCTCGACGCGCCGGCGGAGCACCTGCAGCTGCAAGAGCGCGGAGTTGAGCGGGTTGCGCACCTCGTGGGCGAGCCCCGCGGCCAGCGTGCCCACGGCGGCGAGCCGCTCCGTCTGCAGGGTGCGCCGGAGCATGTCGCGCTCCTCCGTCACGTCGAGCCCCAGGGCGTAGGTCACCGGTGTCCCCTCGGGACCGACCAGCTGGGTGCTCTGCCAACGCGCGAGGCGATGTCCTCCGTCCTTGAGCGGGAGGCGCGCCTCGCCCCCCTCGCCCACCCACTCCCGCCCGGGCCGTCCCAGCATCTCGCTGCGCTCGTAGCCGGTGACCCGCTCGAGCTCCTGATTCCACAGGGCGATCCGCCCCTCCGCGTCGAGGGCGAGCACGAAGGCCGGCACCGCGTCCACCACCTCGCGGTGACGTCGCTCCGACGCCTCGAGGCTCTGCTTCAAGAGCTCACTCTCCCGTTCCGCGCGGGCCTTGGCGATCGCGGAGCGCGCCGTGCGCAGGAGCTCCGGGGCGCGAAACGGCTTCGTGACGTACGCGAAGGCCCGCTGCTCGAGGGCCGCGATGGCGCTCTCCAGGCTGGCGTCCCCGGTGATCAGGACCACGGCGGCGAAGGGGCAGAGCTCCTGGATCTCCGAGGAGAGGCGCAGCCCGTCACTGTCCGGCAAGCGCAGGTCGACGAGGGCGAGGTCGAGCGCCGTACTCGCCGAGCGACACACCTCGATGGCTTCGTGGCGATTCAGCGCCAGCGCGGGGCGGATCTCGAGGTCCTCGACGGTCTCCAGGATCTCACAGACGTTGTCCAAGAGATCCGCGTTGTCGTCCACGACGAGGACGTTGGGCTTGGCGCTCGACGTCACTGCACGGCCTGCCGAATGCGTCGCACCAGGTCGGGCACGCTGAAGGGCTTGAGCAGGCACGCGGTGTCGGGGCGGACGTTCTTGAGCTCACGCTGCGCCCGCTCCACCTCGGCGCGCAGCTCCTCGGCGTGCGCGGTGACGAAGAGGATTTTGATCGTGGGATCCCGCGCGAGCAAACGCCGCGCTACCTCGACCCCGTTCAGATCCGGGAGGCGGAGATCGATCAAGGCCACCTGGGGCAGCAGCCGCCGCGACAGCGCCCCGAGCCCGTCCGGCGCCACCTCGGAAGCGAGGCCCTCCTCACGGAGCGCCTCCGCCACGTTCTCTGCCAGGGACACGTTGTCCTCGACGATGAGGACGAGGCGGTTCGTGCGCGAGAACGTCTCGAGGTGGCCGAAGAGGCGCTCGAGATCCACGGGCTTCGCCAGCACGTCGAGGGCTCCGGCGCGCTCGGCCTGGTCCGCCGCCGACTCGTCCATGAAGGCGCTCATGACCACCACGGGCACGTGCGCGCCCGCCTCCCTCAGCCGGGAGATCAGCTCCACGCCCCCGAGCCCGGGCAAGCGAAAATCCGTGAGGACGCCCTCGTAAGAGCGTTCGCGGAGCAGCTCCAGCGCCCGCTCGGCGCTCCTCGAGACGTCCACCTGCCAGTCGAGGCCCTCCATGATCTCGACCAAATTGTCCGCGAGCTCCGGATCGTCCTCTACGACGAGGATGTGACCTTTCACGTCGCGCACGGCGGAAGCCTAGGCAGCAGCCGGCAGCCGCGCAACCGAAGACGTCAGCTCGCCGACGGAGCCTCGTCCCCCCCGAGCAGCTCGCTGTCGGGGACCCAGACCCGGAAGGTTGCCCCCACCTCGCTCGGCTCCAAGTCGATCTCGCCCCCGTGCGCGTGGAGAATGCGCCGGCACAGGGCCAAACCCAGGCCGGTCCCCCGAGCCTTCGTCGTGAAGAGGGCGTCGAAGATCCGGTGCCGAATCTCGGGGGGGACCCCGGGACCCGCGTCGGTCACCGTGAGCGTGGTCCCCCCCTTGAAGCGGTAGGCGGTGATGCGGACACGGCCGCTGCCCCCCTGAGCCTGAGCGGCGTTACCGAGGAGGTTGACGAGGACGTGGCTGATGTCGTCGGCGTCCGCGTCGATGGTGTGGGCGCCGAGCTCCTCCACCTCGACCGCGATGCCCTCGGGGAGGGCGGCGCGCTCGAGCGCCAACTGGATCAACTCCGCGACGGAGGTCCGCTTGCGTCGAGGAGGACGTTCTCGCGCCAGGTCGAGGAGGTTGTTGATGATCTTGCCGCAGTGCTCGACCTGCGTCCCGATCCGATCGTGGTGCTTGGTGAGCTGTGGATCCTCCAGACCGAGACGGTTCAGACGCTGACGCACCAGGAAGAGGCTGGAGTCGATGGTGCCGAGCGGATTGCGCAGCTCGTGACCGATGCTGGCGGCGAGCTGGCCGATGGTGGCGAGGCGCTCCGTCGCCCGCATGTCCTCCAGCAACGACTCGCGGTAGGTGTCGAGCATGATCGCGAGCTCGAGATCGAGGACCTGGCCCACGGCGCGAACGACCGCGCGACACGTCTGCGGATCGTCCGCATAGCCGTCGAGGGCGACGTCCTGGAGGCGCACCCGCATCCGGTTCATGGCGGTGAACATGAACTCCTGGGACATGCCGATGCGCACGTGGACGCGGCCGATCCGAGACCGAGCCTCGAGGTAGTCCTCGTCGTAGGGCCCCTGGAGCAGGCGATCCAGCCACTCCCGGAGGGTCAGCTTGAGCCGCGCGATCTGCTCCTTGCCGCCTGTGATGAGGGCTCGCGCCGCGGGCACCTCCTCGACGCGCCCGTAGAAGTCGTCGACGATGGCCGTGAAGTGCGCCGCCGCCACCGGGTGAAACGCCCGCAGCGCCGCCTCCGAGGTGGCGTCGAAGTCGATGTACGCCTTGGCGAGGGCGAACTGCGCCGCATCCATGGGCAGAGCGTACACCCGCGGGGGCTGCGATCCAGCCGCCGGCGCGCCGCGCCCCCGCCCTACTCGCGCGTCAGGGGGTCTCGCTCGACGACGAGGACGTGCGTGGCGCCGAGCCCCGCCACACGCGCGCGTCGGGGGCTGTCTCCCCATGGCCCATCGGTGCTATCTCCGACCCTGTGAACGCTGCCCGAAACCAGTACGCCGCACTACGGAACACCGCGGTACGGAGCGGTTCGGCGCGGCACGCTCTGGCCCCGTGCACGGCCCTACGGCGTACGGTGGAGCAGGCACCACAGCACCCGGCGCCCCACCACGGAGCGAGCCACGGAGCGAGCCACGGTGTCGCTGCGCCTCGACGCTTGGGAAGATGACCGTCGTGACCCCGCCCCCCGACGACTCGATCCTCCGCGCCGAAGGACTCACCAAGGTCTACCTCATGGGTGAGGTGGAGGTGCACGCCCTGCGCGGTGTGGACTGCACCTTCCACCGCTCCGAGATGATCGTGCTCTTGGGAGCGTCGGGCAGCGGCAAGTCCACCCTGCTCAACATCCTCGGCGGGCTCGACGTCGCCACCAGCGGACGGTTCTGGTTTCGCGATCAGGAGCTGACCGCCGCCGATCAGAAGACGCTCACCCGCTACCGCAGGCGCCACGTCGGCTTCGTCTTTCAGTTCTACAATTTGATCCCCAGCCTCACCGCCCGCGAGAACGTCGCCCTCGTCACGGACATCGCCGACGATCCGATGTCCCCCGAGGCGGCCTTGGAGCTCGTCGGGCTCGGGCCGCGCCTCGATCACTTCCCTGCGCAGCTCTCGGGCGGCGAGCAACAGCGCGTCGCCATCGCCCGCGCCGTGGCGAAGCGCCCCGAGCTCCTGCTCTGCGACGAGCCCACCGGAGCCCTCGATTACCGCACCGGTGTCCTCGTTCTGGAGGTCCTGCAGAAGATCAACCGCGAGCTCGGGACGACGACGGCCATCATCACCCACAACGCGCCGATCGCGCGCCTCGCCGACCGCGTGATCACCCTCGCCGACGGACGCATCGTTGGGGAGGAGCGCCCCACCGAGAAGGCCGACGCCCGCGAGCTGACCTGGTGAAAGCCCTCGATCGAAAGCTCCTGCGCGATCTCCGCCACCTGGGTGGTCAGATCCTGACCATCGCCCTCGTGGTGGCTTGTGGTGTGGCGAGCTTCGTGGCCCTGCGCGGCAACTACGCCTCTCTCGAGCTGGCGCGGACCACCTACTACGAGCGCTACGGGTTCGCGGCGGCCTTCGCGAGCCTCGAGCGGGCGCCGCGCTCCCTGCTCGCGGACATCGAGGCGATTCCCGGTGTCGCCCGCGCGGAGGGGCGCATCGTGGAGGGGGTGCTCGTGCCCCTGGAGCCCGGAGTGCGCCCCATCAGCGGGCGCGTGGTCTCGGTGCCGCCCCACGGAGCGAGCCTGAACCGAGTCGATCTGCGGCAGGGGCGTCTCCTCGAGCCGGGCAGGAACGACGAGATCCTGCTGCTCGAGGGCTTCGCCCTGGCCCGCGGCATCGAGCCCGGTCACCGGCTCCCCATCGTCTTGAACGGCCGCAGGCGAGAGATGCGCGTGGTGGGCCTCGTCGCTTCCCCCGAGTACGTGTTCGCCGTCGCCCCGGGGGACCTCGCCGCCGATCCGACGCGCTTCGCGGTGATGTGGATGGGGGAAGAGGCCGTGGCGGCGGCCTTCGCCATGGAAGGCGCGTTCAACGACGTCGCGGTCACCCTGCAACCGGGCGCCTCCGAGCGGGCCGTGCTGCACGAGCTCGACCTACGCCTCGAGCCCTACGGGGGACTCGGCGCCTATCCGCGCGCCCGGCAGCCGTCGAACTACATGGTCTCCGGCGAGCTCACCCAGCTCCGTTCGATGAGCTCCGTGGTGCCGGCCATCTTCCTCGCCGTGGCCGCGCTGCTCCTGAACCTGGTGCTGTCGCGCCTCGTCCTCCTGCAGCGGGGAGAGATCGCCGCGCTGAAGGCGCTCGGCTACCACAGCGGCGAAATCGGGCTCCATTTCGCCAAGCTCGTCGTCTTGATCGCCTTGGCGGGGGCCGGCCTCGGCGCAGCGGCGGGCGCCTGGCTCGGCGCCGCGATGACCGAGCTGTACCAGCACTACTTCAAGTTCCCGAACCTCGAATTCCGCTTCGATCTCTCCTCGGCGATCGGCTCTCTGCTGGTGACCCTGCTCGCCTCGGGCATCGGCACCTTCGCGGCGGTGCGCGGCGTCCTGCGGCTCGCGCCCGCGGAGGCCATGCAGGCGCCGCCCCCCGCACGCTACACGCGATCCTGGCTGGATCGGTTGGAGCTCGGTCGCCTCGTCGGAACCGCACCCCAGATGGTGCTCCGGGAGCTCCGGCGCCGTCCCCTGCGCACCCTGCTGTCCTCGGTGGCCATCGCGTCCTCCGTGGGCCTGACCGTCGTCGGCGGGTTCTACTACGACGCCACCGAGGAGCTCGTGCGCACACAGTTCTTCGACGTCATGCGGGAGGACGTCACCGTCACCCTCACGGGGCCCCGCCCGGAGCGAGCGGTGCGGGAGCTCGGGCACCTGCCCGGCGTGTTGCGCGCGGAAGGCCGCCGGGAGCTCCCGGTGCGGTTTCGAGCGGGGCATCGCTTCCGCGACGGAGTGGTCATCGGGTACCCCGAGGACGCCGAGCTGCGGGCGCTCCGCGACAAGAATGGCCGGGCAGTGTCCATCCCGCCCGGGGGTCTCGTGCTGACGGACAAGCTCGCGGAGCTGCTGGGCCTCGAGGTGGGGGATCGTCTCACCCTCGAGCTCCGCGAGGGCAGCCGCGCTCACGAAGAGGTCACCTTGAGCGGCCTCGTCGACGAATCTTTCGGCCTCCAGGGGCACATGCACCTGACGGCTCTCAGCCAGCTGGTCCGGCAGGAGCCCCTCGTCTCGAGCGTGCTCCTCCAGGTCGACCCCGCGCACTCACGGGAGCTCCACCGTCGCCTGACGGACCTCCCTGCGGTCGCCGCGGTGGGCTCGCGCGACGAGCTGCTGCAGCGATTTCGGGAACAGAGCGCGGGGATGATCCTCGTGTTCACCCTGATCATCACCTTCTTCGCGGTCACCATCACGTTCGGGGTCGTCTACAACAACGCCCGCGTCGCGCTCTCGCAGAGGTCTCGTGACCTGGCGAGCCTCCGCGTTCTCGGCTTCACCCGCGCCGAGGTCTCCGCCATGCTGCTCGGCGAGATGGGCGTCCAGGTGCTGCTCGCCATCCCCCTGGGGCTCTTCTTCGGGCGCGGGCTCGTGTGGGCTCTCGGCACGACGATGGACCCCGAGACCTACCGCCTCCCCTTGCTCGTCACCGTCCGGAGCTACGCCTTCGCGACCCTGGTGACGCTCATCGCCAGTTTGCTGAGCGCCTTGGTGGTGCGCCGCAAGCTCGACTCCCTCGACCTGATAGCCGTCCTGAAAACCAGAGAGTGACCATGACGAGCCCGGCTCCCCGTTCCCGTTCCTTCGTTCGCTGGCTCAAGCGCGTCCTCCTGTCGTCCGCGATCCTCGCCACGATCGTCGTCCTGGTCCTGGCGTTTCAGCCGCGGCCCGTCCCGGCCGACGTCGTCGAGGTAAAACGTGGCCCCCTGGTCGTCACCGTCCACGAAGACGGGCGAGCGCGCGTGAAGAACCGGCACGTCGTGTCCGCGCCCTTGAGCGGGAGCCTGGCGCGACCGGAGCTCCACCCGGGCGACGCGGTGGAGGCAGGGACCGTCATCGCCCGCATCGTCCCCCTGGACGCGCCGCTCCTCGACGTCCGCTCCCGCAGCCAGGCGGAGGCCCGCGTCGCCGCTGCGCTCGCCGCACAACGCCAGGCCCGCGCCCTCGTCGAGCGCGCCGAGGCCGCCCGTGAGTTCGCGCAGGTGAACGCCGAACGCATGCGGCAGGTCGCGGATCGGGGCGTCGCCACGGAGCTCCAGCGAGAGCAAGCAGAGCTGCAGCTCCGCACCGCGACGGCGGAGCTCGAGTCTGCCCGCTTCGGCGCACAGGTCGCCGACTCGGAGGTGCGCATGGCGCGGGCCGTATTGGGCCGCCTCACCGGGCAAGGCACGAAGGCCGAGGATCAGCTCGAGGTCCCGGCGCCGGTCACGGGACGCGTCTTGAAGGTGATCCAGGAGAGCGAGGGTGTGGTTCAGCTGGGTACGCCGTTGCTCGAGCTCGCGGATCCCGGGGCGCTCGAGGTCGTCGCGGACGTCCTCACCGGCGACGCCGTCCGCATCTCGCCGGGCAACAGGGTGGTGCTCGATCGCTGGGGTGGGCCCGCCCTGGAGGGGCGCGTGCGCCTGGTCGAGCCCAGCGCCTTCTCGCGCACCAGCGCGCTCGGCGTGGAGGAGCAGCGCGTGAACGTCATCATCGACCTCGTCGCTCCGCGGGAGCAATGGGCGTCCCTGGGGGACGGCTACAGGGTCGAGGCCCACATCGTGGTGTGGGAAGCGGCGGACGTGGTCCAGGTCCCGCCGAGCTCTCTCTTTCGCCACGGCGACGGTTGGGCCGTGTACCAAGTGGAGGGTGAGCTCGTGCGGCTCGTGCCCGTGAAGATCGGCGAGCGGACCCCCTCCGCGGTGCAAATCACCGAGGGCCTCGCCCCAGGCGCGGAGGTCGTGGCGCACCCGAGCGATCGCATCCGGGACGGCGTCGCGGTCGCTCCTCGCCGCTGAACGACGGAACCTGAACGATCACTCATGAGCCCCGTCCGGGTCCAGGCCGTCTCAATCGGGGCCTGGGGAACCGCCCCGCCTCCGCCGACCACCCGGCCCATGAAGAGCCTCGCCACCCCCTCGACCCTCACCCACGCGCTCGCGGGCTGTGGGGTCGCCCCTCGACACGTCTCCTCCTGCGACACGGCCACCCTATTCCTGAGCTCTCTCGCGGCGTTCCTGCGGAGCGAGGGCGCGCCGCGGCGAAGGCCGTCGCTCCTCCGAAAGACGACGCCGCGAGCGTTGAATGTGCTGCCGGAAGACCGGCGGACCATCGCGGCGCGACTCGGGGCCTGGACCACGGCCGTCCCCGCCCGGGCGCTGCGCTCTTATTCCTCGGAGGCCGTCTCACGGTGGGTCACGGGGAACTATCCCCGCCGGACCTACCCCGTGGTCCTCGTCGGCGCGACGAACGGCGCCGCCATCCACCTCGCCGCCGCCGTCGGCGCCCCCTGGCTCCCCCAAACGTCACTCACCCTCGTCCGCGACTCCAGCCTCGACTCTCCCCTCGGCTCTCCCCTCGACTCGGGAGACCCCCGGCGAGCCGCGGCGCGCGCCGCGGCGCTCGTCCGCCCCCTCCTGGCAGCGGCGCCGGACGTGCAGGTGCACCAGGTCCTCGAGGATCGGGGTCGCTTCCGCCCCGGGATCGTCGAGCTTCGTCTGAAGCGAATCACCCTCGGCCCCAGCTACGAGCGCTTCCTTCTCAAACATCTCGCCCCCGGAGGGACCCTCGTCCTCGTCGACTGCGACAGCCCACGGGCTTGTCTCCAGGCAAGTGAACGGCACTTCGTCCACCTCGCCCCGACTCCCCCGACGGACATTTCGGAGACCACGACCGTCGCGGACGCACGCTGGGGCTACGCTGCGGAGCTGACCACCGACGCGCTCCGCTTCGCGGACCGCCACGGCTATCGACTCCTGCGGCTCTCGTTTCGCGCCCCCGACGACCTGAGCCCGTGGATCGCGGAGCTGTATCGCAGCCGGGTGGTGGGGGACCGGGCTCCCCACCGCCTCGCGGTGGAGTCCGGCCCCGTCGATCCCGCGCAGGTGCTCCGGACCGGATCCATCCCTTTCTGGATCCCCAGCGACTCCTCGACGGACGCCTTGGACCACTACCTGGACCGCGCCCGCTTCGAGGAGATCGTCCGGGTCGAGCCGCGGTGGAGCTGGTCACGAGTTCCCAGTGCCGCGTCCCCGCCCCATCACCCGCTGAGCTGGGTGGACCTCCAAGCGCACGGGCAACGCGATGACCTCGGCCCCGCCCGGTTGGACCTCCTTCAAGACTGACCGACGCGCTCAGCTTCGGGGGCGCGGCTCCTCCTGCGAGAACGGGGCAGCCCGCGCGAGCTCATCGACGTCCTGAACGCGCTCGTAGAGGGCTTCTTCCTCCTCGAGTTCGGTCGTCATGCTCTCGAGGGCGGCCCCCAGTTCCCGCAGCCTCGTCTTCGAGAGCTTGCTCTCCACCGCGGGGAAGAGCTCGTCCTCCTCTTCCTTCACGTGGTGCGCCACCAGCTCCTCGAGGACCTGGAGCTTGGCGTCGAACTCGGCATCCACCGCATCCTGAGCGAGCAGATCCGCCAGGCTGCGCTTGACGAGAAGGTGTTCCTCGAGGGCTTCCCGCACCTGCGCCTCGGGAATGCCACCGGTCGCCGCCGCCGGGTAGAAGTGCTCCTCCTCGATCGAGGTGTGCAGGACCAGCAGGTCCGCGATGGCGTGGAAGAGCTCGAGTTTGTCCTCCCCCGAAGCCTTCTTGCACTGACCGAACAGGTTCTCAATCTCGCGGTGCTGCGCCAACAGCAGATCGATCGCGTTCATCCGATTTCCCCCTCCCTCGACACGGTATAGCGCAGCGAACCGAACCGTCGAGCGGCGGCCCCCGTGCGCGCCGACGTCCGGACCCTCGGTGAGCCAACGGGAGCGCCCACTTGAACTGGATCTGCAGAGGCTCGCGCGGCGGCCCCCGTTCCCCGCTCGCGGCGCCCCGGTCCCTCCTTGCGGCGCCTGGGCGTGCGCGATTGAATAGAGCCACTTCGCCGGAGGCCCACCGCAGCCGCTGCCTCCGTTGGGGTCATCTCCCACCCACTCCCCACCGCACCTCATCGCGATGGCTTTCCACGAAGACTCACCCAGGCTGCCTCCCGTGTCGGACCCCGATCCCGAGCCGACGCCGCCTCAGCCGCCTCTCCCGCCCGAGGCGCTCGAGGAGCTCTCGCGGATCCTCCAGCCACGCGCAGGCTTCGACTTGCGGCACTACAGGGCGGCGACCATCAGCCGACGCACGCTGCGTCGCATGAGATTGGCGAGCTGTGAGACGCTCGACCTCTACCTCGATCGTCTCCGACGAAACACCTCCGAACAACACGCGCTCATCCGCGATCTGTTGATCAGCGTCACGGACTTCTTCCGCGACCCGGACGCGTTCGCGGTGTTCGAGCAGCAGGCAGTGCGTCCCCGCGCCCGGGCGGCCCGCGACGGAGAGACGCTGCGCGCGTGGGTCCCCGCCTGCGCCACCGGCGAAGAGGCCTACTCTCTGGCGATCCTGCTCCTGGAAGCCGCCGAAGCGGAGCGCGCCAAGAGCCTTCATCTCCAGCTGTTCGCCACGGACGTCGACACCGAAGCGCTCACGATCGCCCGCCGCGGCCTCTACCCGGAGTCTGCGGTGTCGGGCATCTCCGAGGCTCGGCTGCGCCGGTACTTCACGCGAGTGGAAGGCGGCTTCCAGGTGCAACCGTTCCTCCGAGACGTCGTGTCCTTCGCGGTCCACAACGTCTGCAACGATCCCCCGTTCTCGCGGATGGACTTCGTGTCGTGCCGCAACCTCTTCATTTACCTCGAGGAGCGGGCTCGCGAGCACGTCGTCGATGGGTTTCACTTCGCCCTCAAGCCTGGAGGCTTCTTGTTGCTCGGCACGTCGGAGACGATCGCCGGGGCACGGTTCTCCCTCGTCTCCAAACCGGCCCGCCTCTATCAGAAGACGGGCCTCGTGACGGCCACCCCGCTGGGGCGGCCGGATCTCGCGCCGTCCCGCAAGGCGCCCGTCAGTCATCCCCCCGCCCCCTCCGCGGCGCCCCTCTCTCCGCGCGCCGCCCCGAGCACCACCGCCCTGGCACGGGACGCGGTCCTGCGCACCTCTCTGCCTACGCTCGTGCTGTCCGACGATGGACAAATCCTCTATTCGTCCGGCGACCTCCGCCCCTACGTGAACCTGCCCCAGGGGGAGCCGCGGCTCGAGCTCTTCCCCATGCTGCGCGCGGACCTGGTGTGTCGCTTGCGACCGGCCATCTATCGCAGCCGGCGGGATCGCTGCCCGGTCTCGGTCGTGTCGAGCCCCGATCGCGGCGGCCCCCAGACGATGATGCAAGTCCGTCCGGCGCCGGGGCTTCCTCCCGGCACGGTCGTCATCTCCTTTCAGGACGTGGAGTCGCTGCCTCAAGCTCCGATCTCGTCCAACGCGAGCGCCGAGCACGAGGTGCTGTTGCAACAGCTCGAGGAGGAGCTGCGTCGGACGCGCGAAGACCTGCGGCACAGCATCGAGGAGCGCGAGGCGGTCAACGAGGAGCTGCGAACCTCCCACGAGGAGGCCGTGTCCATGAACGAGGAGCTCCAGTCCGCCAACGAGGAGCTCGAGGCCACGACCGAGGAGCTGCGGTCCCTGAACGAGGAGCTGTCCACCCTGAACCTCCAGCTCAAGGAGAAGGTCGACGAGCTCGAGGCGGCCAACAACGACCTGTTGAACTTCTTCGAGAGCACCAACCTCGCCACGGTGTTCCTCGACTCGGAGTTCCGCATCCGCCGCATCACCCCGGCGGCTCAGGAGCTCCTCCAGCTCGGCCCCTCGGATACGGGGCGCGTCGTCCGCGACATCGCGCGCGACCTCCTGCACTGCGATCTCGACGACGACGCTCGCGGGGTGCTCACGCAGCTGTCCCCGCGGAGTCGCGAGCTCCGGGCACCAGACGGGCGTTGGTTCGTGCGGCGCGTGCTCCCCTACCGCACGGGGAGCCAGCACATCGGCGGCGTGGTCGTCACCTTCCTCGACGTGACGGATCTGAAGACCGCGACCGCGGGCCTCGCGGTCCGGGAAGAGCAGCAGAGCGTCGTCGCGCGCCTGGGCCTGCAAGCGCTCGAGGAAGAGGACATCGACGCGTTCATGGAGCGCGTCGTGCGCGAGGTCCAGCAGACCCTCGGGACGGATCTCTGTGAGCTGCTGGAGCTCCAACCCGGAGGGGAGAAAATGCTCCTGCGCTCCGGGATCGGCTGGCGACCAGGCCTCGTCAAGTCGACCCTCCTGGACGTCGATCTGAACACCCAGGCGGGCTACATCCTGAAATCGAGCGCCCCGATCGTCGTCGACGATCTCGCCTCCGACAAGCGCTTCCAGGCCTCACCCCACGTGGTCGAGCACGGAGCCACGAGCGGGATCTATTGCGTCATTCAGTTTGGGGACTCGGCCTACGGCGTGCTCGGCGCCCTGACCCTCGAGCGGCGCAAGTTCACCACCAACGAGACGAGCTTCCTGCACTCCGTGGCGACGATGGTCGCCGCCGCCGTGGGGCGTTATCAGAAGCGCCATCGGCTCGCCCTCGAGCACGCGGTGGGGTGGATCCTCGCGAACTCCAGCAGCATCGCCGACGCGGCGAAGCGGATTCACGGCGCCTTCGCCCGAGAGCTCGGCACATCCCTGGGAGAGCTCTGGTGGCCGGACGCGCACGGAGAGACGCTGACCCGCACCGTGTTCTCCTCCCCCGAGGAGCCCCACCGGGAACATCACATCAGCCAGCTCTTCACCAGGAACCAGATCGGCAAGGGGGAAGGGCTCGTCGGCCGTGTCTGGGAGCAGGGGCGGCCCGAGTGGATCACCGTGCTCGACGCGCACGAGCAGCTCGAGCTGCCGCACGCCGCGTCTGCCCTCGGGCTCACCGCGGCCATGGCCCTGCCGATCCTGAGCGGGCCACGAGTGCTCGGCGTGCTGAGCGTGTTCTCGCGACGGCACCTGCTCGCAGACGCGACCTTCCCGCGAACTCTGGAGGCGATCGGTCGGGCCATCGGCGTCTTCGCCGGGCGGCTCCAGGCGGAGGGCAGCCTGCGGGAGGCGAACCGACAAAAGGACGAGTTTCTGGCCATGCTCGGGCACGAGCTCCGGAACCCGCTGGCGGCGGTGCGCAGCGCGACGGAGCTCCTCCAGCACACCGAGACGGACGACGACCAGGTGCGGCGAGTCCGCGCCGTCCTGCAGCGGCAGACGGCGCACATGGCCAAGCTGCTCGACGGCCTGCTCGACGTCTCTCGCATCGTGCGCGGCAAGATCGAGCTGGAGCGTGAGCTCCTCGATCTGACCACGATCGCGCGGGACGTCGCCAAAGACTATGCCGCGGCGTTCGAGGCCCGCCCCGTGCGCCTCGACCTGGATCTCCCCGCGGAGCCGCTCTGGGTGGACGGCGATCGCATTCGCCTCACGCAGGTGCTCGACAATCTCCTTTCGAACGCCGCCAAGTACTGCCGCGCGGGCGTGATCTCCATTTCCGTCCAGGCACAGGGCTCGGAAGTGGTCCTGCGCGTCCGTGACACGGGCCAGGGCATCGAGCCCGAGCTCTTACCCTTCATCTTCGACACCTTTCGGCAGGCCACGCAGAGCATGGATCGCTCCTCGGGGGGCTTGGGACTGGGACTCCCCCTCGTGCGCGGCCTGGTCGACCTCCACGGCGGCAGCGTCAGCGCCGCGAGCGCCGGAGAAGGTCAGGGGGCCGAGTTCGTCGTGCGTTTGCCTCGGGCGCAGCGCGGACCGGCCGTCCCGGAGTCGGAGCGGACCCCCGAGGGGCACGATCGGATCCTGATCGTCGAGGACAACGAAGACGCGGCGGAGCTCCTCCGCGAGCTCCTCGAGCTCCGGGGGCATGTCACCCAGGTGGCGGCAGACGGGTCGGCGGCCCTGCAGCAGCTCGAGACCTTCGTCCCGGACGTCATCCTCTGCGACTTGGGGCTCCCGGGGATGACCGGGCTCGAGGTGGCGCGTGCGATCCGCAGCGACAGCCGCTTCGCCCGAGTTTGGCTCGTGGCCCTGACGGGGTACGGCCGGCCGGAGGACAAGGCGCGCTGTGAGCAGGCAGGGTTCGACGCCCACATCACCAAGCCCGTGAGCCTCTCCGCGATCGAGAACACCCTCAACCAGCGGAGGCCCGAGAGCTCCTCTCGGCCGCCTCCCCGGGCCGATCACTGAAGGAGCGACGGCGCCCGCGCCTAAGGTATCGGGGATGGCCAGAGGGGTGTTTCGTGCAATGCTCTGGAATGCTGCAACGAGTCTTACGCCCTCGCGCCGAAGTCGTCTTTGCCGCCCTGCGCATCGTCGCGGGCACGATGTTTGCTTTACACGGTGCGCAGAAGTTGTTCGGTGTTCTCGGCGGAACCGTCCCCGCGCCGGGCACGCAGCTCTGGTTCGGTGCCATCATCGAGTTGACCGCGGGGAGCGCCATCGCTCTGGGGATCGCCACGCCCTGGATGGCGTTCTTGGCGAGCGGGACCATGGCCGTCGCCTACGTGCAATTCCATTGGAAGCTCGACTTCGGCGCAGGCTTCTTCCCTCCGGTCAACAAGGGGGAGCTCGCCCTGATCTATTGCTTGTTCTTCTTGTACCTGGCTTGTCGCGGCCCCGGCCCCGCGAGCTGGGACGGTGCGCGGCTCGCGAGGCGCGGCACGTCCGCGAAGGGGTGAGAACACCAGCGCGAACGCTCGGGGGAACTCAGACCGCCAGGGACGCCCTCAGGAACCAGGCGTGCTTCTCGAACTCCGTGACGACCTGAGTGAACACGTCGGCGGTGTCCGTGTCCCCGAGCTCTTCGGCGAGGGCGCGGGACTCCCGCAGGCCCTCGAGGTACACGTCGATGCGCTCGGCGAGCAGCTTCACGTGGTCCATGTCGCGCTTCGTGTCCTGGGGGTACTCCGGGAGACGTGAGTGCTGCGCGACGTGACGGGCGGTGCCATAGGCGTTGGCCCCGAGGGTCACAGCGCGCTCGGCGATGGTGTCGTTGTGGAGCGCGAGCCCGACCGCGAAGGTCTCGAAGAGGGGGTGGAGCGCGGCGAACTGCGGTCCCTTGATGTTCCAGTGGGCGACCTTGATCTGGCTGTGCAGGTCGAGGCCGTCGGCGAGCCGCGCGTTGAGCGCTGCCGCGAGTTTGGTCCTGGCTTCTTCCGGTAGATGGCTGGGGCTCTTGTACATATCTCTTGAGTCTACCATTTCGCGACGGATCACAACTGATCCCAGGGGGCTACCTGTGAGGACCTCGTGACATTCACAGTCCACGTCGCTCCGCCACCGCCCATCCCCACGCCTCCGCGAAACGTTCGGACAACGCCCCTGGAACCAACCGGTGCCCCCGGAGAGGACGGCACCTCCGGCCCAGCGGCCGCCCCCCCCCCTCGAACGGGTGTCCCCCGAACGACGGGCAAACATCGGTGCCTCGAGCGAGGCAACCCATGCAATCGACGCATGGATCGACGGGAATTCATGCAATCCACGCATGCGAGGACCTGGCCCAAGGACACGGCCCGTTAACGGCCCCGTTCACGGCCCCGTCAGGGGGCGGGAGCGCTGGGGGGCTCTCGACCGTGCCCCACGCTCCCTGGCGCGCTCTCCGAGCGGAGCGCGGGGCGCGGCTCGGCGCCGGGTTCGACACCGGGCTCGCCCCTGACCGCGGCGCTCACCGCCGGCCCACCCAGGCTCTCCGCCTGGAGCGCCCTTTCCACGGCTTCCTCCAGGGTCAGGCGTCGATGCGGCGGCAACAGCGACCAGAGCGTGGGCGGCTTGGGATCCAAGTCTGAGCTCAAACCCGCGACCAGGATGCGCGCGAGCTCGAAGTCGACGTCGCTCACGAGACCGATCCAATAGCTCGACAGCCGCGGGCTCACGAGCGGCACGCGCAAGTGCACCGGGTGCTTGCCCAGGAGGTGGGCCACCCGGAGCAGCACCTCTTGGTGGGAGATGCGCTCCGGCCCGGGGAGGTCGTAGTGGTGCGCGAGCTCCTTGGGCAGCTCCAACACGCTCAGGAGCCCGTGCACGACGTCGTCGATGGCCACGGGCCAGGAGTGCTTCGACATCCAGCGAGGCAGCACCATGGCGGGCAAGCGCTCCGCCAGGTCCCGCACCATCTTCCAGCTGGCGCTGCCGGCGCCGATGATCATCCCTGCGCGCAGCTCGAAGGTCGGCACGAGCCCCCCACGCAGGATCTCACCACACAGGAGCCGACTCTGCAGGTGCGGAGACGGGACGCCTTTGGGGGCCATGCCCCCGAGGTACACGATGCGCTCGAGCCGCTGCGCCGCCGCGGCGCCGCGAAACACCTCCGCGGTGCGCACCTCGCGCTCGGGCCAGCCGGGCCCCGAGGCGAGGGAGTGGACGAGGTAGTAAGCGACATCGCACCCCTCGAGGGCGCGCCGCGTCGAATCCGGATCCGACACGTCACACTGCACCCACCGCTTCTCGGGCTCGAGCGCCCGCGCCCGCTCGGGGTGTCGTGACGCGCACACGACCTCGTACCCCGCGCCGACCAGCGTCGGATAGAGGTGTTTGCCCACGAACCCCGTCGCTCCCGTCAACAAGACGCGCATCGATCCCTCCCGTTTGCTTCCCCCGCCGGATCCGAGGCTCCGGTCACCGCCCGTCATTGTGACGCGCCCGAGGCGCCCGCGCTCGATTCACTCCTCCCCCCGGTTGGGCCGTCGCGGCCCACGGACTCACTGCCGGACCGGGGTCGCACCCGGGGTGACGCGCGTGAGGCCCCGTGGCTCGGTGGCTGAGTGGCAGGGGCGCCGCTTCTCAGGTCGTCGGCGTTCCGGCCGCTTCGCGCGCAGCCAGGGGGTGCGAGGAGCCGGTGGTCCGGGCCAGGATCGCCGTCAACCCAGCGCTGCGCAGCGCGGCCCCGATGATCTCGCCGAGAGACTCGTAGACATGGCCATCGAGCTGCCCGAGCTCGAAGACCACGTAGCCGAAGGGGTGTCCGTCGAAGCTCAGAGGAATCAGCGTGAGCTGGACCGCCGCGGCCTCGTCGAAGATCGCCCGCGGCACGATCTCCTTGGCCGGATAGCGGCTGCGAGGCACCTCCTCTCCGCCAGGGAGATAGCCCGCGACGGGCTCCACGTGCTCCGCGTCGACGTAACGGACGACCAGGCAGCTCCCGATGCCGAGTCGCGGGAGCTCCTCACGAATGCTCGCCGTCAAGCGATCGAACTCGAGGGCGGCCACCAGCCGGGCGCTGACCTGAGACAGCTCCCGCGCGCGAGCCTCCGCCTGGATGCGCTGCATCGCCTGATGGCGCTCGAGGATCTCGGACGTCATCACCCGCAGCTCGTGCAGCAGGTGCTCCACGCGACGCAGGGTGACGGCGTCGTCCCCGACGAGCGCGAGCAGCTGTCGGCGCAATGCCCCGATGACCGGATGACAGACGCTCAAGTCCCCGCCCGCCACCATCACGGCTTGGAGGACACGATAGTAGGCGTCGACGAACGCGCCGGAGCGCCCGTCGAGCTCCTCCGCCAGGGCGTTGAGCAGACGATCTTCCCAGCCGGCGCCGGCGCCCGTGAAGGAGCCCCGAGAAGCTCGGGCGAGCTCCGCCCGCAGGATCTGTCGGCGCGCGACGAGCTGCGCGTTCAGGCTCAGACGCGAAGAGATCGGCGGGAAGCTCCCCTCCGCCGGCTCCCGGGAGAAGCACCCGCACGACCTGCGCCCCACGAAGCGGGTGGGCAACTCCAGGCGCTCCGGCTCCCGCTGCGACCCGGTGCTCTGCTCCCCGTTGATCTGGAGGAGGGCCATGCGGACCGCCTCGCGCCCCTGCTCGAAGAGCGGCTGGCGCACCGTGCTCAGGGGTGGCGTCGTGAAGCGCGCCTGGTCGATGTCGTCGAACCCCACCAGCGCCACGTCCTCCGGTACCCGCACCCCGCGCTCGGTGAGTTCGTCGAGCGCCCCGAGGACCATGAGATCCGCCGCGCCGACGATCGCGTCGAGCTCGCCCACGGGGATCCGACGTTCGTCCAGCCAATGCCGCACGGCGTCCCGGCCGCAGCTCCGCTGGAAGGCCCCGGGGGCCACCAGCGCCTCGTCGAGGGGGAGCCCCGCCCCCTCGAGCGCCTCCCGATAGGCGCTGAAGCGCGCCTCCGCCTCGGCGTTCGCGCGCGGACCGCGGATGAATGCCACGCGACGACGCGAGTGCTGCCGAATCAGGTGCTCGAGCGCCTCGCGCATCCCTGCGCCGTTGTTCACCCGCACCAACGAACACCCGGGCACCTCGACGGCGATGCTCACCACCGGCTTCCCGCGGAACTGCGCGCACAGCTCCGCCAGCGCCTCGACGCCGAGGTGATTGCCGAGGGTGCCCCCGAGCACGACGACGGCGTCGAGCTGTTCTCGGCCGGCCACGTCGAAGAGGTGATTCCGTTGCGCACCGTTCCGATGGGGTGAGCCGAGGATGCCCCCGGGGAACGCAATGAGGCTGGCCCCCCACTCTTCCGCCGCGGCCCTCGCCCCCGCCAGCACGGCCGTCTGGTAGGGATCCATGAGCCAGTCGACGAAGAGGCCGACGCGAGGCGGGGGTTGATGCAACAGGCTGAACTTCGGACGGACCGAGCGCGACACTTGCTTGTCTAGCACGAGTCGGTCGGCCCCTTGGACCCTCTTTGGTCGAGCCGCAAAAATCCGCCGGGACGACGCCGGGGCGAGGCGTCGGCCCGGGAGTCAGCCCGCCGGGGACTTGGGGCACCTCGGCCGGAACCTGCGACATCCGGGCTGAAACCGCTGTAGCATCGGCGCGCCTGGATGCGGGACCCGCCTTCGATCACGCGCGAGCGCCACCTGCACCTCCTCCGGAGCGCGCTGCTCATCGCCTCACCGACGAGCTTCGTCGTCCTGGAGGCGCTGGAGGTCGGCCAGGCGTTCCAGCTGGGGCTCCCCCCGGCGGCCTTGGGTGCGCTCATCGCGGGGTTGCTGGCGTTCGCCGCCGCGGTCATCCGCCGGAGCCCGTTCCTCGGCCGCTGCGCGGCCTCGGTGGCGGCGTTCCTCCTGGCGGCGGCGAGCGCGTTCGTCTTGACCCATGCCCCCACCATCGTGTTGGCGGTGCTGCTGCTGTTGGCCGCCGGCGCAGCGTGGCTCTGGTACGACGAGCTGCCCCTCGCGACCGCGTGGGACACCGATCGCCTCCCCTCGGCTGCCGTCGGCCCCGATTGCTGCCTGGCGCTCGTCGCCTGGTATCTCGTCGGCCCCGGGGAGGGGGCCACGAGCGCCCCTGCGCGGGTGGCGGCGGTGCTCGCCGTCGGCCTGTGCATGCTCACTGGCGGGACCCGGATCGTCGCCCACTGGAGCCCACTCCCCCGGCTGCTGGCCATCGCGCTGCTGGGGCTTCCCCCCGTCGTGAGCCTCGGCGCGGTCGCCGCTGGGTCCCTCCCTGCCGGGCACGGCCTCGACATCCTCGGGGTCGGCCCCGCGCTGCTGTTGCTCTGGTCGTGGACGCAGGGCCGCGGGCAGGAGCCCGCCTGGTGGGGATCCATCCTGGAGCACCCCGCCCGCCTCCTGGTGGTGACGTTCCTCACCCTCTCCTGCCTGAGCGCGGTCCTGTTGTCTCTGCCCGCGAGCAGCCAAGGGCACGCCGTCTCGGCCCTCGACGCGGCCTTCACGGCGGTGAGCGCCGTCTGTGTCACGGGCCTGCTCGTCCTCGACACCCCCTCGACCTGGTCCGGGTTCGGGCAGGGAGTCCTCCTCGCCTCGTTCCAGCTGGGCGGCCTCGGGATCATGACGTTCTACGCCGCGGCGATCCCGCTGCTCGGCCGTCGCCTGAGCCTGCGGCACGAGCGCGCCCTCGCCGGCGCCTTGAGCATCGACGATCGCGGGCACCTCTTCCGCACCCTGGGGCGGGTCCTCGCGGTGACCTTCGGCTGCGAGCTCATCGGGACGCTCCTCCTCTTCGCCGCCTTCACCCTCGACGGTGAGCTCCGCGGCGAGGCGCTCTGGCGGGCGGTGTTCACGTCCGTCTCCGCCTTCTGCAACGCTGGCTTCGCCCTGCAGAGCGACAGCCTCGTCGCCTACCAGAAGAGCCCCTTCGTCCTGCACACGGTGGCCCTGCTCGTCGTGGCCGGGAGCCTCTCCCCGGCGGCGGTGGTCGCGCTGCCCCGCCTCGTGAGCCGGCGCCGTCGCACCCTCCCCCTCGAGCTCAAGCTGATCTTCACCGTGACCGCGGCCCTGCTCCTGCTCGGGACCCTGATCATCCTGGCCTTCGAGTGGAGCGGATCGCTGGCCCACCTCGGCGTCGTCGATCGGTTCCACAACGCGTGGCTCCAGTCCGTTGGTCGCACCGCGGGCTTCAACTCGGTGGCCCTGAAAGAGAGCCACGTCGCGACCCAGACGGTGATGATCTTCCTGATGTTCATCGGAGGCAGCCCCGGGAGCACCGCCGGCGGCATCAAGACGACCACCTTCGCCGCCTTGTTCCTGGCGGTGGTCGCCGCCCTGCAGGGCCGCTCGGAGGCCGTCGCCTTCGGCAGGCGCTTGAGCCACGTCTCCGTCTACAAGGCAGCGGCGATCACGACCATCGGCATCCTCGCGGCGTTCGTCGTGCTCGTCGCGATCCTCCTGACGCAGCCGCTCCCGCCCCAGATCGCCGTGTTCGAGGTCGTCTCCGCCCTGGGCACGGTCGGCTTCTCTCTCGGCGGCACGGAGCTGCTGGACGAGATCGGGAAGGTCCTGATCATCCTCTGTATGCTGGCGGGGCGTGTCGGCCCGTTGACGCTGTTCGTCGTCTTGGTCGAGCGGCGGTACGACTCCGCCTGGGTCTATCCCCACGAGGAGCTGCACGTCGGCTGAGCGCGACGCCGACTCACGTAGGACGACGGGCAGACGCCACGATTCCAGGGAAAACGAGCATGAGAAAGCAAGCAATCGTCGTCGGGCTCGGACAGTTCGGGATGGCCCTGGCTCAGTCCCTGGCGGCGCGGGGCGTCGACGTGATGGCGATCGACTCCAAGGAAGAGCGCGTGCGCACGGCCGCCACCTTCACGGCGGACGCCATCTGCTTCGACGCGACCGACGAGGTGGCGCTCTCGCAGACGTCGCCCCAGCGCCGCGACGTCTGCGTCTGCGCCATCGGTGACGAGGCCCGCGAGTCCTCGATCATCGTGACGGCGCTGCTTCGTCAAATGGGGGCGCGGCTGGTGGTGGCCCGCGCGACGGATCCGCTCCACGAGCGGATCCTGCGGCTCGTGGGCGCCCACCAGGTGGTGAACCCGGAGCGCGCCTTCGGCGAGCGCCTCTCCACGCGGCTGCTCCACACGGGGGTCATCGACGAGGTGTCCCTGGGAGACGACCTGCTCATCACCGAGTTCGAGGTCCCCGCCTCCTGCGTCGGCAAGGACCTGGCGACCCTGGCCCTCCCGCGGAAGTGGGAGATCACCGTCATCGCGGTGCGTCGCAAGGACAGCCAGGCGGTCAGCCTCCCGGATCCCAAGGAGGAGCTCGAGACCGGAGACATTCTGATCGTCGTGGCGCGCGCCGGGGCCGTCGACAAATTCTTGGGGCGCAGCTGATCATGCGGACGGACCGGCAGCTCACCCTGGCCTTCTCGGTGCTCCTCGGCCTTCACGTCGTGACCTCCCTCGCCGCCGTCGCCCTGTTCGGGCGCATGGCGCCCGCCATCGAACGCATCATCGAGGAGAACGTGGCGAGCGTGTCCGCGGTGGAGGGCATGCTCGACGCCGCGCTGCGGGCGCGTCTCGGAGAACCCCTGGAGGTCGCGCGCCGCAACTTCGACGAGGCGCTCGCCGTGGCCCGCCAGAACGTCACGGAGGAGCCGGAAGGACGGGCTCTCGAGGAAATCGCGCGCCTCTCGGGGCCGGCGCTCGCGGGCGATGACGCGGCGGCGCGGCGCCTGAGCGCGGAGCTCCGCGCTCTCGGCGCCATCAACCGGCGAGCCATGAGGAGCGCGGACGAGTCCGCCCAGCGCCTCGGTATCGCCGGCGCCTGGGCGATGGTCGTCCTCGGCGCCGGAGGTTTCGTCGTCGGCATCATGACGCTGCGACGGCTGCGGCGACGGCTGGTGCTCCCTCTGCAGGAGATCGGTACGGTGCTGCGCGCGGCCACGAACGGAGATCGCTTACGCCGCTGCACGGCGCAGAGCGCGCCCGCGGGCGATCTCGCGGACACGATGACGATGATCAATCTCTTGTTGGATCGCAGCCTCGAGAAGGAGTGCTCGTCCACGCTCCGCGCGAGCTTCGCGCCGCCGCCCCGCGACGACGCGCCGAGCCGCGGTCGGTGAACGTCGCCAGGGCGCTCAGGCGCCGTCCTTGCGCTTCTCCTGGTGGCCGCCGAACTGACTCCGCATGGCGCTGAGCACCTTGTTCGCGAACGTGTCGTTGCCCCTCGAGGCGAAGCGGGCGTAGAGCGCGGCGCTCAGCACGGGCACGGGCACGCCTTGCTCCACGGCGGTCTGTACCGTCCAACGCCCCTCCCCGGAGTCGGACACGCTCCCCGCGAACTCCTCGAGCTGCGGCGAGGCGAGCAGCGCCCGCGCCGTGAGATCGAGGAGCCAGGACGAGACCACGCTCCCTCGACGCCACAGCTCCGCCACCTCCCCGACGGGGATGTCATACTGGAGGAGCTCCGGGTGTCGGAGCGGGCTCGTCTCCGCGTCGGCGCTGCGCTCCCGCGCGCCGGCGTTGGCTTGCGCCAAGACGTTGAGTCCCTCCGCGTAGGCGGCCATGAGGCCATACTCGATGCCGTTGTGGACCATCTTCACGAAATGACCGGCGCCGGCGGGTCCGCAGTGGAGATACCCCCGATCCGCCGTGCTGCCCGCCACCCGAGGGTCTCCGTCGCGGCCTGGCGTCGGCGGCGCCGCGCCCTGCCCGGGAGCCAAGGTCTCGAAGAGCGGCTCCAGACGCCGCACCACGGCCTCTTCGCCGCCGATCATGAGGCAGTAGCCGCGCTCGAGACCCCAGATCCCGCCGCTCGTCCCGACGTCGACGTAGTGCACGCCTTGCTCCGCGAGCTGCCGTGAGCGCCGCACATCGTCGTGATAGTGGGAGTTGCCGCCGTCGATCACCGTGTCGCCGGGCTCCAGCAAGCCGTTCAGCTCCTCGAGGGTGCCGTCGACGACCGCGGCAGGGACCATGAGCCACACCACGCGCGGAGCATGCAGAGCGGCCACGAGGTCGCTCAAGGACGCCGCCGCACGTGCCTCTCCCAGGGCGCGCGCCGCCTCCTGGTCGCGGTCGTACACCACACACTCGTGCCCGCCGCCGACGAGGCGCCGCACCATGTTGGCGCCCATGCGCCCCAGACCAATCATGCCGATCTGCATCGCTCGTTCTCCGATGACGGGGCCTCGATGCCCCCTGCGGTGACTATACAGAGGTTTCTCAGCGGGTCGCCCCGCGGCGTCGCCGGATACGGCGCCAGCGCCCGCATCGCCCGCGATCCGAGCGGTTCTCCACGCAGACGGGTGCGCACTGGATCACCGCCGAGGGTACGGCGGGCGCTGGATGGCAACGGCCGCGAGCGGGGCTTTCGCGCTCGGGAGCGCGGCGCGCGTGCTCCTGGTTTCAGCGCGGGGAGACGCAACGCCGCGCCCTGCCGTGCCCTGGGCCATCGCGCCCGGGAGCGCGTGCTCCCGTCTTCGGCTTGCCTGGCTCTACGCTATTGCCGCACGGCAGCGCCAGCGCGCGAGTCAACGAGCTCGGCGCGCCACGGGGTCGAATGGAGCCGAACCACTGACCTGAAATGTTCTGGCGCGCGCCAGAAACGATCTGGCACGCGCCGGAGAACTCGACCGAAAACAGCCGTGGATCTCAGACGGCGAAGTACTTCATACCGCGCCGCTGGCCCTTCGTCTTCACCCGCTTCTCGTCGCGCAGCAGGGTCAGCGGGCGCTGGAGATCCTTCTTCTCGAGGCTCAGCGCCTCCTGAATCTCCTCCGAGGTGAGCCCCGGGTTCTTCGTCAGGAGCCCCACGACCTGCTCCTGCACCTCCGCGAGCTCCTCGGCGGTCCGCCGCACACGGCCCTGGCTCGCCTTCGCGGCCTTCTTGGCCGCTCCTCCTGCCTTACGGCTCCGCGCCGCGGGCGCCTGCTGAGCCGCCGGACGGCCCCGCCGCCGCTGCCGAGGTGCTGCACCTCCACCACCGAGAGCCGCGACGAGGCTCTCCTTCGCAGCTTCGACGAGAAGCCCCTGGAGGTCGCGGACGAAAACTTCGATTCTTTGTCGGATTTCCTGTTCGGTGTTCATCGGGCCCCGAGTAGAGCAGAACGCGCGCCTGTAACAAAGATCAATGGCGCACGTTCGTGAAATCAGTTGTAAGGCCTGCGCTGTCCGCGAAGGCCGTGTCGTCTTTTTACGGACCGACGGCGTAACAGTCTAGAGCGTGGCCCCGTTGGCCACCTGTGGCGTTGACCCTCCAGCTGTCAGCCCCCTTGGCATGGCCGATACCTTAGGCGCGGGCGCCGCCCGAGATCGGCGGGCGTCCTGGTCCGTCGAGATACCGGCGATGGCCCCTTGGGCGCGCCAGGCGGCGGCTCGTCGCCAGGCGTTCTGCTCACGGGTCGGCGGTTTCGAGTCGATTTTTCCGCCGATGAGCGAGCCGCTCCTCGGCACACCGTTCGTCGCTCCAGGGGCGGCGCGGACCGCCGGCCTTGCGCCCTACCGCTCAGTCGGCCCGGTGAGGACCAGGTGAATCCGCCGCAGGAGCGCCTCCGCCGGATAGGGCTTTGGCAACCAATGCTCGATCCCGCCGTCCCCTTTGGTCCCCCGCTCCTGGAGCCCGCTGGACCCGATGATCCGCACCTCGGGATCCAAAGAGCGCAAGGCGATCGCCGTCGCTGGGCCGTCCATCACGGGCATCATCTTGTCGGTGAGGACCACCGCGATGGCCCGGCGGTGCTGCGCATACAAGGCCACGGCTTCGGCGCCGTTGGCGGCCGTCACGACGCGGTAGCCGAACTCCTCCAGGACGCGCGCGGCGGCCGTCCGGATGCACTCCTCGTCGTCGACCACGAGCACCAGCTCACCTCGTCCTCGCGGCGGCGTCTCCGCGGCGTCACGGAAAGCCTCCGCGCGCCGGCCCGCCACCTCCGCGGGCAGGTGCACGTGCAGCGTCGTGCCGCGCGCCGCCTCGCTCGCGATCTGAATGAACCCGCCGTGGCTCCGCACGATGGACAGGGCCGTCGAGAGGCCGAGCCCCGTCCCCTTACCCAGCTCCTTCGTCGTGAAGAACGGCTCGAAGACCCGCTCGAGGAGCTCTGGAGCCATCCCCATTCCCGTGTCCGCCACGCGCAGCACGACATAGGGCCCGGGCTTCGCGTCGGGATGGGACCCCGCGTACAGCTCGTCGACGATCGCGTTCTCGAGGGAGACGGTGAGGTTCCCTCCCCCCGGCATGGCGTCCCGTGCGTTGAGGCACAGGTTCGTCAGCACCTGGTGCATCTGGGTCTCGTCTGCTTTGACGTGCCAGAGCCCGGGCATCACGTCGAGCTCGAAGGTGATGTCCTTGGGGAACGTGTCTCTGACGATCAGCTCTACCTCCTCGGCGACCTTGGCGAGGTTGATGCGCTCTGGCCGCCCCTCGGTCCCGCCGCGCGCGAACGTCAGCAGCTGACGCACCATGTCGGCGCCTCGCTGCGCGCACGCCTGCACCGTCGTCAGATCCCGCTGACGCGCCTCGTCCGCTTCGTCCTGGCGGAGCAGCGACGTGGTCATCAGGATCGGCGCGAACACGTTGTTCAGATCGTGCGCGATCCCCCCGGCCAGAGTGCCCAAGCTCTCCAGCCGCTGCGCCCGGAGGAACTGCGCCTCCAGGCGCTTGCGCTCCGTGATGTCCGTGTTGATGGAGAGGATCGCCTTCGGCCGACCCGAGTCGTCGCGCACCACCGTCCAGTGCCCCTCGACGGTCACCGTCTTGCCCTCGCGGGTCCGCTGCTCGAGCTCCCCCGACCACTCTCCGTTCGCCAGGGTGCTCTCGAAGGCGGCTCGCAACGCCTTCGGTTCCGTGTAGAGGAGCTCCGCCGAGCGCCCCAGCACTTCTTGGGTCTTCCAGCCGTACAGGCGTTCGGCGCTCCGGTTCCAGTAGAGGATGTGGTTGCCGAGGTCCCTCACCAAGATGGCGTCCTGCGCCTTGTCGAGCAGCGTGGCCTGCTCCCGTAGCTTCTCTTCGGCGAGCTTGCGCTCGGTGAGATCGGTCATCCCGGCGACCATGCGTCGGGCGCGCCCGTGCGCGTCTCGTACGATGTGCCCGCGCTCGACCACGTAGGCGTACGTCCCGTCCTTGCGGAGGAATCGATACTCTCCCGTCCAGCTCTCCGCGTCGCCGGCCACCGCCGCGCGGATCGCGGCGATGACGGCGTCGTGATCCGCGGGGTGCAACCGGGACGTCCACGACGTGATGTTCGGGTCCATGTCGTCCACCCGGAAACCGAAGAGCGTGGTGAGTCCGTCCCCCCACCAGAGCTCGTCGGTCTCGAGGTCCCAGTCGCGGATTGCGTCGTTCGTCGCCCGCGCCAACAACCGGAACCGCTCCTCGCTGGCGTGGAGGACCTCTCGATGACGGCGCAGCTCCGTCACGTCCCTGAGGTGGATCGCCAACCCTTCGTGGGTGGGGTAGACGCGGAGCTCGAGCCACTCGTCCAGGGCCGGGACATGCCGCTCGACCGTCACCGGCGACGCCTCCGTCAGCGCGCGCTCGAGCTCCTCCGCGACGCCGCTGTCGGCGAGCCGCCCCAGCCCCACGGCGAGGGTGCGACCGAGGAGCTCCTCGCGACAGCGCCCGAGCAAACGCTCCGCTTCGACGTTGAGGTACGTGAATCGACCCTCGCGATCGACCGTGAAGAACGCGTCCGTGATGCTCTCGAGGATCGCCGCGAGCCGTTGCGCGAGGCTGGTGGACTCTTCTTGCAGGCGTTTCGTCTCGTGAACGTCCGTGCCGGTTCCGTACCAACGCGTCGTCGCGCCGTCCGGATCGCTGATGGGTTGCGCATGCAGCCGAAACCACCGAAAGCTTCCGTCCGCCGCCACGCGGACACGGCACTCGTCCTCATAGGGCTCTCCCGTGCTGACACAGGAGCGCCAGCGGCGCATGCAGCGTCGGCGGTCCTCCGGGTGCAAGCACGCCACCCAGGTCCCCGTGACCAGCGCCCGGCGCGACATCCCAGTGACGTCGAAGAAGACCTGGTTGAGATAGTCGAGCTCACCGTCCGCGTTCGCCATCCACACGACGAGCGGCATCGCCTCCGCCAGCTGCCGGAAGCGGTTCTCGCTGGCGAGCAGCGAGCTCTCCGCCCGTTTCCGCTCCGTGATGTCCTGAATCGCCCCTTGGATGCGAATGATGCGCCCGAGCTCGTCCCGGGCCGCCTCCCCGATGACGCGCACCCAGAGCTGCGTCCCCTTGGCCGTGACGAAGGGGAGCTCCTCGTCGAAGGGCGCGCCCTCCGTCATGCACGCGTCGAGCAGCCGCCGCACCTTCTTGCGATCCTCGGGGAGGTAATACTCGAGGAGGTCGTCGAGTCCGAGGGAGGTGTCCGGGTCGGCCTCGTGGATGGCGCGGGTCGCGTCAGACCAACGGTGCACGAGATGGGGCAGCTCGAGGCTCCAGGCGCCGATCCGCCCGACCTTGGAGGCCATCTCGAGGAAGGCGAGCAGCTGCAAGCGCTCTTGCTCCCGCCGTTGCGGCGCGGTCAGATCTCGGAACGAGACCACCGCGCCGCGCAGCGCCCCGGTCTCGTCTCGCCGCGGCGACGCGTAGTACTCCACCTCGAAGGTCGTCCCGTCGGCGCGATGGTAGACGTCGCCTTGACCCCGGCGCGTCACGCCATCGCGCAGCGTGGCGCGGATGGGGCAGGTCTCGCGGCTTCCGCGCAGGAAGAGGCCATGGACCGACTGCCCCACGGCCTCCCGGGTGGTCAGCCCGAGGATGCTCAGCGCCGCCGAGTTGATGAAGACGATCGTCCCGTCCGCGTCCAGCCCATAGACCCCGGTCCCCTCGCTGGCTGGTTCTCGCTCGGAGATCGGGGGCACCGTCTGATGCACACCGCTCTCACGAACACTCGAGGGACTGATGCTCTGGGCTGGCTTCGCTCTCATCGACTTCTTCGATCCATCGCTCGGCTTCGTACCAGCTCGCTGTCTCGCCCCCCTAGCTCGACGCTCGGCTCGCCCTGCGCAAGGCAACCCCGGACGACCCTGGCTCCCATCGCGAGAGACCGGCTGGACTCACTCGGCGTGATTGACTGCTCATCGATCGATGCTCGGAATGTCCCGCGCTCGAGGACGGACGGGCCGCTAGTGACAACACACCTCCCGCCGCGCCCTCGACTCGCGATCATCCAACGTCATCGTTTCAAGTCAACTAACCTTCCGTCACCGGTAGTGTGATGTGCCGCGCCGTGGGCTCGCGGGTTCACCCCGTCCCCACGTGTCCCCCGCGCCATCCGGACCTCTGCTCCAAGCACGACGTCTTCGGCGCGGGCGTGGTCTCATGGGTCGCTGCCATCGCGGCCTCCCCGTTCTCCGCCACACGCCGCGCTTTCTGCGTCCAGGCGCGCCCTCGGCGCGCGCTCTCGGATGTCAGGGCGTGAACTGGGCGTGAACAGGGACGTCACGAATCAGTAACAGGCGCTCGCTCGAGGCTTACGTAAGCGCTCCCGTAGGTGTCCTCGTGCCGCGCGCGCTGAGCAGACCGACAGTGGTGGGAGACCGCCCCCCGGGGTGTTACCCGACGCCTTCGATGCCACTCTCGGCGTGGCAGACGCGCTGCAGATCGATGCGAAAGGTCGTGCCTCGGGCCGGGTCGGAGTCCACGGTCACCGTCCCCGCGTGCGCGCGCACGATCTGATGCACGATGTAGAGCCCCAGCCCCAACCCGCGACGGCGATCTCCTGGATGGCGCGTGGTGCGAAACGGTTCGAACAGCGCGGCCTGCAGATCCTGGGGAATGCTGCCGCGGTTGTGCACGGAGAGACGTACCCCTGTGGCGCGCCCCTCGACGTAGACTCGCACCGGGGCGTCGCCGTCACCGTGCTCGACCGCGTTGGACAGCAGGTTGGTCACCGCTTGCGCCAACCGCTCGGGATCCCACTGGCCGCGCAGGTCCCCGGTGACCTCGACGACGAACCGCCCCCCCTGCGCCTCGAGCTCCTGCACCACCTTCATGACGACCTCGTCGAGCTCGCAAGGGACGGGCCGCACCAGCAGAGGTTGCCCGTTGCGCACCCGAGCGACGTCGGTCAAGTCCGTGACGAGGCGCTCCATGCGGCGTGCGCTGTTGTTCATCCGCCGCGCCAACGCACAGACGGCCGGGCTCGCGTCCGGGAGCTGCTGCAGGGCAGCCGCCCCCATGGTGACCACGCTCAGGGGGGAGCGCAGATCGTGGCCGAGCACCGCCATGAACAGCTCGTTCATGCGCAGGCTCCCTTCGAGCTGCGCCAGTCGTTCGGCGAGTTGTTTGCGTTGCTCGAAGAGCTCGACGAAGACCTTCACCTTGCTGACGAGCACGGTGCCGTCGAGCGGTTTGTGCAGGAAATCCACCGCCCCGGCCTCGTACCCCTCGAAGACCCGCGCCGGATCGCGCCCCGCGGTGAGGAAGACGATGGGGACGCTCCGCGTGCGCTCCGTGCTCCGCATGTATTCGGCGAGCTCGAAACCGTCCATCCCCGGCATGTGGACATCCACCAGCGCCAGAGCCACCTCGTGTCGCAACAACAGCTCGAGGGCCTCCGGACCGGATCGGGCCTTGAGGTACTGGATCTCGAGCGGCTGCAGGAGCGCCTCGAGCGCCACGAGGTTCTCCTCCGTGTCGTCCACGAGCAGTGCCTTGACGTTCCTCATGTCGCCTCCGTCCCGAGGCCGCGGAGTCGAGCAGCCATCTGTCCCGGGGACAGGATCTCCTGCCCGCCCCCCAGCCGCAATCCAGCCTCCGGCATGGTCCGCGCGAGCGCCGTCGAGGGCTCCTGGACCCAGGTCACGCCCCCCGCCGCGCGGAGGGTCGCGAGTCCGCGCGCGCCGTCCTCGCTCGCGCCGGAGAGGAGGATCGCGAGCGAGCGCGATCCGAAGGTCCAGGCCGCCGACTCGAACAACACGTCGATGGCCGGACGCGAGAACCACACGGGGGGACCCAAGGAGAGGGACAAGGTCCGGGTCGGCTCGACCGCGAGGTGATAGCCAGCTGGACCGAAGCAGATCCCGGGCGTGAGAGGCTGCCCGTGCTCCGCCTCGCTCACGTCGACCTCGCACTTGCCGCGGAAGAGGCGTGCCAGCACCCCCGAGCCATGCTCGGGTTGGTGGATCACCGTGAGCACCGGGAGCGGGAAGCCGCGGGGCAGCGCCGGAAACACCGCGTTCAGCACTTCGAGGGCGCCCGCAGAGCCCCCCACGACGACGCACTCGGGACGAACGCCGCTCACCGCCGCACCCTCCGGTAGATCCGGTCCTCCGGGACGACTTCCTCGTAATCCTCCGCGACGGAAGAGAAGCGGATGGTCTCTCGGCTCCCCAGACACAGGTACCCGCCGTGTACCAGGGAATCCGAGAACAACCCCAAGGCGCGCTCCTGGAGCGGCGGCGTGAAGTAGATGAGCACGTTGCGGCAAGACACGAGCTGGGTCTCCGAGAACGAGCTGTCCGTCGCCAGATCGTGGTCCGAGAAGACGACGTGCTCGATGAGCCGCCTCGAGAACACGGCGCCCCCGTACGCCGCGGTGTAGTAGTCGGACAAAGATCGTGTACCGCCCGCCTGAAAGTAGTTTTCGCTGAACCCCCTCAACCGATCGAGGGCGAAGATCCCCTTCTCCGCCGAGCGCAGCGCCTCGGCGTTGACGTCGGTGGCGTAGATGAGGGACCGTTCGAGCAACCCCTCTTCTTGGAGGAGGATCGCGAGGGAATACAGCTCCTCCCCCGTGGCGACCCCGGCGACCCAGAGCTTGAGGGAGGGCCAGGTCCCCAGCATGGGGGTCACCTGGTCTCGCAGCGCCTTCCAGTAACTCGGATCTCGAAACAGGTCACTGACCTGGACCGTCAAGAACTGCAGCAGCTGCGCGAAGACGTTCTCGTCTCGGAGCACCTGCTCCTGGAGCCGCGAGATCGTGGCGCACCCGAGCTGCTCCAGGGCCCTGGTGACACGCCGCCGCAACGAGGACGACGTATAACCCCGAAAATCATAGTGATACCGCTCGTGGATGCCCTCGAGCAGCAGCCTCAGCTCGAGCTCGACGACTTCGTTCTCGCCCGCCTCCATGTCGCCTCCCACGCCCCTCCCCTACTTGGGTAACCACACCCGACACAGGGACAGCAGGCGGTCCACCTCCAGGGGCTTGGCCAAGTAGTCGTTGGCGCCCGCCTGGATGCAGAGCTCCTGATCGTCCCGCATGGCCTTGGCGGTGACCGAGATGATCGGGAGGCCCTTGAACTTCGGGTCCTTCCGGATCTCCCGGATGGCGGTCAGCCCGTCCATCACCGGCATCATGGTGTCCATCAGCACGAGATCCACGTCCGGGGCCCGCGCCAAGTCGTCGAGCGCCTCCTGGCCATTGCGGGCGATGCGGACCTCGGCTCCGCGCGGCTCCAGGATGCTCGTCAAGGCGTAGACGTTGCGCACGTCGTCCTCCACCACGAGGATCTTGCGACCCTCGAAATCCGCCTCGCGGTCCCGGGCTGCCTCGATGAGGCGCTTCTGTTCGGGGGGCAACTCGCGCTCGACCCGGTGCAGGAAGAGGGAGACCTCGTCGAGCAGCCGCTCGGGCGAACGGGCGCCCTTGACGATGATGGAGGAGGAGTAGCGCCGCAGCTGGAGCTCCTCGTCCCGGGACAAGGAGCGCCCCGTGTAGACGATCACCGGCGGGAAGGCGTAGCGGGTGCCCGCGCTCATGCGCTCGAGCAGCTCGAAGCCGTTCGCGTCCGGGAGCATCAGGTCGAGCACCATGCAGTCGAAGGTCTGGCTGTCCAGGCGCTCGAGCGCCTCGCGCGCGGTGCCCACCGTCTCCACCTCGACCTTCTCGTCGCCGAGCAGCCGCCTCAAGTTCTCCCGGAGCTCGGGGCTGTCCTCCACCACGAGCACGCGACGGACGTCGTGGGCGAGGTGCCGCTCGATACGCCGAAATGCCTTGGCGACCTCGTCCCGCTCGACGGGCTTCAGCATGTAGCCGAGCGCGCCGAGGTGCAGCGCGGGTTCGGCGTAATCGTGAGCGGACACGACGTGTACGGGGATGTGGCGAGTCTCTCGATCCCGCTTGAGGGACTCGAGCACGGTGAGCCCCGACGCGTCCGGGAGCCGGATGTCGAGCAGCACCCCCACCGGCTGGAGCCGACGCGCGAGCTCGATGCCCTCCGCGGCGGTCGTCGCCACGGCGCAGTCGAAGTCGTGCTCATGGGCGAGGTCGAACAGGACGCGCGCGAAGGGGATGTCGTCCTCGACGATGAGGACCAAACGGTCCCCGCGTTGCCCCGAATCCCGGTCGTCGGGGAACGGGGGTGCGCCGTCGCCCTGCGCCTTGCGCGCGCCGGCGCGCCCCTCGCCCCCACCACGGCCAGAACCACCAGGAACGGCGCCACCAGGAACCGCGCCACCAGGAACCGCGTCACCAGGAACGGCGTCACCAAGGAGCTCGCCCCCGGGCGATCCGCCCTCCGCGACGCGCGGCACCGAAGCGCTCACCGTCTCGGGCTGCGCCGACGCGCCTGACGCGAACGTCCCGGCGCTGGCGGCGATGCTGCGGGGCACCGTGAGGGTGAAGGTGCTGCCCTCCCCCACGCGGCTGCTCACGCGCAGCTCGCCCCCCAACAGCCGGGCGAGCTGTCGTGAGATCGACAGCCCGAGCCCCGTCCCCCCGTACTTGCGGTTGGTGGTCCCGTCCGCCTGGGTGAACGGCTCGAAGACGAGCGCCTGCTTGTCCTCCGGGATCCCGATGCCCGTGTCGTGCACCTCGAAGGCGACGGCGTCGGCGCCGCTGGCCCGCACCGCAATCCGGATCTCGCCCTGCTCGGTGAACTTCACCGCGTTCGAGATCAGGTTCCGGAGCACCTGCTGGATCCGATTGCCGTCCGAGTGGATCGCGCGCGGCGCCGAGGCGTCGATCTCGACCCGCAGGGCGACCCCCTTGTCCTGCGCCGGCACCTCGAAGGAACGCTGGAGCAACGTGAGGAGGCCAGAGAGGTTGACCGTCTCCGGGTGGACCTCGAAGCGCCCCGCTTCGATCTTCGACAGATCGAGGATGTCGTTGATGAGCAGCAGCAGATCGTTGCCAGCGGCGTAGATGGTCTGTGCGTAGCGCACCTGCTCCGCGTCGAGGTTGCCCCGGGGGTTGTCCGAGAGCAGCTTGGCCAGGATCAGGGAGCTGTTCAGGGGAGTTCTGAGCTCGTGGCTCATGTTCGCCAGGAACTCGCTCTTCATCTGGTTGGCCCGCGCGAGCTCCAAGGCCTTCGCGGCCAGCGCCTCTCGGGCCGCGAGCAGCTCGCGCTTCTGGGTCTCCAGCGCTTGGGTGTGCTCCTCCAGCTGGGCGTTGCTCTCCTCGAGATCCGCTTGCTGGAGCTCGAGGCGCGCGTGGGTCTCCTTCAGGGCGCGACTCTGCTCCTCGAGCTCCTCGTTGGTGACCCGGAGCTCCTCCGACTGGGTCTGCAGTGCCTCGGCCTGCCGCTGTGTCTCGGCGAGGAGCTCCTGCAACCTCCGACGATACGCCGCGGAGCGGAGCGCCACGGCAACGGGCTCCCCCAAACGTTCCAGGAGCAGGCGGTCCGCCTCACGAAACGGAGAGGATTTTCCGATTTCGACGACCGCCACGACCGCTTCGTCCGCGATCATCGGCGCAACCAGCACGTCGAGCGCCGCCCCCTCGACGAGGGCCGACGCGATGCGCAGCTGGTGCCGAGGTGCGGCTCCGAATCCCAGCGCGCGTCCCTCCTTCGCCACCTGCCCGACGAGCCCCTCCCCCAGCTGCACCTGGTCGGGCACGCCCGATTCCTCGCCGAGGGCATAACCCGCCCGCCTGACCAGGCTGGCCCCGTCTCGCAGGTAGAGCGCCCCCACCTGGATCCCCAGATCACGGGCGAGCTGCTCGAGGACGTTGTCGCCGATGCGCTCTTCGTCGATCTCCCCCTGAAGACGTTCGAGCACCCGCGTCTGCACCTGCTGCACCCAGGCGTCGACGGCCAACCGACGCCGCGTAGCGACGAGCTGGTTCGCCACGAGCGCCACGGCCCAGACCGTGACGAGGCCGAAGCCGCGGTTGGCGATGTTCACCCACTCCGGAAGCGGTCCCGCGTGACCGAACACGACGCCGACGCCGAGGGCGCAGGACACGATCGCGGCGGCTGCGATCGGCAGCCTCGGCCGCGATCCGAGCGTCGTGAGCATGACGGGAGCCAGGTAGAAGACCCAGATCACGACGCCGAGGGGCAGGAGGAGGTCCGCGACGAGCACCGCCGCGGTCACCGCCCCGATGGACACGTACAAAATGGTCTCGGTCTTGCGCTCCTGACCTACCGGCACCGTTCCTCCAACGACTCCCCGACGGCACGCCCCAGCCGACCGCCTGCCCCCAGGCCTACGTGCCCGGGTCCCTCATGGCAAGGCGCCCTCATGGAATGGTCCTCCTGAAAAGACAGAGCGCGACCTCGCCCCGCGCCCGCTCGGATCCGGGGGCTCCCCTCCGCCGCTCGGCGTTCTCTGTGCTGCCGCCCTCCGCGCCTATGCGCCCCCGGCCCGTGGCCGTACTTGGAGGAATTCCAGGACGTGAACTTCCCTTCGATCCGACGGCGTTCCTTCGTCATTGCTGCGGCGGCGAGCGACCGCTCGTGATCGATGCGCCCCGTCGACGCGGCCCGCCTCGAGCGACGCGCTGCGCCGACGGCACCGCCGGCACGAAAAGCGCCCCACGAAAGCACCCCGCACGGGGCAATGCTGCGTACGTCTCGCGTTGGGACGAGGAGCGGGGGCCCTCGCCGACGAAGCTGCTCCAGCGATCTCGACCGGATTGGGATCTCTGGCGACCGCGCGGACCACAGCCGTTCACGATGCTCGGCGTGACGCGCGCCGCAGCCTCCTACAGCTGCGGGCGGGTTTCCGTTTGCATCGAGGCGTTTCGTGTGGAAATGGTGAAGTTCGACAGCGGTAACCCGCCGGGTTGCTCCAGTCCTCTGCTTCGCGGCCTTTGCGCTGACGCAGGACGGAGCGTCTCTCTGGAGACCCCCACGTTACCGCACGATGGATTCCGCGCGACCACCCACTCAGCGGAGGCCCAGCGGAGCCCGCGCACACCAACCACCCAACGACGCGGCGATCCACCCGAGGGCGGATCGCCGCTCTAGCGAAAAGAGCCCATTTTGAGAGCACGCCCTACCGTCGAAAAACGTCGCAAGGAAAAAGAGCGCCAGGACCGCGCCAGGGACAAGGCGGAGCGCCGCCTCCAGCGTCGGGCCGAGAAGGCGTCCAAGGAACCGCGGGACCCGGACGTCGATCCGGACATCGCCGACATCGTTCCCGGGCCCCAGCCGCTCCCTTACGACCTCTGACGGGGGGAGTGCGCTCGAGGAGCAGGCCCGGGCGAAGCCCGCAAACAGCCCAAGGAGCTCGGCACCGCGAGGCCGACGCCACGGCAGCGATCCGAGGAGGCCTGCGCGGTCCGAGGAGGCCCGCCTGGCCACCCCGAGCGGAACGGCGAAGGGATCCTGCGGGATCCCTTCAGCCTCCGCCGGGAGCAGCCCCGATGTCGACGAAGCGGGCGCGCTGCTCGGGGGGCGGCAGGAGGCACACGTCGGAACGACCGAACACCCGATAACGGCGGGCCGCCACCCAGTCGTAGATGGCGTCGAGGGCGCGCGTGGGCAGGAGCCCCGCCACTCGGCTCAGCGCCCAGACCCCACCGAGGGCGCGGAAGACGTACAACACGGCACGGGACTTGGCGTGCAGGGTCTCCTGCGGGCTCCCGTACCCCGCACAGACGTAGACCGTGTCGAGCTTCCGGGCGTCGCGTCCATGACGGCTCAAGAGAGCCTCCGCGACCTCGCTCTGGAGAGAGGCGAAGACGAACCGTCCTCTCCGGTCACGGGCGAGAATGAACTGCGTGAAACGATCGCACAGCCCGCAGACGCCATCGTAGAGGACCAGATCTGCCACGAAGCGAATGGTGACCGATCTCTCGGGGCGCATCCAGACCCCGCGCCGAAGTCTCCTGGCGCGCGGGGCTCGGGCGAGCTAGGTTCCCGCCCACAAAAACCGAGCAGCTGCTGGCTTGATACCGCTACGCCTCTTCGAGGAGCCGTTGTCACTCGGGCGACTGCCACAACGAACCTCCGACGAAGAAGGTACATCCTTGAATTTCGAAGAGCTGAAGCTCCATCCGGCGCTTCTCGAGACCGTCCATCGAGAAGGCTACGAGCGCCCGACGCCGATCCAGGCCCAGGCCATCCCCCACGTCCTCGCCGGCCGTGACCTCCTCGGTTGCGCGCAGACCGGCACGGGGAAGACCGCGGCCTTCGCGCTCCCGATCTTGCATCGCCTCGCGGCCGCTCCCCGGCGCGGACGGGAGCCGCGCGTGCTCGTCCTGGTTCCCACCCGTGAGCTCGCGAGCCAGGTGGGAGACAGCTTCACGACCTACGGACGCCGCCTGGGTGTCCGCTGCGCCGTCGTCTTCGGCGGCGTGGGACAGGGCGCGCAGGTCTCCGCGCTCCGAGCGGGCGTGGACGTGCTCGTGGCCACGCCCGGGCGACTCCTGGATCTCTACGATCAGGAGCACCTCGAGCTCCGCTCCGTCGAGGTGCTGGTCCTCGACGAGGCCGATCGCATGCTGGACATGGGATTCATCAAGCCCATCCGCGAGATCCTCGCAGAGCTGCCCAAGCAGCGTCAGAACCTGCTGTTCTCCGCCACGATGCCGGCCGCCATCCGCTCCCTGGCGGACGGCGTGCTGCGGGATCCCGCGCGCGTGAGCGTCACCCCCGTGGCGTCGACGGCGCCGCTGATCGAACAGGAAGTCTGCTTCGTGAAGCAGGCGGAGAAGCCCGACGCGCTGGCGCGCGTGCTGGGGCAACCCGACGTCGAGCGGGCGATCGTCTTCACTCGGACGAAGCACGGCGCCGACAAGCTGGCGAAGAAGCTCGGGCGCGTGAGCATCGGGGCGGAGGTCATCCACGGCAACAAGTCTCAGAACGCCCGCCTGCGCGCCTTGGCGAACTTCCGGGACGGACGTGTGCGCGTGCTCGTGGCGACGGACGTCATGGCCCGCGGCATCGACGTGGACGGCATCAGCCACGTGGTGAACTACGACGTGCCGAACGATCCGGAGAGCTACGTGCACCGCATCGGGCGGACGGGGCGCGCGGGCGCCTCCGGGCGAGCGCTGTCCTTCTGCGACGACGCCGAGCGGGCCCTGCTGCGGGACATCGAACGCTTGACGAAGAAGCCGATGACGGTCCTGCGCGAGCTGCCGCCGGCGCCGGTCCCTACGGCCGCCACGCACTCCTCGGAGAACGCAGCTTCCGGTGGGGCAGCTGCCGCCGAGGCGACGTCTCCCAGGACGGCGCCCTCCAGGCCCAGCCCCCAGAACGGCGCCTCACGCGGCGGCAACCCGCGTCATGGAAGGCCGGGGAGCGGCGGCCCCTCTCGCACCGAGCCTGCCCAGGCGGGCGCACGGAACCGTTCGCGCCGGCGTTCACGCCGCTCGTCGCTGCGCCCCTCGAGCCCCGCGCTCTGAGGAGTCGAGCACGAGGCTCCCGTGAGCAGGGAGCGCGCGTCGCGACGCACGCTCGTTCGACCGCAGGTGGCTGCTGCGTCTGCGTCTCCCGACGATTCCGAACGGGGAGAAAGGTTGATCCGCCGCCCCCGATTTGCATACTGAGGGAGAGCCGGTCCGGTCGAGAGGACCTATCGGCGCTCTCGTCGTTCCTCTGGTGTCGACGAGCGGACTGCCTTGGGCACACCGTTCGTCATTGCCACGCGACGTTCTCCACGCGCCGAGAGCCGACGAAGGCTCCGCCGCTCGACGTTTCTGCGAGCGCGGGCGCGGGGGTGCCCCGCGACGCCTGCCGTGCCCACGGGCCCGCGGCGTGTCCTCTCGCCGCCTCACTGGCAGCCCGCGTTTGCGGCGCTCGGCCGGGCCCTCGGATGCTTGGGAACACGACGAAAGGAGACACGTCCATGCCTGGTTCGCCCGATTTCTACCCGTCGCGCGTTGGAGCAACGGAAGATTCGCTCCGGGAGCGGATTGATCCGGTGATCCACGGGCGAGGCTCGGCGCCAGGACCCCACGGCCTCTCCGCAGAGCAACTGAGGACGTTCGAACAGGACGGCTTCCTCGTCTTGCCGGGCATCATGGCGGATCGAGTGGCCTCCCTGCGCGCCGAGCTCGATCGGCTCTCCACCGCGCCAGAGCTGCAGGGCCGACCGGAGGTGGTGACGGAGCCCGACAGCGACGCGATCCGCTCCCTCTTCGGGGTCCACGAGTTCAGCGAGCTCTTCTCCGCCGCCGCGCGCGATTCCCGGATCCTCACCCCTGCGCGACAGCTCCTCGCGGACGACGTGTACATCCATCAGAGCCGGGTCAACGCCAAACCCGCGCTCCTGGGACGCTCCTTCTCCTGGCACTCCGACTTCGAGACGTGGCACGTCGAGGACGGGATCCCCCGACCTCGCATCCTCACTGGATGGATCTTCCTCGACGAGAACCGGGCCTACAACGGCCCTCTGCTCGTCCTCCCCGGCTCCCATCGCCACTACGTCTCGGTGGCAGGCACGACCCCCGAGCGCAACTACCTGGAGTCCCTCAAGGTCCAGCAAGCAGGATCCCCCGGGATCCACATCCTGCGCAAGCTCGCCGAGCTGTGCGGGAACCGCATCGAGTCCGTCGTGGGCCCGCCAGGGACGGTGGTCTTCCACGAGGGGAACCTGATGCATTGTTCTCCGGACAACCCCTCCCCCTGGTCCCGGACGAACCTCTTCTTCGTCTACAACAGCCTGCAGAACCAGCCGGTCGCGCCCTTTAGTGGTCAGGCGCCGCGCCCCCGCTACTTGGCGGCTCCCGCGCCCTTCGAGCCGCTGGTCCCCTGAACGATCGAAGCCCACGGCCCCGCGGGTAGAAACACCCAGGGGGCCGTGTCCTCTGCTGCTCGGCCGCAGCGCGAGCCAGCCTGCAGGAAGAGTCAGCGCGCGGCGGGAGCCGTTGCCCCCTCGCGGGGCGTCCCCACCTCGACGAGGCCGATGCGCATCCGGGCCTCCTTCTGATGCGTGGAGACCAGGAGCAGCCTCCCGTCGTAGGCGAGCGCGCGCATGTGCCGCGTCTCGAAGGGGACCTCCACCCCGAGGTCCGTCCAGCGGTCGTTCTCCGGATCGTAGACTTGGATCTGCCGGCTCTCCAGCAGACCGCTCTGCCGCTGTCCGGGTCCCTGCGCGGACTCCTGCGCAGGCCTCTGCACAGGCCTCTGCACGGAGCCGCCCACCAGGTAGAGCTTGCCGCCGACCGCGACGAGATCCCCCGAGAGCCGCGGCTCGCTCGGGCACGCGATCGTCGCGAACGTGCGCGTCCGGAAGTCGAAGGCGTGGCAGTCCTCCACCAGCTCGAACCCGCCGCGCATGCCGCCCACCAGGTAGTACTTGTCCCCGAGCACCGCCCCGGCGAAGGCGCGCCGCGGCCCGGGCAGCTCGACGCCACTCGGCACGAAGGGCGACTGCACGTCCTGCGCGGACGCGACGAGCACGTCGGTCACGTGATCGAAGGCCTCGGCTCCCTCACGGCTCGCGTCGTAGTTCAACCCTCCGAAGATCCAGAGCCGGTCGCCGTGCACGGCGAGCCCGAACTGCGTTCGCCCCCGGGACAGGCCAGCCCGCTCCGTCCAACGGTTCGCGCCAAAGTCGTACAGGAACGCCTCCCCGTGGGACTGGGCTTCGCCGTTCGCCGAGGGCGCGGGCTCATGCCCGAAGCCGCCCACGACCAACCCGGCTCCGCCGACGCGCGCCGTCTGCATCGTCTGCCGACGCAGGGGGAAGTCGGCGATCCGTTGCCAGTGGAGCGCCGCGAGGTGGAGGCGCCACCCCTCGGAGACGAAGCGCTCCGGCTCGAAGTCGTGCTGCTCGAGGCCGTTGTTCCCACCGAAGAGGTAGAGGCGCTCGCCGTCGACGAACCAGCCGGAGCGGTTCTTCGCGGCGCCCGGGAAGTCGAGCTCCAGGGTCGAGACGCGTGGCTCGGGGGCGCCGAGGTGGAGCCGCTCCACCTGCCGGGTGCGCCCCTCCGTGTGCATCCCTTCGATGCCGCCGAGGGCGATCAGCCCCTCGGGGCCGGACACCAGCTGGTGGAAGAAGCGGCCGAACAGCAGCGGCTTCACGTCCGTCCAGGCGCCGTCGCCCGGAGCCCAGCGCCGGAGCACGCCGTCCCGCGCCGAGGCGTAGATGGCCCCCTCGTGGCTCGTCACCGCGACGCCGAACGCCTCCGCGGGGTAGTCGGGGCCGCGGCTCCAGCGCTGCGTCTCCGTGTCGAACACGTCCACGCGCTGGCTGACCTCTCGCTCCGGGGTGATGCCGCCGACCACCACGACCTGCGTCCCGACGGCCGCGACGCCCACCGCCCGGCGCTGGAACGGCGCGGGCACGCCGCGCCACCCCGCGCCGGGCGCCTCCAGGTCGAGCACGAGCAGATCACGCGCCCACTCCACCTGCTCGGAGGTCTTCTCGACGCGCCAGCCCCCCGCGAGGAACACCTGGCTCCCCACGAGCGCCCCCTCGTGGGACGAGCGCCCCTTCGGCAGATCGGGCAGATCGCGCCACACCCCCGTCCCCGGATCGAGGCAGCGGGCCGTCGCGACCGAATACATCACGGTGGGCTCGCTGGCGGCGTTGTCGACGCGGTTACCCCCGAAGTGACAGACCTCGCCCCGGTGGCTCACGGCCGAGAGCCCCTGGAGCCCCACCCCAAGGTCCCCGACCTCCTCCCACCCGCCCTCACCGGACAGGGGGAGCCGCAGCACCGCGCGGGACTGCCCCTCCCTGGAGTAGGCGTGGGGCGTGCCGGAGTACCCCCCGAGCACGTAGGCGAACTTGCCATCCGTGGCCGCGCCGAAGCTCGTCACGGCTCGCTCCATCGGCGGGAGCAGGTCTCCCGTCGTCCGGACGTGCGTGGCGGGGGAGACCGCGGAGGGCTCCACCACCGCGCCGGCGCCGCTCGTCGCCTCGAGCGCGGGAGGCGCTGGAGTGGGCTCCCGCGCGTCGGAGAGCTGCGCCCCCCCAGCGCAGCCGGAGACCAAAACACTCATCAAAACACAAGGACGTTTCACGATCTTCTTCTCCTTCACAGGGACGTCCGGCCGGGCCCCGCATCGGCCAAGTCGTCGGGTTCTCGAGCCTTCTCGGGGGTGACCGGCGCTGGCTCGACGTCGATGGGCGGCAGCTCGGGCTCGTCGCCGTCGAGCTCGGCCCACCGAAACTTCACCACGGCGGGGGATCCCGCGTCGTCGTAGTAGGAGTCGAAGCGCAGCTCGTAGAAGCGCCCTGCCGAAGACGCGACCACGAAGGTGATGTCCTTCGGCGTCAGCATGTGGGTCGCGCCGTCGTACTCGTACCACTCGGCGTCCTCGCGGTGGAACGCGTTGCGCAGCGCGCTCACGAAGGCGGGGGCGTCGTCGCTCGCCTCCGCCTCGCGATCGAACAGCCACCCCGAGGCGGGCGGCTCGTCCACGGACGCGAACTCCACGCCGTCCAGGGGCGCCACCTGCACTCCCCCCCCACCGCTGACGCCGCCGTTCGACTTGACTCGGAAGCGCGAGAATCCCAGGTCCCAGCCCTCGTCGCCGGCGTGACCGCTGTCCAGATCCAAGATCTGCCAGGAGGAGTCATCACTTGCGTCGACGACGGTGGTGATGACGCCGTCGCTCCCCACGACGTGGGTGAACTTGCCGCTCCGGCTCGGGAAGGAGCCCGCCTCGGGCCCCGACGGGTCGGACGGAAGCTCCTCCAGGGGAGCTCCCTCGGGCTCCAGACGCTCGGCGCACCCGCCGATCAGAGCGGTGAGGAAGAGAACTGAGGTGAGGTCTCGGATGGGCATGGGACGAACTCTCGAGAGCGTCGTAACGCTCAGTGCCGGCCTCGCAGGCCAACGTAGTAGGTGCGAGGAAAGACGATGGTGTACGGGTCCGCGACGTCGAGGACGTTGTCGACGCCGCCGAACAGCTCGAAGGTTCGCGAGAAGGTGTGGGTCACCCGCGCGTCGACGAGGGTGAGCGCGTCCGCCACGATCTCGCGCTCCGGCTGCCCCTCCGCAGCGCTCGCGTAGTACTTCCTCTCGAGGGACGTGGCGCCGCGCAGCACGAACACCACGCGGGACGGCCGGTGCTCCACGCGCACGCTCCCGGTGACGCGATGGCGTGCCTGCCCGGGGATCGCCCTGCGGTGCTCGCCGTCCCAGGTGTCGGTGAAGGTGTAGCCGCCCAGAAACGAGACCCCCTCCAGGGGCGCAATGCGCACGGTGGACTCCACCCCCTGGGTCCGCGCCGTGGCGAGGTTGTCGTAGGTGAACAGGGTCATCGCCTGCCCCTCCGGGGTGGTGACGGGCGTGATCATGTTCGAGAGGTCGTTGCGGAACAGCGTGCCCGACACCTGCACGGCGTCGCTGAGCACGCCCTCCACGCCCAGATCGATCCCCCGGGCGCGTTCCGCCTCCAGGTGGGGGTTGCCGCCGACCGCGTACCCGACGCTCGGATTCTCGAAGCGCAGGTGCAGCTCCTGGAAGGAGGGCGCGCGGAACCCGTGGCCGTAGCCCCCGCGAAACACCCAGTCCTCTCCCAGATCGAAGCGCGCCGCGAGCTTCGGGCTCACCTGATGTCCAAACTGGGAGTCGAGATCGAAGCGCACGCCCGGCACGAAGCGGAGACGATGGCGCCCATCGAGGGGGCGATACTCGTGCTGAGCGAAGAGCGCCGAGCGCGTGCGGCGCCCCGGCTCCGCGAGGCGCTCCGCCTCCATGTGCTCGAAGAGGTGCTCACCGCCCACGGTCGTGTGGTGGCGCGCGCTGCCCTCGATCCGGAGCACCGAGCTCAGGTGCGCGACCTGGTCGCGGTTCTCCTCGACGGAGTCGAGAGCGCTGGCCCCCCGCTGATCGAGCAGATACTGCTCCCGGTAGATGCTGTAGGCGAGGCGCTGCTCGAGCTGCACGATGCCTCGAGACAACCGCTGGCGCAGGGCGAACTGCGCCAGCTCCTGGAGCTGTGTGCGATCGAACACCGCGCCCGCGGCGCCCGCGTCCACCCCCACCAGCTCGGTCCGCACGTAATCCGACTCCAGACGCAGCTGATTGCGCCGGGGCTCGCCCCAGGTGACCGCGCCCCCGACGAAGTTCTGGGTCCGCGCGCTGGCGCTGGTGGCGGGGCCCTCCTGCCCGGGGATCGCGTCCGTGTGCAGCCGCCCCCCTTCGAGCTCGACGCCGAGCCCCGCCAGCGGCTGGCCCGAGATGCGGGCGCTGCCGTCGTGGGAGTTGCTCGAGATCCGCGCCTGCGCGTCCGCCTCGAGCTCTCCCTTGGGCTCGCGGGGGATGATGTTCACGACCCCGCCGATGGCGTCGGAGCCGTAGAGCGCCGAGCTCGGTCCCCGCACGATCTCGACGCGCTCGATCCCCTGGCTCGCGTAGCGCTCGAGATCGATGGCTCCGCCGGAGCGCCCGGGGACGCGGTTGCCGTCGACGAGCACGAGCGTGTAGCGGGGGCCGAGCCCACGGAGCCACAGCTCCGCGCCGCGGAAGGAGCGCACGACCTGAACCCCCGGCTGCTCCTCCAACGCCTCGGCGACGGTGCGCCAGCCATTTTCCTCCAGCTGGCGCCGACGGATCACGTCCGTGGCGACCACCGCGTCCGCCGCGCGCTCCCCCATGCGGGCCCCCGTGACGACGATCTCCTCTTCTTCGGGTTCCGCCCGGGGCACCTCGAGCGGTGGATCTGCAGGCGACCCTCCTGCGAGCGACGTCGCTGCGGGCGATCTGGCGCCGAGCAACGTTCCTGCCGGCGACGTCGCTTCGGCGGGCGACGTCGCTTTGGCGGAGCCCCCCCCGCGAGAAGCGAGCGCCGGCTCCAAGGTTCGGTGAGCGTCCGCTTCCTCCCAGGGACGCGACGCCCGAAGGAGCGGATCCCCGCCCACCTCGTAGGCGTAGGCGATGCGCGCCGCCACGGGCCGCCCTCCTCGTCGGGCGGGCACGAAGCGGAGCCGCCGAGCGGCGGACTCCACCGCCCGATCGATCACCGCACCCAGGGGCTCCACGACCTGCACCTCCCCCACCTCTCCGGTGGGTGTGACGAGCAGGTGCAGGCCCACCCGCAGTCCCCGCGCGCCCAGGGACACCTCCGGGGGCAGATCCGCGTCCACCCAGCGGGCCAAGCGCGGCGCGCTCACCTCCCCCTGCGCGATGGCAGGGCTGCTCGACAGCAGGCCGAGCAGGGTGAGGACGACGACGTGGACACGTCTGGAGCGCACGGGGGGACGAGCCATGACGGAGCGCTGCGAGCGACGACCCGCTCGCGAGGGGCGGCGCCTGAGATAGTCCGAGCGAGCTGCCCCCTCAAGATGAAAATGAAAATTCTTTTCAACAAGCGCCCGGAGTGATCCCAACAATCCGGACTTCCACCACCAATCACACCGTCTCCCGTCACCGTGATGAAATTGATTTTCATTTTCTGCGACATCCACTAGCTTGCGGCGGCCCTCCCCGGGTGTGCCCGGCACCCGCGGCCGGGGGGCGTGAACCATCAACGCGCCGGCCGCGTCCCCGGCTGGCCCCTCGCCGAACGAGTTTTCCATGCGCTCTCTCCTCGACCTCCGTCGTCCCTCCCTCTTGCTTCCTCTGCTCCTGCTGGCGTCCTGCAGCGGGTCGAGCTCGGCCTCGAGCGACGACCCGGACGGAGCCGGCGGCCGCTCCGGGGAGAGCACCGGAGGGAGCTCCGCCAGCGGTGGCGACACCAACGCCCCCATCGACGAAGAGGGCACCGGCGGTGGCGCGCCGGACGGCCTCGGCGGAGAGGCGGGCGCAGCGGACACGGGGGGCGGGTCCGACGCTGACGAGCCTCCTCAGCCGGAGGGAGGCTGCCGGACGACGCTGGCAGCGAACGGGACCGCCCAGATCGTCGAGGTGTGCCGCCCCGCCGACGGAGCCCCCCAGCACGTGCGCCTCGAGAACGTGGACGCGGGCGCCGGGCACACGTCGGTGCAGCTGTTCCTCGGCTTCGACGAACCCCCGACGAGCACCCAGGGGCCGCTGGCCGCGGACCAGTTCAAGATCATGCTCTACTCGGGGACCCCCAAGGACGTGCACGTGTCGTTCGGCGAGGCCTCCGCCACCCTGTCCGGCGACCACTCCTTCACGGGCGGTCCCTCCACCCTGTGCTTCGACCTCGGCGACGGCGCCGTGGATCGCGCTCCGCGGTTCGTCCTGTGGGTGGATGGTGTGAACGGCGCCACTTGCTCCGACTTCACGACGCTCACGGAGGACACCGCCTACGGCAGCGAAGCGCACTGGGGAGGCGCCCTCGGGATCATCGCGAAGGCCAAGGGCATGTACCTCTACCAGGCGGGCGCCATCGATGCGGACCCGTCGGTCGTTTCGTGGTCCTGCTCCGCCTCCTCCTGCGTCACGCGCGGCCTGGGCGACGTTCCATCGGAAGGGGCGCGGTGAAGCCATGAGCCGCAGCTCCAAGACCCGGGCAGCCCTTCCCTCGCCGTTCGTGGAACGGACGATGCGCCCCCAAGACGCGACGAGCGGTGGTCATCAGTGTCGCAAGGTCCGCCTCGCCCAGGGCTCCGTGGCGGCCGTCGATCGATGTGATTGCGGCGTCATGCACCTGCAGCTCGGGGTGCTCACCCTGCGCCTGTGCCCCGAGGCGCTCTCGGACCTGCTCGCCACCCTGGGACGCGCGGTCGCCGCCGACGCCGGGCACCGTACCCGCGAGGACCTCGAGCTCGCGGGCCCGTCGCTCTCGCCCATCGTGACCGGTCGCGGCCACGCCTGACTCCTCCCAGCATCCCCGACACCTGAGGCGCGGGCGCGCCCGTCGAGCTCGGGTCTTCGACCAACCCTCGCGACGCCCGGGCGGCCGGTAGACGCGGACCCATTGACCTCATGGGGAAGGATGGCCCCGGAGGGTCGACGGACGAGCGCGCCGCGGCGAGCGAACCCAACGTCGCCCGCGGAGCCGCTTGCTGCGCAGGAGAGTTCCTGCCATTCCGAAACTCGGGGCACCGACGTCGCGTGGGGAGCGGCGCAGGAGCGAGGCGGGGGCGTGGACGAAAGCGACACGGAATCATCCTTCGAAGCGGCCCAGTGGCGCATCCTCGAGCAACTGGCAGGCGGCGCTCCCCTCACCACGATCCTGGACGCCATCGTCGAGCTCATCGAGTCCCGCGGGCGGGGCGTCTTGTGCTCGATCCTGCTCTACGACGAGCGCGATCAGACGCTCCATCACGGGAGCGCGCCGCATCTGCCGGAGGCCTACGTGCGGGCCCTCGATGGCTCTCGCATCGGTCCCCTGGAGGGCTCCTGCGGGGCGGCTGCCTTCCGGCGAGCCCGGGTCGTCGTGGAGGACATCCGCACGCACCCCTTCTGGGATCCGTACCGCGAGCTGGCGGAGGCGCACGGGCTCCGCGCCTGCTGGTCGAGCCCGATCTTCTCCTCGGACGGCGCCCTGCTGGGGACCTTCGCGATCTATTACCCCGAGCCTCGCCACCCCAGCGCCGACGAAGAAGCCGCGGTCCGCTCGGCCACGCACCTCGCGTCGCTGGCCATCCTCCGGGACCGTGCCCAGGAGTCTCTGCGCAGGAGCGAGGAGCGCGCCCGGGAGATCGCGCAGCTGTACTCCGTCTCCAGCGCAGTGAACGAGGCCATCGCCCGGGTCCACGACACGGAGAGCCTCTACCTGGTCGCGTGCCGCATCGCCGTCGAACAGGGGCTCGCGCGGCTCGCCTGGGTGGGCCGCCACGATCCTTCCCGCGATCACGTCGACGTGCTGGCCCGCTTCGGCACCGACGACGGCTACCTCGACGGGCTGCACCTGCGGCTGCGCGACCCGCGCTTCGGCTGGGGCCCCACCGGGCGGGCCCTGCGCTCGAACGAGCCCGCCATCACCGACGACATCGCCACGGATCCGGATTTCTTCTCCAAGGAGGAGGCGCTGGCGCGCGGGTTCCGCTCCTGCGGCGCGTTCCCGATGCGCCGCCAGGGGCGCCCCACTCACGACGTGCTCATCATCTACTCCTCGAAGATCGGGTACTTCCGAGGAGAAGCGGAGCGGGTGCTCGCCGCCCTCGCCGACGACATCGCCTTCGCGGTCGACTCCGTCGAAGCGGCACGGGAGCGGCGACGTCTGGTGGCCACCCTCCAGGAGCGCGTCAAGGAGCTGGGCACCCTGCACGCCATCTCGCGGGCCCTGCGCGGCCACCCGCTCCCCCAGCCCAAGCTGTTGTCGGAGCTGGTCTCGCTCTTGCCCGGCGGCTGGCAGTTCCCGGATCTGTGCGAGGCCCGCCTCCGCTGGGACGAGGTCACGGCGCAGACGCCCGGCTTCGCGGAGAGCCCTTGGAAGCTGAGCCACACCTTCGGCTCGGTCCCCGAGGGTGCGGCGCCCCGGGGCCTCGTCGAGGTCGTCTACGTCCGCCCGCCCCCCGCCGAGCCCGCCGACACGTTCCTGCCGGAGGAGGTCGAGCTGTTGCGCTCCATCGGCGAGATGCTGGCGCGCTCCTTCGAGCAGGCGGAGACGGAGCGGAAGCTCCGCTCGAGCGAGGCCCTCCTGAGCATGGCTGGTCGAACGGCGCGACTCGGCGCCTGGCGCATCGAGGCGCCCTCTCTCCGGCTGATCGGGTCGGAGCAGACCTTCGACATCATCGGTCTGCCCGCGAACGCGGCCCTCGATCTGCACCAGGGGCTCAACTACTGCGATCCCGCCTACCGGGAGTCCGTGGCCGACGCCGTGCACGAGTGCCTCCGCGAGGGGACCCCCTTCGACCTCGAGGCCCCCCTCGTCACGGCGACGGGCAAGCGCATCTGGACCCGCATCATCGGGCAGGCGGAGCGGGATCCCCAGGGCAAGATCGTGTGCGTCACCGGCGCCATCCAGGACATCGACGAGCGCCGGGCCCTCCAGGAACAGCTCCGCCAGTCCCAGAAGATGGAAGCGGTGGGGCAGCTCGCCGGGGGCGTCGCCCACGACTTCAACAACATGCTCTCCGTGATCCTGAGCTACACGGAGCTCATCACCGGCAGCCTCGACGCGGACAGCCCTCTCCGCCCCGATCTCGCGCAGATCGCCCGGGCCGCCCAGCGCGCCGGTGAGCTCACCCACCAGCTCCTCGCCTTCAGCCGCAGGCAGGTGCTCCGCCCGCGTCAGCTCGATCTGAACGAGACCCTGAGCACGACCCATCGCATGGTGCGGCGGGTCGTGGGCGACGACATCAGCGTCGTCCTCCACCTGGCGCCGGACCTCGACGCCATCCGCGCGGATCCGGGGCAGCTCGAGCAGATGCTCATGAACCTCGTCATCAACGCCCGCGACGCGATGCCTCGAGGCGGCACGCTGACCCTGGAGACGAGCAACGTCTCCATCGACGCGGACGCCGCGCCGACCCGTGGCCCCGGACCGGGCTCCTACGTGCTGCTGTCCGTCACGGACACGGGCGTGGGTATGGACGCCGCCACCCGAGCGCGCGTGTTCGAGCCGTTCTTCACCACGAAGGCTCCGGACCGGGGAACGGGCCTGGGACTGTCCATGGTCTGGGGGACCGTGATGCAGAGCGGGGGCCACATCGAGATCGTCAGCCGACCGAACGCGGGCTCCCGCATCGAGATCTACTTTCCCCGAGCGGAGCAGGAGCGCGAGAGCCGCCCGTCCGACGCCGCACCACAGCCCCACCACGGCGGCGACGAGACCATCCTGCTCGTCGAGAACGAAGAGCAGGTGCGCACCCTCGTCGCCACCGTGCTGCGCCGGAACGGATACACGGTGCTCGAAGCGCAGAACGCGGGGGAGGCGTTCCTCATCGCGGAGCAACACGAGGGCCCGCTGCACCTGCTGCTGACGGACGTGGTCATGCCCCGCATCAGCGGCGTCGAGCTCGCGGAGCGCTTGGCGGCCACGCGCCCCGCGCTGCGAGTCCTGTACGTGTCGGGCTACCCCGAGAACTCCCTCGTGCGCGAGACCGTGGCCCATCACGAGGGGCTCTTCCTGGCCAAACCCTTCACCGCCGACGCCCTGCTCGAGAAGGTCCGCGAGGTCCTCGACCGACCTCACGCGGAGGTCCCTCCTCCGTCCTCCTCCGACGAGCACGATCGTCTCGCCCCGTGACACGCGACCCGTGCCCCCGATCCGCCAGCCCCCGATCCGCGAGCCCCCTATCACCTCACGGGCGCCCGGCGCGCGGGCCGGACCAGACGCAGCCCAGACGCGGTCGGCACGGACGGATCGCGCATGGACTCGTTCGTCGCCGCGGCTCTATCCTCGCGCATCATGGCACCCCTCCGGCACCTCACCTCCCCCGCTCCTCGCCGCAGCTCCGGGCTTGTTCCTCGGCCTGGCAGCGCCCTCCTCGGCGCCCTCCTGGGCGGCCTCCTGGCGCTCGGCTGCGGCTCGTCCGACGGGAGCTCCGCGGGCGATGAGGGCCCGGGCGCGAGCGGTGGGCGACGCGGGACCGGCGGGCCCGACGGCGATGGCGGCCGCAGCGGCGCGGACGGCGGCGGCTCCTCCTCTGGCGGCTCGGGCGGCGCGCGACCCGGCGGCGGCGACTCGAGCGCGGCCGACATCGCGCGACGGCTGGGGCGCGAACCCAACTTCCTGATCGGCATGGGCAACGACCTGCCCGAGAGCTACGACTGGAGCGAGGCCGGGGTGCACACGCTGCCGGCCACCCTCGACCTGCACTACATCTACCTGGTCGGGTTGATGGGCGAAGGGGGCTGGACCGATTGGAACGAGGGCGGCTGGTTCCCGTACATCATCGGCGAGGTCGACGTGGAGCACGGCGTCACGCCCATGAGCACAGTCTATGGGATGGCCGCGTGGGGCGAAAACCGCCTCGACGTGCTGACGGAGCCCGACTTCATGGGTCCCTACTGGGACGCGGCGAAGCTCCTGTTCCAGCGCCTCGGAGAGGATCTCGGCGCCCCCGCGCTCGTCCACGTCGAGCCGGATTTCTGGGGCTTCGCGCAGCAGGCGACGGGAGGTGATCCGAGCAAGCAGGCCGCCCTGCTCCACGAGGAGTGCTCCGACCTGCCCGGCGACGTCTCCGGCGTGGGGCGCTGCTGGGTCAAGCTGGCCCGCACCTACGCGCCCCAGGTGGTGATCGGTTTGCACGCATCCCTCTGGGCGGATCCCGATCCGGTCGCCGTCGGTGAGTTCCTGAACGCCTGCGGAGGCGCGGAGTCGGACATCGTCGTCATCGACATGCTCGATCGCGACGCCGGCTGCTTCGAGGCGGGCGAGCTCCCCGAGTGCCAGCGGGGCGGCAAGTTCTATTGGGACGAGACCAACCAGACCTCCCCGAACTTCCACGAGCACCTCGACTGGGTGGGTCGGCTGTTCGACGAGATGAAGAAACCCGTCCTCTGGTGGCAGCTGCCCTTCGGCGTCCCCAGCGACACCCCCGGCGGGGAGCCGGGCCGCTACCGGGACAACCGTGTGAAGTACCTCTTCGAGAACGTGCAGGAGTTCGTCGACGTCGGCGGGCTCGGCGCGTGCTTCGGGACGGGCGCCGCCGGACAAACCTACATCACCACCGACGGTGGCCAGTTCGAGGACGCGGTCGTGCGTTACTACGCCAACCCCGTCCCGCTCCCCTGACTCCTCCTCCCCTCGCCCCCTCAGCTTGACCCAGTGGTCGCCCAAGGACAGATCCCCAAGTGGAGGGTAGCGGAACCCAGGAGGAGCTTCGTTCCCGCTTGGTCACACTCGACGCAGGGACTCTCGAGGCGCAGCGCGCTCCTCGACTACGGAGCCGCCCTGGGAACGGTCGGCGTCGCCCTGGCGATCCGCTGGATGCTCCGCGACATCCTCGGGGACCACATGGTCTTCCTGCTCGCGACCGCCGCGCTCCTGCCCCTCGTCGTGCTGGTGCGCCCCGGCGCGTTCCTGGCTGCCGCCGCCCTGGGCCTGTTCGGATCCTGGTACCTCTTCGTCGCGCCGGGCGGGCGGTTCGAGCTCACGACCCAAGGAGAGCTCGTCGGCATGGGGATCTACGGGATCGCCATCGCCGCGGCGCTGCTGGCGGCCAGCCTCGCGCGCCGACTCACCCGACGCGTGCAGAGGGAAGGCGAGCGCGCCGAGCGGCGGCTGCACCTGTTGGAGCTCGTGACGGACGCGGCCCCGGCGCTCATCTCCTACCTGGATCGGGACCGACGCTATCGCTTCGTCAACCAGTACTACGAGGCGTGGTTCGGAAAAGGGAGAGAGGAAATCGTCGGGCGGCTCGCCCCCGAGCTGCTCGGGGAGAGCCTCGACGCCTTCATTACTCCCTATATCGAACGAACCCTGAACGGTGAGTACGTGCGCTTCGAGATGCAAGTGCCCCACCGCAGCGGCCAGCTCCGCTGGGTGGACGCGCAGTACGTGCCCGATCGGGACGTCGACGGCAAAGTCGTCGG
>JAAZAA010000116.1 GCA_012514535.1 Myxococcales bacterium | reverse complement strand
CGCCGAGCGCAGGAGGGCAACCCGGCGTCCGCGCCGCGCCGAGGGCAGCGGCAACGCCGGGCGCCGACGGGAGACCCGCCGCGCCTCCGAACGCCGCGCCGTCGAGCGCCGCTCCGTCGAGCGTCCTGGGCGAAGACACGGTCCCCATCGACCTGCGCGCCGCCGTCGAGCTCGCCCTCACCCACAACCCGGAGCTCAAGGCGGCCTCCTTGGGCGTGGAGCAGGCGGGCCAAACCGTGCTCGCGGAGGAGGGACGTTATCCCTACCTCTTCCAGGCGGACGCCGGCTACACGACCCGCGAGATCCCCCGGCTCTCCCCGGACGACACCGTGACCTCGAGCCTGGCGCGCTCGTACTCCGTCGGCGCGGCCCTGCGACGTCTCTTCCCGACGGGGACCGTCGGCGAGCTGCGCATCCAGGGCGAGCGCTTCGAGCGAGACGCGGTCGGCGCGGGTGTCTCCGGCGGACGGAGCCTCGGCGAGGGGTTCGGGGTGAGCGCCCGGGCGTCCTTGACGCAGCCGCTGCTCCGGGGTGCCGGCACCCGCGTGGGCGAAGCGGAGCTGCGCGCGGCGCGGGTGGGGCGGACTCTGTCGGAGAACTCTCAGGCGCGTCTCCTCAGCGGGCTCGTGCGCGACGTGCTCGTCACCTACTGGGAGCTCTGGTTCGCGACCCAGAGCGTGGCGATCGAGCGAGCGGCCCTGGATCTCGCCGTGCGCCAGCACCGCGCCGCCGAGCAGCAAGCGCGGCTGGGCGCCCTGGCCGTCGCGGACATCCACACCTTCGCCACTCGGGTCGCCGAGATCGAGGAGGCCATCGTGATGGCCGAGAACCAGCGGCAGCAGTGGGCCCTCGAGCTGGGGCGTCTCTTCGGGCGCCTGGACGACAGCCACCGCCTCGCCGCGGTGTCGGACCCGGATCCCTCCGCGAGCCCCGCCTCACCCGCGCAGGTCGAGGCGGCTCTGCGCGCGGGGAGCGTCGAGCTGGCGGAGCTCGAGAGCCAGGCCCGCCTGGCGCGGACCCGAGCTCAAATCGCCGGTGAGAACGCCCGCCCCCGCCTCGACCTCGAGAGCTTCGTGGAGAGCCAGGGGGTGAGCTCGGGGGTGCCCGGCGCCGCGCAGCGGGCGGGGCAGATGTCCTGGATGACCGGGTACGTCGGCCTGGCGATGGAGCTGCCCCTGGACGACACGCGCCGCCGCGCGGAGCGCTCGGCGGCCCTGCTCGCGGTGCAGATCGCCGAGCAGAACCTCCAGGCAGCCCGCGCGCGCATCGCGGCGCAGGCGCATCGAGCCGTCAACAGCGAGCACGTCGCGCGCGAGCGCCTCGCCCTCGCGGAGCGCACCTTGGCTACCGCGACGCAGGCCTACGAGGCGGAGCGGACCCGCTTCGAGCTGGGCCAGAGCTTCCCCATGCAGGTGCTCGTCGCGGAGGACAACCTGCGTCGCGCGCGGCTGCGCGTGGCGCGCGCCAAGGTGGACCTCGTCCAGGCGGAGGCGGAGCTCCGGCACCTCTCCGGGCACCTCCTGGAAGAGTACCGCTGAGCGCCCACGTGGACGCCATGGCGCAGTGCGACGCTGCGTGAGCGACGCTGCGTGCGCGACGCTGCGCGGTGCGCCCGCGAGCCGAGCGGCTCGGGCCGAGCATCGGCGCAGGTCGCGCCCCCGCGTGCTCCTCGGCGTCGGGCGCCATCGCGCGGTGCCACGCACGTGCTGCTCCGTGTTCCGGTGAGCCGCGTGCTACAATGGATGAAGGGCGTCGCGCGAACGTCGACGCGCGGCGCAGGAGGCGACGAACCGAGCTCGGCGGGCGCCGCGGGCGTTCGACGGCCTCGGAGGTCAGTCACCTCGGTCGAGGGCCGACGGCAACGGTAGGGAGGGGCCGCAAAGTGGCGACGACGACGTGGGGGAACCTCGCGCGGTGGCGCGAGGGGTTCGTGCGAGGGGGAGCCCGGGAATGGGGCGCCGCGCTCGCGCAGCGACGGGGACTCGGGCTCGATCTGGTCCGGATCTACTTGGGGGTGGCGCTCCTCGTGCGGGGCATCCTGTTCGTCGCGGACCAGTCCGTGTTCGTGCAATGGATGGACCGCTCCGGGTGGTTCGCGCCCGTGGCCTTGGGGCACCTGGTGGCGCTCGTCCATCTGGGGGGCGGCATCTTCCTCGCCCTCGGGTGGTTCACACGGCTGGCGGCGGCGGCGCAGGTGCCGCTTCTGCTGGGAGCGGTGTTCCTGATCCACTGGCAGGAGGGCCTGATGCAGCCCGGACAGTCCCTCGAGCTCGCGGGGCTCGTCCTGGTCCTGCTGCTGGTCTTCACGATCTTCGGTTCGGGGAGCCTCTCCCTGGACGCGAGATTCGGGATCGGCAAGCGCGGCGCCAGCGGCTGACCCCGCTCGCAGCGAGCTTCGCCCTGAGGACCGCGGCCCCGCAGACCGCGGCCCCTGTGGACCGCGGCCCCGCAGACCGCGCTTGGCGCTCGCTCCGGGGGTCCTGTATCCTGGCCGCCTTGGGGCGTTTGAACTGTGCCGTGCGGCTGCCCTTCTTCTCGTTGTGCCTGCTCCTGGGCGGGTGCGGCGGGGAGCCTGCAGCGCCAGGAGGAGAAGGCTCCCCGCCGTCGACGGGCGGGGCAGACGTCGGCGCGGGTGGCAGCGACGCGACGACGGGCGGAGCTGCGGGAAACTCCCAGGGGGGAGGTGGAGCGGCGCCCGGGGGCACCGGTGGCTCGCCGGGGGGGCGCGACATCGACGAGCTCCTCGAGGACTTCGCCGTGTACTGGGACTTCGAGACGGTCTCCGGTGAGCGCGTCCTCCCGACCGTGGGACAGGCGGAGCTCGAGCTGACCGGAGCGACCGTCTCCGCCGGGACGAACGGGAACGAGCTGCTCGTCTCGGGCCTCGAGGGCATCGCGGGGACGAGCTCCCCGATCCTCGACACATCCCAGGACTTCTCCGTCTCCGCTTGGGTGAAGCTGGATCGGCTCGACGGCTACGACACCTTCGTCGGGATGGACGGCAGCGCCGTGAGCGCGTTCTACCTGCAGAAACGCGACGACGAGCGCCTCTCCTTCACCACGTTCTCCGGCGATTCGACGAGCACCGCCGCCTGCGTCGCGACCGGTGAGATCCGTCCGCGCGCGGGCGAATGGTACTTCGTCGTCGGGACCCATGACGCCTCGACGGGGGAGCAGCGGCTCTACGTCGACGGGGTGCTCTCGGGGAAGACGACGTGCCCGGACGGCGTGTTCCAGGCGACCGGCGGCTTGAGCGTGGGTCGCGGCCTGTACGACGGCAGCGCCAGCGATCCCTGGGACGGAGCCATCGACGACCTCGGCCTGGTGCCTCGTGTCCTCACGCCCACGGAGGTCACCTCCCTCTATCGGCACGGCCGCCCCGATCAGAAGAACTACCTCTTCGCCTACTTCATCGAGGTGACCCAGGGGCGGGGCGATGGCCTCCGCCTCGCGCACAGCCACGATGGGCGTCACTGGGGCGCGATCGGCGCCGGCAAGGTGTTCCTGCCGGCCTCCGTCGGAGGCGGCTCCTTCCGGGATCCGCACCTGTCCCTCACCCCCGACGGGCTCTACCACCTGGTCTGGACGACGAGCTGCGTGCCCTGGGCCGAGGCGAACTGCGTCCAAGATCGCGGGCTCGGGCACGCGACCTCACGTGACCTCGTGACGTGGAGCGAGCCTGCCTACATCACCGTGGATCTGAACGTCGAGCACGTGTGGGCCCCGGAGACTTTCCACGACGCGAAGTCCGGCCAGACGATGATCTTCTGGTCCTCACCCGTCGATCTCACCCCGAACCCCGATCCCCACGACATCTATTACGTCCTCACCTCCGACTTCGAGACCTTCACCGAGCCCGCCATCCTCTACTCGCGGCCCGGCAGGAACTTCATCGACGCTACCATCTACGATCGCGGCGATGAGTACCTGATGGTGATCAAGGACGAGGCGGACGGGCAGAAGAACCTCCGCGCGCTCGTCTCTCCCCACCTCTACGGGCCCGACGCCTGGACCGTCGATCCCTCCGCGCCGCTCACGGGCAGCTACGCGGCGGAGGGACCGTCCTTCCTGGAGCGCGACGGCAGTCTCTTCATCTATTTCGACAAGTACGGTGAGGGCGCCTATGGCGCCCTCGAGGCGACCACGACGGGCGCGCTGGACTCCCCCGCCGCCTGGAACGACATCAGCGACTCGGTGTTCTTCCCGGGCGTCCGTCACGGGACGCCCATCGAGGTCCCCTGGGAGGTGTTCGAGGCGGTGGCCACGAAGGCCGGGGAGTAGCGCTCGAGCGGCCTCAACGGAGGAACGGCGCGCCCAGCGCCGCCTGGACCAGCAGCGCCGCGAAGGCCGCCGTCGTGGCGCGGGACGGCGAGGCGCCCCGCACCCTCCAGAGCACGAGCGTCGCCCCCAGCCAGGTCAGGGCCGCCAACGCTGGCGCCGTCACCCGCACCGCCGCCCGCAGGCCCTCGATGCCGTCTCGCCGGTAGACGAGCCACTCGGGGCCGACGAAGGCGAGGAGCAAGGCGAGGCCGTAGACGACGCCGAGCCAACCGGCGAGGCCCACGAGGGTGCCGCGCCCCGCGCCCCCCGTGAGGCGATGCGCGACGAGCGACAGCACCCCCCACAGGCCCAGGAGGGCGGGCGCGATGAACCACGTCTGCGCCCGGTAGTAGCCCTCGGCTTCGAAGGGCGGCAGCACCCGGCTCGGCGAGCGCCCGTCGGTGTGCAGCTCGTGGGCAAACAGCGCCCACAGGATCCCGGCGAGCACCACGCAGCAGGCGCCGACGATCAGGACCGCGGGGACGCGCCGTGAGCCGTGCACGGCGGAGAGCCTGCCAGCTCTCGTTCGTTCGGCCAACCGCGTGCGCCCCCCGCCCCCACGGGAACCAGGGCACCTGCCTCCACGGGAGCCAGAGCACCCATCATCCACGGGGGCCATCACGGGGGGCATCACGGGGGCCGCCACGGGAAGGAGATCGGAGCTCAGCGACGGGGCGGACGCGCCGTCGCGAGAGACCGCCCCTCCCGCTCCTGCGTCAGGCCGCGGCTGCTCGACAGCTTCGTGTCGCCATGGGGATCGTCGGAGCGCGCCACGGAGTGCTCGTGGGCGACGATCTCCGGACGCCCCGTCGGAGGCTCGCCCGCCCCGGGCTCAGCGGCGGGCGCGGGGGGAGCCGTGTCCGTGGCGGGGCTGGCGAGCAGCTCGTCGAGCTCCGGCGCGTGCCGGCGGAGGCGCTCCCGCGTGGGACGGCTCAAGGACTCCGCGAGGACCTGCCCCACGATCTGCGCCTGCTCCAGGGCCACCCCCTGACGGAGCCCCCGTCGATGGGCCACCCGCTGGTAGATCTGCCGCGGCGCGCAGACACCTCCGCCGGCGCTCACGTGCGCTGCCAGCGGCTCGGGGAGCTCTCCCGCCAAGGCGCGCGCGTCGTCCCGCGACAGGCACTCCCCGAGGACCTCCAAGGTCGTGACGAGCGCACCGCGAGCGTCGTCGACGTCCGCGAAGGGCCCGAGCTCACGCACGCGCTCGACCATCGACTCGCTGGTCGTCCTCACCCCGTCCATGACTCTTCAAGGATTCGACCAGAGCGAGCCAGGATCAAGGGCGCGGCGTCCGACACCGCGACAAGGAGACGCGATGCGACGCGCGGGGCGCGCGGTGGTGGGGCTGCGGGAGACGCGATGCGACGCGCGGGG
>JAAZAA010000115.1 GCA_012514535.1 Myxococcales bacterium | reverse complement strand
CGAGCTCCGGGCGCGGTTCCTGGGGCAGGCCGTCACCGAGGCGGCGCACACGTTGGTGAACCGGCTCGTCTTCCTGCGCATCCTCGAGCACCACGGGGTGCTGCGGCCCGCGCTGATCACCGGCGGCTCCAAGAGCGCCGCCTACGAGCAGGAGTTCGTGCACTACGCCGGGCCCCTGGCGTCCTCCACCCTGTCGGGCGACGACACCCGCGGCTACCGGGAGCTGCTCGAGGTGGTGTTCGCGGAGTACGCCCTGGAGCTGCCGGGGCTGTTCGGGCCCGTCGGGCTCACGCCCCTGTTCCCCATCCCGGCGCGGACCCTCGCGGACGTGATCGACGCCGTGAACGACCCCGCCCTCGACGCCGCCTGGGGCGACGACACCACCCTCGGCTGGGTCTACCAGTATTGGAACGACCCCGAGCGGGAGCGCCTCGACGCCAAGATCGCCGGCGGCGGCAAGGTCGAGCCCCACGAGATCGCCAGCAAGACGCAGATGTTCACGGAGCGCTACATGGTCGAGTGGCTGCTCCAGAACAGCCTCGGCCTCACCTGGCTCTGCATCTGCAAGAAGAACCGCTGGACCCCGGACGCCGACGCCGTGCTCCCCGCGCTCGAGGAGCGCCGCGCCGCGTGGCGCGCGAAGCGCGAGGCCGGCGAGGTGCCCCCCGACGCCCTGATGCCCATCGCTTCGGGGCTCGAGGACGCCTGGAAGTATTACGTCGTCCAGCCCCTGCCCGCGGACGCGGTCGCCCAGGCGCCGAGCTCCCTGCGCGAGCTCCGGCTCCTCGATCCCGCCTGCGGCTCCGGGCATTTCTTGGTGATCGCCTTCGATCTGTTGGTGAACTTGTACCGGGAGGAGGCGCGCCACCGGGGGGCGAGCTGGAGCGACGCGGAGATCGCCCAGTGGATCCTCGCCGACAACCTCCACGGCATCGACATCGACCCCCGCGCCATCCAGATCGCCGCCGCGGGGCTGTGGCTCAAGGCGAAGCTCACGGCGGCGGACGCGCGTTTGCCGCGGCTGAACCTGGTGGCGCCCGTGCTGCGCCTCGGCAATTTGCCCGAGGACGACCCGGCCCTGACGCACCTGGTGACGGAGCTGGAGCGGCAGGTGCGGGTTCCCCAAGAGCTCACGCTCCGGCTGGTGCAGGGGCTGGCGGGGGTGGATTTCCTCGGATCGCTGTTGCGGGTGGATCAGGCGGTGGGGGAGGCGCTCGAAGCCGCGCAGGAGTACGACGAGGCCCAGGGCTGGCAGGGGGACCTCTACAGCGGCTTCCGCGACGAGCCGTCGACGCTGGATCGGGCCGAGGCGAAGGCCTCCGTGCTCACGCAGCTCGAGGCCTTCTTGGCGCGCCACTCCGCCTCGGAGGACCTGGGGATCCGGCTCGACGGGGAGCAGCTGACGGCCGGGGTGCGCTTCGTGCGCATGGTCCAGGAGGGGACCTACGACGTCGTGGTGGGCAACCCGCCCTACCAGGGCCTCAGCAAGACGACGGAGCTCGACTACGTCGTGAAGAACTACCCCCGGGGCAAGGCGGATCTGTACGCCGCGTTCCTGGAGCGGGGCTTGGAGCTGGTGCGGGAGGGGGGGCTGTCGGCCCTGCTCACGATGCGCGGGTGGATGTTCTTGGGGCAGTTCAAGGATCTGCGCGCGGGCATCGTGCACGAGCACGATCTGCGGCTCTTGGGCGACGTGGATCGCGGCGCCTTCGAGGACGTAGGAGGTGACGTCCTCGCAGTTGTGATGTCCGTGATACGCCGCTCGCAACAGGGAACCGTGGATGCAATAGCGTTGCAACCCACGCGGCCTGATGACCGGTCCCGCGGCTCGGGATACACACGCAGGAAACGAGCAGCGCTG
>JAAZAA010000114.1 GCA_012514535.1 Myxococcales bacterium | reverse complement strand
TGTGATGAGGGCCGCCTTCCCGCGATCCCTCGTTGCGATGGCGGATCCGGCGCAGGGGCAGCTTCCGAGCGCAGCCGACGCAGGCCAACGCGCCCGCGCCGGGGGCGACACGGCCCAACGACGGCGCTAAAGACGGAAGGTACCTCGGCGATCCGCGTAAGAGCTCGAGCCGGGGACCGCGCTCCCCGCTGAGTTCCTTCCACGATGCGCTCCTCGCTCCTCCCCCTCACCCTTCCTCTCCTGCTCGCGCTCGGGTTGTTCGCGGGATGCGACGACGGTGACGACACCCTCCCCGACGTGAAGCTCGTCACGCCCGCCAGCGGAGGCACCGGAGGCACGAGCAAGGCGCGCATCGGCGAGCGCTGCGAAAGCGACGACGAGTGTGCCAGCGGGACCTGCCTGCGCGCAGACGACGGCGAGGCGGTGCTCACCGTCGGGACCGCGCCCGGAGGGCTGTGCACCGCCGCGTGCTCCTCGAGCACGGAGTGTCAGGCGTTGGACGCGAAGGCCGTCTGCGTGACCTTCGCCGCCGACAGCAGCTACTGCGTCCAGAGCTGCTCCTTCGGCACCGCGCCCCTCACGGAGGACAAGTGCGCCTCGCGCGCCGAGCTCTCGTGCCAGCCCCTGTTGCTCGAGGGCGGACCGAGCTGCGACGACCAACCCTGTCCCGAGCCCCTCGTCTGCCTCGACGGCACCTGCTCCATCCTCCCCGCCTGCCTGCCCCGCTGCAACAGCGACTCCGACTGCCCCGCCGACCGCTACTGCGATCCGCGCTACGGGGAGTGCGTCACGGAGCGCCCCGACGGGAAGCTGCCCGGGGAGACCTGCGATCCGAACGCCGCAGAGGACGAGTGTCGCGGCAACTGCGTGGACTTCGGCGGCGGGATCGTCGAGTGCGACGAGAACTGCACCGTCGGCGCCCCGGGCGGCTGCGGCTATGCGGACGCGGCGACGGCTCCCGTAGCGTGCGCGTTCTTCGCCTACGACTTCGGCGTCGACCAGGGGATCTCCGACGAAGGCTCCTGCGCCGCCCGCTGCCGATGCAACGACGAGTGCCCCGGTGAGCAGCTCTGTTTGCCGGACACCTCCGGCGACGCTGGCCTGTGTGTCGGCGGGCTGGCGCTGGAGGACTCGCTCCAGGAGTGCCCGGAAGAATGAACTGGCTGAAATCCGCCCTCCCCGCCGCCGTCGGCGCCCTCCTCGGCTGCGTCGCGGGCTTGACCTACGCGGCCAAGGGCCCGACCGCCACCCCCGAGCGGGAGCGCCCTGCGCGGGCGGCCCGCCTCCCCGTCTCCGCCGAGCAAGACGACCAGGAGCTGGAGACCTTGTCGAACCGCGTCCGTTCGCTCGAACAGCGCGTGTCCCTGCTCACCGCCGCGCTGAACTCGGCGCGGGGCACCGCGGCGCCCGCTGCCGCAGGTGACCAGGAGGAGGTGCCCGCTCCCGCCGACGTCGCGGATCCCGTCTTCGAAGCCGCCGTGCGAGACATCCTCGATCGCATCGACGACGAACGCCGGGAGGAACAAGTGAACCGCACGCGGCAGCGGACCCAGTTCGGTGCCCAGCGCACCGCCGAGCGCCTGACCCAAGAGCTCGGCCTCACCCAGTCCCAGCAGCAAGAGCTCTTCGAGATCGTGAAGAAGCACTACGAGGCGCTCGCGGCCCTGCGCGACGAGGACGCCCCGGACCGCCCCGCGACCCCCGGTGAGTGGCGCGACAAGCTGCGGGAGATCCGGGACGCGACGGACGAACGGATGAAGGCCGCCCTCTCTCCCCGCCAGCTCGAAAAATACGAGTCCCTCGACAGCAGTGAGTTCTTCGGGGGGCGTCCGCGCCGCCCGCAGCGCACCGGAGACTGACGCCCGGCTCCCCTCGCCCCGCGACCGACGAGCCGCACCGCTCCGGCGGCGCTCGACGCGTGATGCCGTGGCCCCGAGCTGATACAAGGCACCCATGCTGTATCACTGGATGATGGCGCTTCACGTGTGCGGCGTGATGCTCTGGTTCGCAGGTGCCCTGATCACCCTGCACGTGCTCCGCACCCACGCGACGAAGGCGGCCGCCGGCGCGACCTCCGACGACTTCGCTCGCAACGAGGGCGCCGCGGGGCGCATCCTCGACATCGGCGCCGGCCTCGCGCTCGTCGGCGGGCTCTACCTGCTCTTCGAGAACCTGCAGATCCTGAAGGGGGCCGGGTTCATGCACGCCAAGCTCGCGCTCGTCCTCGTGCTCGTCGGCCTGCACGGATTCCTGCGCGTGCAGCTGAAGCGCTTCCGCACGGGCAAGAGCAACGAGCTCGCGTCCTGGGTCCACCCGGTGGTGCTCGGCGTCTTCTTCGCGATCATCGTGCTCATCATCGCGCGCCCCTTCTGACGGCACGCAGCGCTGCCCGCTGCGCGGGCAGCGTGCAACACCCGCGGCCTGGACGACGGCTGCCCGCGTCGCCCTCGAGTCATGGGGAACGCGCGCCTCCCCTGCGACACGCATCGAGAATGCATCGCGGAACACACGAAGGGGCCCGAAAAGGAAGCGGGCGACTCCTCTCTCCGAGGGGTCGCCCGCTCTTGCTCGCGTCAGCGCTGATTCGTCGAGGCTGACGTCACACGACGCACTCGACGGTCACGCTCTCGCCGGGCTGGGCGTAGGGCACCTGGTTGCCCTCCACCTTCTTGCCGTTCACCGTCAGCTGGGCCGGGCCCGCCTTGCCGCTGTTCTTCACGTGGATCGTGTAGGTCGCCCCGCGGGCCTTCCGCACGACCGTGAACTCCGGCACGTCCTTGGGCAAGCACGGCTGGACGACGAGGCCGTCCCACTCCGGACGCACCCCGAGGAGGTGCTGCGACACCGCCACGAAGTTCCAGGCCGCCGTCCCCGTGAGCCAGCTGTTCTTCGCCTCGCCGGGCTTGACCGCGTCCTTGCCGGCGATCATCTGGCTGTAGACGTAGGGCTCCGTGCGGTGAATCTCGCTCACGTCCTCGAGGTAGGCCGGGCAGATCTTCGTGTAGTACTCCCAGGCGCGCTCCGGACGACCGATCACCGTCTCGGCGATCATGATCCAGGGGTTGTTGTGGCAGAAGATGCCCGCGTTCTCCTTGTACCCGGCGGGATACGTCGAGATCTCACCGTACTCGATGTAGTACTTCGTGAACGCGGGGTTGTTCAGCACGATGCCCCATTTGCAGTCGAGGCGCTCCTTGACCGCGTCGAGCGCCTGCCGCGCCTGGCCGGTCTCCACACCGATCCCGCCCATGACGCAGAAGCCCTGGGGCTCGATGAAGATCTGGCCCTCTTCGTTCTCCTTGGACCCGACCTTCCTGCCGAAGAAGTCGTAGGCGCGCAGGAACCACTCGCCGTCCCAGCCGTGCTCGAGCACGACCTTCTCCATCTTCGCCACTTCCTTGCGGACGCGCTCGGCCTCGGCCTTGTCCCCCTTACGCTCCGCCATGTCCGCGTACATCGGGCCGATGTGCACGAACATGCCCGCGATGAAGATGGACTCCGCGGTGCGCCCTTCCCGGTTCTCGGTGGTCTGGAAGGACTCACCGGGGGTGTCGCTGAAGCAGTTCAGGTTCAGGCAGTCGTTCCAGTCCGCGCGACCGATCAACGGGAGCCCGTGCGGCCCGAGGTTGTTGATCACGTGGTCGAAGGAGCGCTTGCAGTGCTCGAGCAGCGACTGCGCCTTCGACTCGTCGTTGTCGAAGGGCACCTGCTCGTCGAGGATGCCGAAATCTCCGGTTTCCTTGATGTACGCCGCGGTGCCCAGGATGAGCCACAGGGGGTCGTCGTTGAACCCGCTGCCCACCTCGTTGTTCCCGCGCTTCGTCAGCGGCTGATACTGGTGGTACGCGCTGCCGTCCTCGAACTGCGTCGCCGCGATGTCGAGGATCCTCTCCCGAGCGCGCTCGGGCACCAGGTGCACGAAGCCGAGCAGGTCCTGGTTCGAGTCACGGAAGCCCATGCCGCGCCCGATGCCGCTCTCGAAGAACGAAGCGGAGCGCGACATGTTGAAGGTCACCATACACTGGTACTGGTTCCAGATGTTCACCATCCGATCGAGCTTCTCGTCGGGGCTCTTCACGGAGTAGCTGCTCAGCAGATCGCTCCAGTACTTCTGCAGCTTGCCGAACTCCTCGGCGACCTTCTCCTTGGTGTCGAAGCCAGAGATCAGCTCGCGCGCCGGCGTCTTGTTGATGACGCCCTTCGACTCCCACTTCTGGTCCTGGGGCACCTCCACGTAGCCGAGCACGAAGACGAAGGTCTTCTCCTCCCCGGGCGCCAGCTCCACGTCGAGGCCGTGCGAGGCGATCGGAGACCAGCCCGCGGCCACGGAGTTCTGGCTCTCTCCCTTGAACGGGACCTGGGCCTCGCCGAAGGCGTTGTAGAGGCCGATGAACGTCTCGCGGTCCGTGTCGAAGCCCGCCAGGGGCGCGTTCACGTGATAGAACGCGTAGTGGTTGCGGCGCTCCTTGTACTCCGTCTTGTGGTAGAGCGTGCTGCCGTCAATCTCCACCTCACCCGTGGAGAAGTTCCGCTGGAAGTTCGTCATGTCGTCCTGGGCGTTCCAGAGACACCACTCGACGAACGAGAAGAGCTTGAAGCTCTTCTTCGCGGAGGACTCGTTCTTCAGGGTGACCTGATGCACCTCGCAGTTCTTCCCGACGGGCACGAAGAACAGGACAGAGGCGCTCAGGCCGTTACGCGCTCCGGTGATGCGCGTGTAGCCGAGGCCGTGTCGGCACTCGTAGTGGTCCAGCTCCTTCTTGACGGGACCCCAAGACGGGCACCATACGTCGCCGCCCTCGTTGAGGTAGAAGTAGCGACCGCCCGAGTCCGTGGGCACGTTGTTGTACCGATAGCGCGTGATCCGACGGAGCCGCGCGTCTCGATAGAAACAGTATCCCCCCGCCTGGTTCGAGATCAGCCCGAAGAACTCTTCCGATCCCAGGTAGTTGATCCAGGGATACGGGGTCTGGGGCGTGGTGATGACGTACTCTTTGTTCTCGTCGTCGAAGTGGCCGAAGCGCATGTCTATTCTCTCGGTGGAATGGGCAAGGAGGATGCAAGGGCACGAGTAGAGCGGACGGAGCCATGCGTTGGCTCCCCACGCCGCGAGGCAGCGCCTTGTCCGTCTGCGCTGCCGTCGCGGCGGCACCATACTACGGCCGACGCTGGAGTGTCACCGGCGGAAGTGCTGGAGATCCCGGGCGTTCTTCCGCCACGCCGCTCCCGCGCCGGGCTGTGCTGCGGACGGATTTTTCCGGCGCTCGTTCGAAGCCGGCGAGGAGCCTTGCCGCCAGGCCATCGTGTGCGGCAAGGCTCCCTCTAGTTCATCGGCTCAATTCGCGGGCTTGGCCTTGGGTCCCTGCTCGTCGAGGTAGCCGGTGACCCAGGCGAAGGGCGCGTTCCAGTTGATCGTGATCTCGTTGACGCTCCACGCCTCGATGTGGTCGATGAAGCACTTCTGGGGTGCGCAGCCCTTGAGCCCCGCCGCCTGGACGTACGGGTCCTGCAGGCCGCTGTTCGGGCCGCCGGACACGGCGCCGGGCGGGACCTCGGGGAACCGAGCGTCCGCCTGCTTGGCCCAGAAGCGGTGGTGGGGGTTCAGCAGCGGGTTCTCCCCGTAGCCGCTCACGTACGACTGCGACAGCGCGTTGCGCCCGAGCAGGTAGTCCATGCCCAGGATCACACCCTCGAGGTACTCGGGCTTCTTCGTGAGATCATGGGCGAGCGCCAGGATCATCATGTTGTTCAGCACGAAGGAGTTGGAACCCCAGGGATAGGTCCCGCTCGCGCCTGCACCAAAGGGCATGCGATAGCCCTGCTTGGCGATGAGCCCCAGGTACTGATCCGCCGCATCGGTGAGCTTCTTCCGCTGTTGGGCGAGCTCCGCCGCGGAGAGGCCGTTGGGCACGATGGCCAAGGAGATGGTCCCGAGGGCGTCGGTGGTCCCCCAGTTCATCGCAGAAGGAACCCCGTCGACCTCCCTCGTCAGCTTCGTCCAGTAGGGCGACGCCGTGAGCTCCTGCTTGTACTTGTCCGCATTCGTGGTGATCCACAGCTCGGCCGCAGCCCAGAAGAAATCGTCCTCGAGCTTGTCGTCGTTGTAGGGGCCGCCGCCGGTGCTGTCGGACTCGGGCGCGAACACCCCTGGATTGGCCTTCGCCGCGGCCCAGGCCTTCTCCGCCGCGGTGAGCGCCTTCTGGGAGAACGCGGGATCGATCTTCTTCCAGATCCGCGCCGCCTGAGCCGCGGTCGCGGCGAGGTTCAGGGTCGCCGCGGTGGACACCGGTCGCAGGTACCGGCTCATCATCTGCTCCGCGTCGTGGGGCGCCAGACCGAGAGCGGTCCAGTTCTCGTCGTGGATCTTGTGATGGACCATGCCCGCCTTCGGCTGCCCGTCGGGCACCTGCATCTTGAGCATGAACTCCATCTGCCAGCGGGCCTCGTCCAGGATGTCGGGCACGCCGTTGCCGCTCTCGGGGATGTTCAGCTTGCCGTCCCCGAACTCGCCGATGGTGCCGCGCGCGTTGAAGCGCTCGTACTGGTTCATCATCGTCCAGACGGAGATGCCGCCGTTGACGACGTACTTGCCGTGATCACCGGCATCGTACCAGCCGCCCGTGACGTCCAGCGTGTAGCTGCAGCCTGCGTCCTTCGCGCAGGGCACCGCCTTCTCCTTGGTGACGTGCCCCGCCGGCCTCGCCCACTTCGGATCCCGCGCGAAGGGCATCTTGATCTCGATGCCGCTGCGGTTGTGATAGAAGTATGCGAGCGCGTCGTACTTGAGCTGGCGGTAGAGATCGTCGCCAATCTGGAACGCGGGGCTGCGGTCGTCGCCGACCCGGAGCACGTAGCCCTTCCCCGCCTTCTGCACGCTCGTGAAATCGACGAGGTGGACGTTGTCCCCCGAGTCCGCGTCGACCCCGATGGGCTGCGTCTGTCCCTTCTCCACCGGCTGGCCGTCGAGGAGCAGCTCCCACTCGAGGGGCTCCGTCGACGCGGTCACGACGGTCGCGATCTTCCTCGCTCCGGGGAAGTACCCCACCTGATTCACGCGCACGTTCGGCAAGGACCGCGCCGCGGTCGTCGGCGGCGGGGTGAACTGGGGATCGCTGAGGTAGACGTCGTCGATGCAGATGGTGAAAGGCGTCTCGGTGCCCTGCGCCATGTTGCCCCCGACGTGCAACGCGAACTCCGCCGTGGGATCCGTCGCGCCGCCCATGGTGAACGTCCCCTGCACCGTCTGCGGCTCCTGGGTCAACTGGACGCTGTCCGTCCAGTACTCCTGGTAAGGCGGGCCAGACATGCCCACCTTCGAGCGCAGCCGCGTCGGCTTGTCGGACCACGCGCGGAAGCTCACCGTGTACGTGTGCCCGTTCTCGATCACCATCTCGCGGTGACGGACCTGTGCGTCCCAGGCGTTCACGCCGGGATCGTCGACCCGGAGACAGTAGGCGCCGCCTTGGACGAACGCCTCTCCATGGGCGGGTTGGGTGAAAGAGCTGTTCCAAGGCAGGCTCGTCCCATCCTCGAAATCCGCGTTCTTGATCAGGTTTCCGCCGGCCGGAACCCCTCCCTGCTGCAGCTGCGCGCTCGCGTCGGCCGCGGCGGAGCTACCCTTCTTCTTGCAACCCGTGAGCAACGCGATGGACGCGAGCAGGACGACGGGGACGATCGTGCTTCTACGAATCTTCATGCTCATTCCCAACTTCCGAATCTGGACCTATCCGCACCGCGGCGCCGCCCCTGTGTGAAGCCGCCCCTGTGTGA
>JAAZAA010000113.1 GCA_012514535.1 Myxococcales bacterium | reverse complement strand
CGACTCGTCGGGAGCTTCCGTGGTCTCGGAAGGATCGCGGGGATGGGAGGGCGCGCCGGGAGGTGGGGGTGCGACGCGCGCGGAGGGCTCGCCGGGGGCGTCCACGCGGCTCTGCTCGCCGGAGGAGCGAGCGCACGACGGCACCAGGCTCGCGAGCGCGATCGCCGCGAGACAACCCCACGGAGACGACCGCGGACGCCCCGTGCCGGAGACGCGATGCGTCGTCCCTGGGTTCGAGCCGACGGCAGCGCGCTCGACGGCTCCGGGCACCGTGTCGGTGCGGCGATGCGTCGTCGCTGCGAACGAGCCGACGGCTCCGGGCACCGTGGAGCGGCGGAGGGCGAGGTCCTGGTGTGCCCGAGACGACTCCGATTGCACCTGGGCCTCCCTCCGCGCGTCACCGGAACGGGATGTGCCCGCTCTCGTCGGGTTCGAGCCCCAGGGCGTCCTTGTACCACCCGTACTCGAGCCGGTAGACGGACTGGTTCACGAACATGTAGTTCTTTTTGCCGACGGCGCGCAGGTCCGCGCCCATGCCGGGGGGAGCCCCGTAGACGGTGATGCCCGCGGCCATGGCCATCTGCCCCATGTACGTCTCTGGCAGCAGCCTGACGCGGAAGAAGTTCTTCACCCGCTCCCCGGTCACCTCGACCTCGCCCTCGGACGTGCGCACCGTGAACGGCGTCGTCTCGTCGGGGGCCTGGGCCGCGCCTCGGATGAGGCGGCGATAATCCGTCGTCGCGAAGCAGCCCCACACCTTGGCGACTCCGTCCGAGGCGAAGGCCTTTCTGAAGTCCGCCCGACGGGGCATGTTGGTGGACGTGAAGTCCTTGTCTCGCCCGTCCTTGTCGCCCGGATCCCGCTCCGTGTGGCGAGCACCGGTGGAGAACTCCTCGTCCTGATCCGTGTTCACCAGGATGGGGCCCCCCGCCCAGGCGTGGGAGAAGATGTCGAAGCGCTTCAAGGAGCGCGGCGCGGTCGCCCCGAGCTCGATGATGTAGTCGTACACGTGGACGATGGAGATGGAATCGTCGTCGTGGCGCTTCTGGGTGTTGGCCGGAGTCTTGTAGGAGGCCGTGTGCGTCGGGACGGTCCCCTGCAGGACCGAGTCGAGCTCGTGCCAGTCACTGCGCCCCTTCAACCAGCGAGTGCGGAGGCCCGTCTTGAAGTCGAAGAGGGTGACGACCGTGAAGTCGTGCACGACCCGCGTGATGGTGGTCTTGGAGCCGGTGACGTGGGTCTCCCCGGCGTACAGATCGTCGCGCCAGGTCTTGGCGTAGAGGGCGTTGTTGGCGCCACCGCTGTAGTCCCAGCCCGCGACGAGCACGACCTCTTCGTGGCTCTTCCCCAGGGTGAGCTCGATCACGTGGAGCGTGCGGCTCTTCGCCGGGCCCGCCGACACGCTCTGGGAGCTCAGGGCCGCCGCCGCCGGTGAGCGGCCGCGAAAGTAGACGAGCTTGCCCGTCTTCGCGGTCTTCACGCCGACCGCCAGCGGGAGCTCCGGCCTGTTCGGCAGGGTCACGACCAGGGAGTACGCGCCCGGGGCGATGGCGCCGAGGTCGAGGGACAACCCCTGCCCGGCGACGTCGCCGAAGGCGTGGCTGCTGGTCCCTTGCCGCAGCTCGACGGAGGTCGGAGCCAGCGCAGCGCCCGTGTCGTCCTTCGCGACGAACACACACCAATCCGTCATGCGGTCATCACTCCCGTCGGAGCGGGCAGCCCGTGCACGCCCGCGAGGCGCTCCTCCGTGGAGCTCTGGGGACCCAGGACCCGCTCGTGATCCCGAAGCTCGGGCTCTCGGGCGACCGGGAGGGCGGCGACCGCGAGGGGGCTCACGGGGGCGTCCTCGTCACCGACGCCATCCAGAAAGCCGTCCAACGTGACCGCGTCGAGCAAGGTCGTGGCGCCCTCACGGGTCTGGAGGGTCAAGGTGTACTCGACCCCTCGGCGCACACCCGGGAACGTGAAGCCCAACAGGCCGTCGCCCAGCTCCTCGCCGTCCGTGAGCGGCAGGCTCACCAGGTACTCCGACGCCATGAGCTGCAGCTGCGCCCCTTCGCTCCGCTCGTCGGGAGCGCCCGCGTCGAAGACGAACTCGAAACAAGGGAGCACGATCAGCCGCTGGGAGCACCCCGCGGGCAAGGACACGCCGCTCTGCAGCTCCTTCCAGCTCGTGATCCGCTCTCGAACCTCTGACACGTCAACCTTCTCCACCGTCCGCGATCCAGCGGAGCTCACAGGGCCCCTTGATCACCGGATTGACCAACACGCGCCCGTCCGCGTCGCTCCGGACCCTCTGGGTGGAGCCGTCCACCATACGCAGCTCGAGCTCCCGATCTGCCAAGGGGGCGTCATTTTCGTCGCGCAGCTCCGCGTCGAAGAAGCTGAGGGGGGCCAGGGGCACGTCCAGCCGATCGTTGGCCGCGACGCTCGCCTCCACCTCCCCGGCGATCTTCAGCTCGACGCCGATCTCCGCGTGACGCGCGCCGCCCGGAGCCGGAGGGAGCCTCAGGCTCCGCACCGCCAGGTTGGTCGGGGGCACCTCGAACTGCGCGCCCGCGAAGGCGAGGTTCAGCTGTCGCGGCGGAGGATCCGAGGGGCTCGGGTCCGGGCTCGAGTACTCGATGACGTCGTCCGGGCCGAGCACGAAGCGCGGGCCGCTCCTGCGCAGGGTGATCTGCCCGCTCAGGGTCGCGAAGGCCTCGAAGGAGGGCTCTTGCCCCCGGACGGTCTCCAGGTACGCCGCGTGGAACACCAGCGAGGCGGGCTTCGAGGTCCCTTGCTCCGCGGCGCTCGCGCCGGCGCCAAAACTGCTGAGCTCCAGGGTCGCGCCGAGGACTGCGCTGCCCCGGGGACCAGACGACTTACGTTGGGGACGCAGCAGGACGCGGATCGCAGCGGACATCACCGGCCCTTGTACCACCAAGCTCCCGCCTCCGGGAAGCGAGGCCGTGGGGGAACCCGTGAGCCGTCGATGGGAGGCTCCGCCCGCGCCGACGCCTCCCGCGCGGACCGCCTCCCGCGCGGAGCGGGCGCGCGCCCTCACTCGAGAAGGGACGCGCCCCCGCTCGCGGAGCTCAGCGCCTCACTCAGCGCCGATCTCGAGCCGATTGTCCACGTCGGTGACGCCCGGCACCGATCGGGCGAGCTGCTCCACGCGAGCGCGCTCCCCCTCGGAGGGGACGTCCCCGCGCAGGGTCACCTTGCCGCCCTCGGCCATGATCTGGACGTTCTTGGCGGCGAGGGACAGGTCGGCGTCCATCAGCTTCTGCCGCACGCCCTGGACGACCTCCGTGCTCTGGGCGCCGAGCTGCTCTTGTGCCCTCGGGGCCTCTGTCGCCGAGCCCTCTGTCGCCGAGCCCTCTGTCGCCCGGTCCTCTGTCGTGCCCTGGCGCTTCTCCCCGGTGCGCTCCTTCCACTCGCGCTCCGCGTCACGGCCGACATCCTCGGCGCCTTCCTTCACGTCCCGCCCGACGTCTTCCGCTCCTTCCTTCACGTCCCGCCCGAAGTCCTTCATCTTCTGACCGGCGTCGCCGGCCCCCTCGCGCATCTCGCCCTCCGCGTCTTCGGCGCGGGTCCCCGTCTCGCTGGGCTCGGTCTGGGTTTCAGCGCCACGCTCCGCGCCGACCTCACCGCCGGTCTCATCCCTGGGGCGTTCCCGCTCACAAGCGAAGGCCGCGCCCAACAGGGCCATCAGGATCCACTTCGACATCCCCTCTTCCCTCCTGCGGTCCCGTCTCCAGGAGCCGCTGTGGTTCGTCCGGCCCGACACCACCCGAGGTGCGGACCCTCTCCCCTGGTGTACTGCCCCGAGGCGCTCCGAACGATGGCGCGGTCGCGGTCGACGAACTGGGGGGCGCCCCGACGGAGGAACCCCTTCGAGGGCTCGAGCGCCTCGCCTCGAGGGCGCGTGCTTCGATCGGAGTGGTCGCGGCAGGGGGCGCTTCGGTCACGAAAGGTCGCCGGCGCGGACGGCGGCCGGCCTGACGCTCCGCGGAGAGCGCGCGTGCCTTCATCGGGGTGGCCACGGAGTGGGACGCTGCGATCGACGGAACCGCGGAGTAGACGCGGCGCGCCGATGGGTTCGTTCGATGCAGCGCTCTCGGGAGACGCACCAGCGCTCTCGGGAGACGCACCAAAGAGAAACGGCGAGCCCCCTTTCCGGAGACTCGCCGTCGCTCGAGCTATGTCACGGCCGAAACCGTGTGAGGCGATTTACCAGCGACCGCCACGATCGTAGTCGCGACCTCCACCGCCGCCGCGGCCACCGCGGCCGCCACGGCCACCGCCGCCGCCGCCGCCGCCACGGCCACCGCCGCCGAAGCCACCACCGCCACCGGCACGGGGGGCACGCTCCTGCGCTTCGTTCACGTTGATGGTGCGGCCGTCGAGGGTGGCACCGTTCATCTCGGCGATAGCTGCCTGGGCGCTATCAGCTGCCTCGAAGGTCACAAAACCGAAGCCGCGCGAGCGACCCGTCTCCCGATCCGCGATGACAATCGCCTCACCGATCGCTCCGAACTTCTCGAAGGCTGCCCGGAGTGATTCGTCGTTGGTGTCCCAGCTCAGTCCACCAACAAATAGTTTCTTGCTCATGATCTCGTTCGTTTCTCACTTTGCTGCTCCCGGAAGGGGAACGAGCACCCCGCCCTGACGGAGCGGGTCACCCACCCTCGCACGTCCCTGTCTGGGGCGCCACAATTTTCGGCGGCGTCCCGGAAGGAGCTCGAGGTACCCGGAGGTAGGCAGACGGGCCGGCGCCGGACCAGTACGGGCGGGCCGAACAGAACGAAGGAACGGACGCGCAGATTTCGGGCGCAGCCGGCGGTCAGGACGGCGCGACTACTCGTCGGCCTGGCCCGTGTCCTCCCCCGTGTCCTCCCCCTGGAGCAGGTTCCAGGGGCGCGCCGGCGTCGGACGGCGTCGCGTCTCGAGCCAGCGGACGACCACCCCCGCCCAGTCTTCGCGGGCCGCCTGGGTCGGATGGATCCCATCGCGGATGCGCGGCATCGACTCGATGAGGGCGTTCGTGTCCATGAACACGCAGGGCTCGACGTTGTCCCGGATGATGTCCATCAAGCCGTTCTTGGGGCCCGCCCAGAGCGGGATGGCGATCCAGACGCAGGGGCGACCTTCGACGATCGAGACGATGCGCCGGATGTTGCGGACGCGCTGCGCGGGGTCGCCGATCTCGAGCTCGTTGGCCCCGAGGGTGATGAGCACGAGGTCCGGATCGTGGCGGGCGAGGAGGCGCTCGATTTTCCCGTAGGAGGACCAGCCCGGGATGTAGCTGGCCGTCTCTGCCGCCAGCACGGCGCGGAGCCCCCGCTCCTCGAGCAGCCGCTTCAAGGGACGGCCGAGGGCGTCCGCGAAGGAGTCCCCCACGTGGAGCACGGTGGTTCCTTCGGGCAAGGATGGAGGCGCAGGGGGCGGGAGCGGAGGCGGCGCAGGGG
>JAAZAA010000112.1 GCA_012514535.1 Myxococcales bacterium | reverse complement strand
GTGGCAGGTGTTGGGATCCGTGTAGGGCGGCTCGCACAAGCTCCCGGGCGTCTCCTGGTACACGCGCCCCTCCTGCTCGGAGACCGAGAGCGGGAGCTGGTGACGGTAGCCGTAGCTCAGGGCGAGCTCGAAGGATCCGAAGAGGAAGGAGGCCCCGAAGGCGCCCGTCACGTGAGCGCCCGAGGCGAAATCGACGTGGGCGTGGCTCGGCCTCGCGACGGCGCTCTCGTAGCCGACGCCCGCGCGCACCGTGACCCGGTCGGGGAGGGCCGCGTAGTCGCCCCCGAGCAGGACGGCGACCGTGTCGCGCCACTGTTTGTCGATCACGATGTCGCCGATGGACACCCGCTGCCCGGACAGGGTCGCCGCCAGGTCGCCGCTCTCGAGGCGGAAATCGGAGACGCGCGACCAGGTCTGGTAGACGACGTCGAGCTCGACGTCGAAGACGGTGCGGCCGTCGCGCTCGTGGAGGTAGCGCACCCCGCCGCGCGCGGTCAGGGGGAGGGGGAGGGTCAGGCTCACGTCGTTGGCGGGCGTGCCGTCTCGGGTGAGGGTGACGTCCTCCGTCAGGGAGATGGGGCTGACGTCGAGGGTGCTGCGCGTGCGGATCTGGCTGGGCACGATCTGGCCGGAGAGGCCCACCTCGAGGAACGGCACGGGGCGCACCCACGCCCCGAGGATCGCGTTGAAGGTGAAGGGGTCCGAGCCGCGGACGGTCGACAGCATGTCGAAGGTGCTGGACACGGGGTTTGCCTGGCGTGCGAAGGGGACGGCGTCGACGACGAGGGAGTACTCGAGGTGCGGCACGTGCACCCACTGCAGGGATGCCCCCACGCCGAACAGCTCCTTCCACTTCCAGGAGGCGCTCGCCGCGTACACGAGGATCCGCGCGTCGCGCTCCACCATCATGTAGCGCTGGCCGCCCCCGGTGGGGAACGCGAGGCGCGCCGTGCCCGGCGGTGAATAGGCGGAGAGGGCGAACCCCCAGTCCTCGAGCCCGAAATCCGTCGCCACACCGATCAGCGGATCGAGCGCCTGCCAGGGCATGGCGTTGTCGACACGGCCGAAGCTGGCCGTCGCGGGCACACCGCCCGAGGTGTTGCCCCAGTCCTCCGTCGACGCCCGCTCGAAGGACACCATGTTGTAGGAGAAGCGGTTGCCCAGCTGCAGCGTCCAGCCACGCAGACGCGACAGCCCGGCGGGGTTGTACTCGACGGCGGAGAGGTCGTCGGCCTTCGCCGTGAAGGCGCCGGCGCGCCCGGCGGCGCGCGCGCTCTTCGTCCCCGCGTAGTAGCCTTGGCCTTGCGCGGACGTCGCGAGCGCCAGGGTGATCGCGAAGCCGGCCAAAGCTCCGGCGCGCCGTCGTCGTTCGGTGAAGCGGCGCCCGCGCGCCGGCGTAGCGGCCCTCGTCGGGCCACGCTCGTCTCGAGAAATGTGAGTCATACGGGAGAATGCGAGCGACCAAGTGGTGGCCGCGAGCGGAGCGATTGCAATGCTCGTCGGACGTGCGCACCGTCGCACGACGCCGCGACGACGGAGCCGCGCCGTGCCGAGCATACGCGTCGAAGTCGTCGTATTCGAGACAATCCGCGACGCCCTCGATGAGTACAGTCGAGAAAAAATTTTGCGCGCAGCGCGGGCAATCTCGAAAAATGATCTTTTTCGAAATGTTCGGCCTGCTTCCGTGACCCAACGGTTACCAAGCTATCGGCGAGTCTGCGTCGTCGTCACGGGGAGAGCTCACTCCTCCCGTCGGAGTCGCGTCGAGTGAACATCGAGGAAGAAAACGCGTGACCTATCTCTCTCCTAAGAAACTAGGGCTTCTCTTGTGTAGTCTCGTGCTCGCGGTCGGCTGTGGCGACCCGGGGGCCGGCGAGGAATCGGGCTCAGGCTCAGGCTCGGGCTCGGGCTCGGGAGCCGCTCCGGGCACCAGCGGTGAGGCGAGCCAGTGCGGGGGAGGGGACTCGCCCTTCCTGGTGAAGGCGAACGAGTCCAACAACTACACCTTTTCCAGCTCGATCGAGCTGGCTGTCCAGAAGGTGGCGCCCCGGACGCTCCTCGAGTTCGACTGGAGCTCTCTGACGAAAAATTTCCAAGGGCATCCCGTCGCTCCAGCCACCGACATCCAGTCGATGGTGCTGATCGTCTGGAACCTGCCGCCGGCGGAGGTCGCTCAGAAGATCAACGACGACGCTCCGGACATCTCCTCCTACGTCCAGGCGACGGTGCAGTTCGTGACGGACGGAGTCACGTCCGCGCACCTGAGCGAGTTCACCGCCTTCGGGTCCGAGGTGACGGAGGAGACCTTCCTCGAGTACCTCGATCCGGACGTCAACGATCCCGCCACCCACTGCTACACGCTGATGGCGCAGACGGGGACGAACCTGGGGCAGGACGTGCAGATGATCCAGGCGTTCCAGGTCGATCCGGCGGAGACCACCGCCGTGGTGACGATGAGCGACGAGTCCACGCATCTGGAGTGGCAGACGGATCTGGAGGCGCTGACGCCCACCGTCGTGCCGGCGGGCACCCCGGACGTCGTCATCGACTGGTCCGCCATGACGACCCACGGCTACGGGGGCACCTTCGTCCCGAATCAGATCACGGAGGTCCTCATCGGGCGCCTGTCCAAGTCCGTGGCCGAGATCGAGGCGGATTTCCTGAACCTCGAGTTCATCGCCGACGACATCTGGAGGGCCAACGTGACCTCGGGGACGTCCTTCAAGCTGGGCGATCTGACCCACGAGGAGAACGGCAGCGCGTTCCCGGGGGTGACCGCGGACGAGACCTGGGTGCTCGGGTTGCTGTGCACGACCTGCACCAACCCGACCCCCTGGTACATCACCACGGTGGAGACCTGTCCTTGATCTTTGAGTCGTCGAGGAGCCGTCCTTGAGCTTACCCAAGCTGCATCTCTCGAAGCCGGGCGTCCATTTCCCCGAGACGCGGGTCGACAACGCCGAAATCATCCGCCGTGTCCGGGAGAACTTCCGTGGCCCCGAGGCGGAGTGGCCTGCCATCGAGTCCGGCATCGAGAAGGTGTTCGCGCTCTGTAACACCCAGACGCGCTACCTGGAGTCCGACATGGACGCCCGCGTGGCGGAGTACGCCGCCGCGGCCGCGCGGAGCTGTCTGGAGGTCAATGGCGCCCGGCTCGAGGACGTGGACTTGTTGATCTGCGGCTCGATCCCCCGGCAGTACTTCGAGCCCGCGGTGGCCATGGAGGTGGCCGATCTCCTCGGGCTCGAGCAGACGCACGCCTTCGACGTGACCGAGGCCTGCGTGAGCCACATGGAAGCCATCCACACGGCCGCCGCGTACATGGCGTTGCACGACGAGTACGAGACCGCCCTCGTGTGCAGCGCGGAGCTCACCTACGACTATCTCAGCTACGACATCCAGAACGTGCGGGACCTCCGCACGAAGTCGGCGGGGCTGACGGTGGGGAACGCGGCGGCGTGCGTCTTGCTGCGCCGCACGCCGTGGCCCTACGGCGGCATCGCCATCTGGGGGATCGAGTCGCACGCGGCGCCGAGCCACTGGCAGCTGTGTCAGACGCCCATCGGCGGCACGTTCTCGTCTTCGTCCGTGGAGCTGATGCGGCTGGGACAGCTCATCCCCCCCGTCACGAAGCGGAACCTCGACAAGCTCGGTCTCGCCCCCGACGACATCGATCATTACGTCTTTCATCAGCCGAGCGAGATCATGGTGCGCAAGATCCTCGAGGACATCGGTGCGCAGCCCGAGAAGGGCGTCTACACGCACCACCTGTACGGAAACACGGCGAGCGCCAGCGTGGCGGTGACCTATCGGCAGCTGCTGCTGGAGCGGGACGTGCGCCCTGGCGACAAGCTCGTCCTGGGGAGCGCGGCCGCGGGGTTCTCGACGGTGATGCTCACCGGCGTGTGGGCGGTCGCATGAGGGGCCCCGTGGACGCGATGCGAGGTGCAGGCCCGTGGGGTCTCTGCGCGGCGGCGCTGCTGCTCGTGGCGATCCCGGCGGGAGCCGCCGAGCCAGGCTGGCAGGGCGAGGAGCGGGCAGAGGGCCGCGCCGAGGTCGGCGCGGCCGAGGCGTCGAGCGACGGCGCGGAGGGGGGCGAGGCGTCCGGGAGCGAAGGCGCCGCGGATGAGCTCGCCTTCGACTCGGGCGAGGGCTCCGCGGAGGTGGGCGCGGTGGTCGACTCGGGGGGCGGGCTCTTCGAGGACAGCCTGGACGGTCCCTCCACGACGGGCGCTGGCGAGTCGAGCCTCGACTTGGGCGGCTACGTCCGGAGCGACACCTTCATCGGTGTGCTCCCGGGGACCTCACAGCCTGCGATTCAGGCGGCCTATGGAGAGCTGGCCTTGCAGGCCCGTGCGCGGGTGGGCGCTCGGGGAGACGCCTTCGGTGAGCTGCGCCTGCGCTACGGGCAGCAGCTGAGCGAGCGCGCGCTGTTCGTGGATCTGCGCGAGGCGTACGTGAACACGTACCTGGGACCTCTCGATCTGCGCCTGGGAAAGCAGATCGTCGTCTGGGGACGCGCGGACGCGTTCAACCCGACGAACAATCTGACGCCGATCGACTTTCGGGTGCGTTCGCCCGTCGAGGACGACCGCCGCGTGGGCAACGTGGGCGCGCGCGCCTTCCTGAACTTCCTGCCGTTCCGGCTCGAGGGGGTGTGGATGCCCCTCTATTTGCCGACGACCTACCCGGACATCCAGCTCGACGAAATGGTCGTGTTCGCGGAGCCGACCTTCCCCTCGCGGCGCCTCGCGGACGGGCTCTGGGCCACGCGGCTGCACCTCGAGGCGGGCTCCTTCGAGGCGTCCGCGTCGTACCTGTACGGGGCGGCGGTGCTGCCGGGCTTCGCCCTCGCGGGCTACGACGTCGGCCCCGAGGCGGAGATCCGTGTCTCCCGCACGGCCTACACCCACCACGTGGTCGGGGTCGATTTCTCCACGGCGATCGGGGACGCCTTCGGTCTGCGGGGCGAGGCCGCCTACCGGATGCCCGTGCGCTGGCGTGAGACCGTCCACGCTCCCAACCCGGACCTGCAGTACGTCATCGGGATCGATCGGCAGATCGGGTCGATCAACGTGATCGCCCAGTACCTCGGGCGCTACACCTTCGAGTGGCAGGAGCGGCCGCCGCCGGAGAACGGCGATCCCGCGTTGCTCCGCGGGCAGACGGAGCCGCTGGCGCCCCTGGTGCGAGAGGCCATCGAGACGGCGCTCTTCCAGACCATCGCCAACCGCAACCAGATGCTCTTCAACCAGCTGGCGCAGATCCAACATTCGGCGTCGCTGCGGCTGGAGTGGCTCACCCTCCACGAGACTCTCAGCCTCTCGGCCCTGGGTCTCCTGAACGTCACGACTCAGGAGTGGCTGGTGTTCCCCAAGCTCTCCTATCACCTGGCGGACGCCATGACCGCGTCGGTGGGCGCGGAGATCTACTCGGGACCCGACGGGACCCTCTTCGACATGATCGAGGAGAGCCTCACCGCCGGCTACGCCGAGCTGCGGCTCAGCTTCTGAGGCGAGGTTCGAAGAAAGGAAGATCGATGAACCGTCTCATGGCCGTGGTCATCCGCTTGCGCTGGCCCATCGTCGCGCTGTTCATCGTCGTCACCGCGGTCTTCGCGCTGCAGCTCCCGCGCGCGGAGATGGATACGGAGATGAAGAACCAGCTGCCGCGGGATCTCCCGACGCGGCTCAACCTGGATCGCATCGAAGAGATCTTCGGGGGCACGGACATGGCGATGATCGTGCTCTCGGCGGACTCCATCGTCGCGCCGGGGGTGCTCACGCGCCTGCAGAAGCTCTCGGCGGGCATGGAGTCCCTCGAGCACTGCCAGCGCGTGGTCGGCCCGTTCACGCCCAAGGATCTCCAGGGGGACTCCCTGGGTCTGACGGTGGAGCCGGCGATCCCCGCCATCCCCGAGACGGAGGCCGAGCAGCAGGCCCTCCGGGAGCGCCTCGCCCGCAACCCGTTGGTCCACGGCAACCTGATCTCGACGGATTTCCGTCACGCCCTCGCCCTCTGTTTCCTCTCCCCCGACGCACAGGACGCGGAGCTCATCGACGCCCTGGAGCGCATCATCGAGGAGAACCCGGGGGAAGGGGAGGCGCTCGTCGGGGGCATGCCGGTGACGCGGGTGAGCCTCACCCGTGACATGCGGAAGGACATGCGGCGCTTCTTGCCGGCGGGTCTGCTGGTGATGCTCGTGTTCCTGATGATCTGTTTTCGCCAGGCGCGGGGCGTGCTGCTCCCGACCGTGATGACGGTGATGGCGATCGTCGTGACGATGGGGCTCATCCCGCTGCTCGGCTGGAAAATCCATACGGTGACGGTGCTGTTGCCGGTGATCCTGATCGCCGTGGCCAACGACTATGGGATCCACATCGTCGCGCGCTACCAGGAGGACAACGCGCCGGGTAATCGCCTCACCCCGCGAGAGCTGGCGCAGCGCGGCGGGGCGGAGCTGGTCTCTCCCATTCTGGCGACGGGCGTGACGACCATGATCGGGATGCTGTGCCTCTCGTCGCACCTGGTGGTGCCCGCGAAGCAGCTCGGCGTGCTCGCGGCCGTCGGCGTGTGCTTCGCGATGCTCGGCAGCCTGCTGTTCATCCCCGCGGTCCTCTCGGTCCTGCCGAAGGCGAAGCCGGTGGTCGACGTGAGCGGGGCGCAGGGCGAGACCGGCTTGCTCGGCAAGAGCCTGGCGTGGGTGGCGCGGGTGGTCCCCCGCCACCCGAAGCGGATCCTGCTGGCGGCCGCGATCGTTTGTCTCGGGGCCGGGGTGTTCACGACGCGGGTCACCGTCGACACGAACCCCATGAGCTTCTACCAACAGGAAGATCCGATCTGGCGATCGACCCACCTGTTGAACGAGCACCTCGGAGGCTGGGCGGGCCTCTCCGTGGTCGCCGAGGGGGACGTCAAGGATCCCAAGGTCCTCCAGGAGCTCGATGGGCTCGAGCAGCACCTGAAGAAGCACCCCTCCGTGGGCACGACGACCTCCATGGCCGGCGTCATGCGCAAGATGAACCAGGTCATGCACGAGGGGGACGCCGCCTACGACGTCATCCCCGAGACGAAGGAGCTCGTCGCCCAGTACCTGTTGCTCTACACGATGAGCGGCAGCGAGGAGGATTTCTCCAAGCTCGTCGACTTCGACTATCGCCACGCCCAGGTCATGGCGAAGGTCACCGACAGCGGGACCCAAGCGGCCACAGACGTCGTCGCGTACACGAAGAGCTACGTCGCGGAGCGCCCGGAGGGGTCGCTGCGTTTGGTGGGCGGGCTCTTGGACGTCATGGCCGAGCTGGTGCATCACATCGTCTGGGGGCAGATCGAGAGCCTCGCCTGGGCGGCGGGGCTCACGCTGCTGGTGGTGGCCCTGGTGCTGCGATCCTGGGCGGGTGGAGTCTTGGCGGTCGCGCCGCTGTTGATGGCCCTGGCGATGATCTTCGGCGTGATGGGGCTCACGGGCGTCGAGCTCAACCTGGTGACCGCCCTGCTCTCCTCGATCATGATCGGCGTGGGGGTCGACTACACCATCCACTTCCTCTGGCGTTATCGCGACGAGCGCGCCGCCGGCTTGGATCCGGCTGAGGCGGTGGGGAGGACGCTCGCGACGGCAGGGCGCGGGATCATCTTCAACGGCGTGTCCGTCGTGATCGGCTTCCTCGTTTTGGCGGTGTCCGAGTTTCAGCCGGTGCGCTTCTTCGGGCTCCTCGTCGGGCTGTCGATCTTCGCCTCCCTCGTGGCGGCGCTGGTGGTCGTGCCGGCGCTGGTGTTGGTGCTGCGCCCGCGCTTCCTCGAACCTCGCAAGGGGGAGCCGAGCCCGCCGAAGGAGGTCCCCGTCCTGGAGGAGACCCGGGAGGCCGAGGTGGTCTCATGAGACGGGCGCTCGTCGTCGGACTCGGGGCGGCCCTGCTGAGCTTGTCCGGGTGCAGCAGGGACGAAGGCGTGGACGCGGCGGAGGCTCACCCGGGGGGCATGGGCGGCGGCGCGGGCGCGTCGTCCGAAAAGGAGGAGGTGCCCCTGGCGCTCGTCGGCGCGCCTCTGGTGTTCACGCCGACGGACAGCTCCTTCGGAGTGAGCGCGGTGGTGGGGAGCGGAGAGCCGAAGGAGCTCGCGCTGTGGCGCCGCGTCCGGGGAACGGAGAGCTGGATGGGCCCCTGGGCGCCGGCGAGCCCGGCGCCCGATGTCGCCGAGTGGCGGCTCCGGGGGCTCGAGGCGGGCACCGAGTACGAGTACGTGTTGGCGGCGGCGTCGAGGAGTGAGGGCGACGGCCCGCCGCCCCACGACGACCTCCTCTATGCGGGGCGCGCCGTCACGCAGCGCGCGTCCGGGGAGGCCTTCAGCTTCGTCCTCATCTCGGACACACACATCGACCCTCGCGAGGTGAGCCCCGGCGACTGGTCCGCGTCGAGTTACCAGGAGCAGGTGTTGCTCGAGCTGGCGCCCCAAATCGCCGCCGAGGCGCCGGACTTCGTGGTGAACCTCGGCGACATGCTCGATTTCCACGTGCTCGGCTTCAACTCTCCTTTGCCGGAGCCCTCGTGGGGGCGGTTGGGTTACGTGAACTACCGGCGCTGTCTGCGGGACGTGATCGGGCACGCGGCCCATTTCCCGGTCGTGGGCAACTGGGAGGGGGAGAACGGGAGCTTCACGGCGGCGGAGATCGCCAACGCCCGAGGGCAGAGGAAGCTCTATGTGCCCGCGCCGAACGCCGAGACCTACCCGGAGGGCGGGAGCCCGGACGAGGACTACTACGCGTTCACCTGGGGGGACGCGCTCTTCGTCGTGCTGAACGTCATGAGCTACACGGAGGAGTCGCTCCTGCTCGACGGCGTCGGCAGCCCGGACGCGTGGACGCTCGGTGAGGCGCAGCTCCGCTGGCTGGAGGACACCCTGGAGGCCGCCACGTCGAAGTGGCGCTTCTTGTTGATCCATCACGCGGTGGGCGGCGCCGCGGGGAACGACGCGAACGCCATCTACGGCCGAGGCGGAGGGCTCGCTGCGAACGTCGGGGAGCAGGCCTTGGTGCACGACCTGATGGTGCGTCACGGCGTGCAGGTGTTCTTCTACGGTCACGACCACGTGTTCACGGACATGGTGGTGGACGAGATTCACTACACCTTGCCGGGCAGCGCCGGGGCGCCGTGGAAGTTCACGTCCGCCGAGACGGGCTACGAACAGTACTGGCCGGATTCGGGGTACGCGCGCGTCCGGGTGGCGCCGGAGTCGGTGGACGTCGAGTTCCTCTCCATCTCGGGCGAGGTGCTCCACCGCTACGATCTGAAGTGAACCCTGAAGTGAACGGCGTCGCCCCGGGTGGCCCCAGCGGCGCGCCGGGCGGGGATCGGCGCACCGCTGGGGCGCGCCGCGGGGGCGCGCTCAGCGATGGTCAGGGGGCTCAGCGGACGGGGGGGCCGTAGAGCGTCGGGCGGAAGTTGGTGTAGCCGAAGGCGTTCGTCGAGAAGGAACGGATGAGCTGTCCGTTCGGATCGACCTCGTCGATCTTCCCCACGATGCTGAAGGTCACCAGAGTGTTGCCGTTGGGCAAGCGCTGCACGTCGCCCAGCTGACCCGTGTGCGTGTTGCCGGAGGCGTAGTTGAAGGTCTGCTGGGCCGTCATCGCCGACAGGTTCAGCTGGAGCTCGATGGCGCGGGACGCCTGCCCGTTGGAGTTGTTGTTGAAGAACAACAGGCGATCCGGCCCGATCAGATGATGGCCGTGCTGGGCGTTCCAGCTCACGTCGCCGGTGAAGTCTCCGTGGCTCCCGCCGATCACCCAATCCAGCTGCCCGCTCGCGGAGACCTTGATGATCACGTCGCGATAGAGCTCGGAGACGGTGAAGCTGTCCTCGCTCTCCGAGTACTGGATGGCGTTCGCGTGGCACAGCTCGCTCAGCTGACTCTGATAGTCGAAGCTCGAGAGCGCGTTCCACAGATCGTAGACCAGGGTGTTCTGTTCACCGTTGGCGTCGATCTTCCGGATCGCGTCGCAGGGGCTGTTCGTGCCGGTGCTCCCCTCCTTGGCCAGGTACGCGACCCCGTTGTCCTTGGTCACCGTGAAATCGTGGTGGCTCGTGCTCAGCCGGAAGGTCTCCGACGTGGAGCCATCCATGGCGATCTTGTAGATGGTGCCCTGACCGTTCGTGCCGGACACGTTGAGGTCGCGGGCCCACATGTGCTTGCCGTCCCACGACATCCGGGCGCGCGTGATCCCGGTGAACCCGAAGCCGCCCTGGCCGACGCTGTAGGCCCACACGAGCTGTCCCTCGTGGTTGACGATGTAGACCCAGGAGCCCTGGAGGCCCGTCGTCGTGACGATGAAGCCCTCCGCCACCGGTGCGGTGCTGGGACCGGGCTGAGACGTGAGGTTGCTCGGGCCGCCGTTGGGGAGGTTGCCCGTCTGGATCGTCTGGTCGGCGGAGAAACACACGTTGTTCCCCGCGAACACCGCGATGCGATAATGATAGGTCGCGTTCTGCGTCATCCCGAGGAGGAGCGTGCGGTAGTTCGGCTCCGTGAGATCCACCGGGGCTTCGTAAATGTAGTTCTCCGTTGGGCCGAACTGGACCACGGCGGAGTCCACGCCCTGGAGATCCGTCCCGAACTCGACGATGCCTACCGTCGCGATGTTCGTGCTCGGCTCCGAGCGGAGCACGTTGATGGAGCAGGTGACCTCCATCTTGCCTTCGGTGGTGGTCCCGCCGGTCCCGCTGATGCCCCCTCCTCCGACCGGAGGCGCGCCGCCGGTGTTGCCCGTGGGCGTGCCGCCGGTGCCCATGCCCGGCACCGCGCCGGTCCCCATACCGGGTGCGTTCCCCTGTCCTGCGCCCTGCTGTCCTTCAGTCCCGTCCTCGGGGCCGCAGGCCAAGGAGAGGCTCGCGAGGCACAGCGCCGCCCCTGGCCAACGGAGCCTCACGCCCCCGTTGGACACCGGGCACTGCTGATCGCGGGCTCCCCATATCGTTCTTCCGTGACTGTGGATATCCATTTCCGCCGTCCAATCCCCGAGCCGCGACTCCCTGCCGAGGCACAATGACTCCGGTGTTTTGGTAACCGGTGAGCCCCGTGAGCAGGCCGATTTTTCGTGACGGCGGAACCGGTTGGATCGTTCAGCGATCGAACAACAGCGTATTCGCCTCGTCGCGAGCAGCGCCGTTGGGATAGTCGTCGAGATAGCGCTGTGCGGCGCGCCTGGCTCGCGAGAGATCTCCACCATCGCGCAGGCAGCGGAAGCGCAGGACCAACGCTTCGTGACGGAGTGGAGAGCGAGGATGACGAGTCACGAGCCGATCGAGCAGCGCGGCGCAGCGGGCGGAGCTGCCCTGCTTCCTTGCGGTGAGGGCACCTTGGAGGAGCGCGTTCTCCTCGGCCAACGTCCCCTCCGTCTCCTTGCCGCCGCGCTCCTTCGCGGCGGAGGCGCGCGCGGGCTTTGCGCCGGTGGGCTTTGCGCTGCTGGGCTTTGCGCTGGTGGATTCCGTGCGGGAAGACGCCGCGTGCGTGGAGGGCGAGTCCTGCGCGGTCGGGGTGCGAGTGGGCGAGGTGCGCGTGGGCGAGCCACGTTCCGTCGAGGAGGCGGAGTCGGAAGGCGCCTGGGTGTCCGCGTTCGTGGCCCGCCGTGCCGTCGGAGCAGGAAGATCGGTCGCGGGCGTATGGGAGGACCAGCGAGCGCCCGCGTCGAGGCGCAGCGAACGCTCTGCGTTCTCCACCAGGACGCTGCCGGACGCGACGTCGACCGTGGTCCAGGACCCGGCGGCGTTCGCGCCGGTGGTCACGGAGAAGCGCGTGCCGGTGACGAGCACGCGGGCATCGTCCGTCTCGATCACGACCCGGGCGTGGCGCGCCGGGTCCACGTGAAAGACGCCGGTTCCGCGGTGGAGGCGGAGGACCTGCTCGCTCGGGGTCGCCATCAAGACCGCGAGTCGTGTGTCCGTGTGGAGCTCCACCCGGGTGATCCCTTGCAAGCTCGCCTGGCCGGAGCCTTGAGTCGTCTCGACGACGTCCCCGGCGCGCAGGGCGGCGAGGCCCTCCACGAGCCGCACGGTGTCGTCGCGGCGGAGGATCAGGTGATCCCGCGCGGCGCCCTGCAGAGCGGGCTCCAGGGTGGCCTCCTCCGAGCCGGATGGGCCGTGGGTGGCCAAAGGCGCCGAAGCGGTGTCGGCGCGATCGAGCAGCGACTGCGCGCCGACCAGCCCGAGGGCGATCGCCGCCGCCGCGAGCAGGATCGCTCGCGTGCGAATGTTCCGCTCGCGCCGCTGACGGGCCTTCTCGAGAGCCACCGTCAGGTGAGCGACGCCGCGCTCCGCCCGCTCGCGGGCGAGCTCCGCGGACGCCAAGGGGACGGGCTGACGCCCCAGCTGCCTCAAGTTCTCTCGGACCCGGGCGACGGCGCGGGCCTCGTCGCTGGAACGGGTCACGACTTCCGTCTCCCTCCCTGGACCACGCCCAGGCGCTTGTAAAGCTCCTTGCGGCCGCGGACGAGCCGCGACTGGGCGGCGGCCACGGAGATCCCCTCCATGGCGGCGATCTCCGCCAGCTCGTGCCCCAGCGCGTCGTGGAGGAAGACCGCCTGGGCGCGCTCGGGCTTCATGCGGGCGAGCTGCACCCGCAGGCGCTCGAGCTCCGCCCGCGCGAGGCTCTGACACTCGCCGTCCGAGCCGATGACCCCGCTCTCCGGGGGCTCGTCGAGGGCCGGCACGACGACCGCGCGCTCCCGCCGTCGGGCACGGAGCACGTTGAAGGCGACCCGTGAGGTCACCGCGGTGGCCCAGGTCCGAAGACTACAGGCGCCGGCGTAGGAGCGCCGAGACAGCGTCAGGACGATCTGCTCGAAGGCGAGCTGGATCAAATCCTCGTGGTCTGGCTCCCGCCGCCCGAAGATCCGGTACAGGGTCACGTCCACCGCGTCGACCAGGCGATGATAGAGCTGATCGGGGATGGTGCTGTCGCCCCGCTGCACCGCCTCCACCAGCTGTTCGTCCGTCAATCTCTCCAACGGCACGACCTCGGAACGGGGAGGATCGGAGGGAGAGCTCTTCGCCCGATCACGGCTGGTGCCGCCGTCCAGCATGACGAGCGAAGGGCGGCTGAGTCGATGGGCGGAAACTTTCATCGATCGATCCTGGTGAGATAGTAACCAATGCCCCTCGGGAGCAGGCATTTCCCGACCACTCGACCAGACATCGCGGGTATCCTAACAGACCAGGACGCCCGCGGATCTCGGCCGCCCCGAGCGCTTCCGCCGAACGAGTCGCGCGGGAGACCGGGTCATCATGGTAACCTCCAGATTGCCATGCACCCACGGACTTTCGTCAGAGCCACTGTGCGGGGGTGCAGAGCGCGTGCTGTCGGAGCGCGTGCTGTCGGAGCGCTGGGATTCGCCCTGAGGGCGCTGAGCACCTGGGTCCTCGTCGGCGGGGCGCTGGTCGCCTGTGGGCACGAGACCCTCGATCTGTACACGTCGGATTCAACAACGACGCAAACGGGTGGCGAGCCAGGAACGTCCAGTCCCGAGCCCGTCGACGACGCCGAGGACACGCCCTCCAGCGGGCCGGGGGGCGCGACGAGTACGCCGGAGCCGCCGCAGCAGGAGGAGGCGCCGTGTTGCGACGCGAGCCGCCTCGTGTGTCAGCCGGGGGCCCCCTATTGCCTGTACTGCGCTGGCGCTGATGGGTGTCCGCCGGGGCTGGCCTGCGATCCGCTCACCAACCAGTGCTTGGCGGCCTGCACGACCCACTGGATGTGCCCCGACTATGCGCCCCTCTGCGACGACGCGCGGGGGATCTGCGTGCACTGCTTCGGAGACTTGCACTGTCCGCCGGAGCACTCCTGCGTGCAGGGGTTCTGCTTGCGGTGCTCCGGGGCGTGCCGCTGAGCGAAGGACTCGGGTCGCACTGGGGTCGCAGGAGCTCAGCGGAGCTCGACGGAGAGGGCGACGAGGCCGCCGCCGAAGGGCGCCGGCACATGAGCCGCGTATTCGCCGTCGACGCGCACCGTCGTGTCCCCGAAGCGCGTCCCTCCTGCCGCGGCGACCAGCGCCGAGACCCTGTCCACCAGATGTCTGCGCAGCGTCAGGCTCCCGCGCATTCCTCCGACGAAGCGCCCGTCGCTCGTGGCGTCTGCGTTGTTGTGCACCTGTACGTTTTCGATGAAAGGACCCGCGCTGAGCTCGAGCCAGGTCTCGGCAGCGACGGACCAGGTGGCGCCTGCGGCGGCGCCCACCGACCAGAAGCGCGTCGGGAGCATCTCCTCCTCGAGGGCGACCGTGGAGAAGGTCATGTCGCCATCGACGCGCAGCAACAGGCCGCTGGAGAAGCGCACGCCGACGGCGAAGCCCGGTCCATAGCGGATCGCTCCCGCCGGCCCCGTGCCGAACAGGCAGCCCGCGTCCAGGAACATCGAGGCAGAGGCCGCGTCGTGCGCGTCGTCCTCCTCTGTGTGGTCGTCCTCCGGGACGAGGGTGGGGGGCGTGTCGGGCGGAGCAGACTGCGCGGGATCGGGGGCGAGGGGAGGAGCATCCGCGTCGAGCTCGTCGCGCAGGGAGGCCTCGAGGAGCGTCCCCGTGACGAAGCCCGCCGCGCGACAGTGCTCGATGAATGGATCTTCCTCGGAGAACGAGAGCAGACGCTTCGCAGCACGCCTCAGTGGGCGCTCCTCCACTTCGACGCGGATCGTGAGGTCCCCGCTCCACGAGACCACCGCCACGATGCTCGACGGCGGCCGGGCGCTCCCTACGCGTTCGCAGCGCTCCGGCCGAGCTGCCTCACTGCAGGCGTCGAGCAACGCGCGCTCGCACTCCAGCTGGAGCGCGTCCTGCACCGGAGGCATCTCGATGTAAACGGGAAACATCCCCACCGTGGAGTATATCAACAGAGCCGGACACCCGACGCCAGGGATCCCCGCTCCGGTGCGCTCACGAGGCAGCGGGGTAGCTGGACGTGAGCTTTCCTCTCCGTCGCAAGGTGGCAATCACCAGCTCCACCGCCTCCTCCGGGGTCTGATCGAGGGTCCGGATGTGGATCTCCGGCGCCTCGGGGGGCTCGTAGGGAGAGTCGATGCCAGTGAAGTGCTTGAGGCGGCCTTCTCGTGCCTTTCGATAGAGTCCTTTCGGATCGCGGCGCTCGGCCTCCTCCAGGGGGGTGTCCACGAAGACCTCGATGAACTCACCCTCGCCCAGCGTATCACGGGCCATGGCCCGCTCTGCGCGGAATGGAGAGATGAACGAGACCAGGACGATCAGGCCCGCGTCGACCATGAGCTTGGAAACTTCCGTGACGCGCCGGATGTTCTCGACCCGATCTGCGTCCGTGAAACCCAGATCCCTGTTCAGGCCATGACGCACGTTGTCACCGTCGAGCAGGTAGGTGTGGCGTCCCGACAGCACCAAACGCCGCTCGAGCAGGTTGGCGATCGTGGATTTGCCCGAGCCGGACAGTCCCGTGAACCAGATCACGCAGGGGCTCTGGCCCTTGAGCTCGCTGCGGACGCGCTTGCTCACGTCGAGCGCCTGCCAGTGGACGTTCTCGGAGCGCCACAGGGCGAAGCCGAGGGTCCCCACCCCGACGGTCTTTCCGGAGACCCGATCGAGCAGCGTGAAGGCTCCGGTCTCGCGGTTCTCGACGTGGGGGTCGAAGGCGATCGGGACGTCGGTCTGGATGTTACACGCGCCCACCTCGTTGGCGTCGAGCTGCTTCGCCGCGAGCTGCGCGAGGTTGTCCGGGGCGATCCTGTAGCGGGGCTCGGTGATCGTGACGCCCACCGTGCGGGGCCCAATCTGCATCGAGTAGGGGCGCCCAGGAAACAGCGGCTCCTCGTCGAGCCAGACGATCGTGCACCGAAAGCGATCGCCCACCTGCGCCGGGAGCGTGGCGCTCGTGATCAGGTCGCCCCGCTGGAGCTCGCCGTCCGTGTCGAGGGTCAGCGTGATCGCCTGGCCCGCCTCCGCCTCGCTGAGCTCGCCCTCGGCGCTCGACACGGATCGCACCCGAGCGCGGATCCCGCCCGGTAAGACGACGACCGTGTCGCCAGCGCGCACTCTCCCCGTGGCCACACAACCCGCGCAGGTGGCGCTCCCCCGCTTGGACTCGCGCACCCACTGCACGTAGAAGCGAAAGGGCAGCTCGGAGGTGACCGGCGGCTTCGCGAACGCGGCGCTCTCGATCAGAGCAGCGCCGTCGCTCGGTGCCGGACTCTCGGAGAAGGGGGCAGCGGTGGTGGCGGCGTTCAGCGGGACGCAGGTGATGCTCCCGTCGCAACCGAGCTCCGCGGAGAAGGCGCGCACCTCCGACTCGATGTTCTCGAGGGCGGCCGAAGCGTCATCGACGAACTCCAGCCCGGTCACCGCGATCACCTGGTGTTGGATCCCGAGGAGTCGACAGAGGTAGCAATCGCGGCGCGTCCGGTGGACGACCCCAGCGCGCGCGTCGACGAGGATCACCGCCGCGTCTGCGGTGAGCGCCGCCGCCACCAGGGCGGTGAGCTCCTCCGTCTCGGGCACGACGAGGGGCTCGACGCCCTTGCGCCTCTCGAGGAGCCGGAGGGCGTGGGCCCGATCGCCGGTGCCACACACGACGACCCGAGCGCGCTTCGCGCGCAAGCCTCCAGTGACCAGGACGCTGGCCTCAGCCCCCGCTTCTTCCACGTGGTCCATCCGAAGAGCCCCTTTCTGCAATCGTGGCGATGGCGCGTGTCGGCTTCGTATCGAAACGAGACGATCCCCCACGCCTCGCTATGAATCTAATCGCTCGTTTCCCTGCTGACTACCCTCGATTGCGATCAATTATTTTGCGCATCAGGCGAAGAAAGTAGCCTGGTGAATTGTCGTGCAGACACTATGACAATGGCGGACTGTGCGAGCGTCACCGTGCGCACTGCACGATTGCAATGACGTCGTGCGCCTTTCCCGCCAGCGCTGGCGTGCCCGTGTCAGAGGTCGTCGAGGGTCTCGCCCGCTCGCCCCTGTCCGAGCAGATCCTCGAGGGTCTCGTCGGCGCTGGGGGCGTTCGGCGAGTCCTCGGGCGCGTCTCCCTCGGCGTCCAAAAGATCCTCGAGGGTCTCCCCGGAGAGGTCGTCGAGGGTCTCCCCGGAGAGGTCGTCGAGGGTCTCCGAGTCGGTCGGCTCGTCCGCCGTGAGCTCGTCCGTCGTGGACGCGCGCAGGTCGGCGTCGGGCAGCGGGAGGGTGGACGCGTCCAGGTCGAGCGCCCCCGAGAGCCTGGAGCTCCAGGTGGACAGCTGGGGCACGTAGGTCGTGATGCCCAGGGTGACCAGCAGCAAGAGGATGAAGGGCAGCACCGCCGGGTAGACCTGAGTGAGCGGCCGCTTGAAGCGGAAGCCGGAGATGAAGAGGTTGAGCCCGAAGGGGGGCGTCAGGTAACCGATCTCCAGGTTCAGGAGGAAGATCGCGCCCAGGTGGTAGGGGTTCACGCCGAAGTGCTGCGCGATCGGCACGATCAGCGGGACCACGACGACGATGGCCGAGAAGATGTCCATCGTCATGCCCACCAGGAGCAAGAAGACGTTCAACACGAGCAGGAACGTCCACTTCGACCCGATGAACGTCTGCATCGACTCCAGGATCGTCTGGGGGACGTTGGCCTGGATCAGATAGGCGGTGAGCCCCACGGCGGTGGCCAGGATGATCAGGATGGCGCCCACGAGCACGACGCAATCGACCGCGATGCGCGGCACGTCACGCAAGGAGATGTCCTTGTAGACGAAGAGCTCGATCACGAGGACGTAGAGCGCGGTGAAGGCGGCCGCCTCGTGGATCCGCAGCATCCCGCTCATCAGCCCCGCGATCAGGACGACGGGCAGCGCCGCCTCCCACTTCGCCCACCAGAGCACGGCGGCGGCCTCACGTGGGCTGAACGGCGTCCGCGCCACCTGCGTCCGGGCGCCCACCACGCTGCTGTAGATGGCGAGCACGACGATCATCAGCAGCCCCGGGAGCAGAGCCGCCATGAACAACCCCTCGATGTCCACGCCGCCGACGACGCCGTAGAGGATCACCGGCACGCTGGGCGGAAACAGCACCCCCAGGGAGCCGCCCGTGGTGACCAGGCCGAGGGAGAACCGCTCGTGGTATTTCTCTTGGATCAGGGCGGGGAAGAGCAGCGCGCCGATCGCCACGATGGTGATGCCGCTCCCACCGGTGAACGTGGTGAAGATCGTCGAGGCGACGAGGCAGACGATCGCGAGGCCGCCGTGTGCCCAGCCGAACAGGGCGCGGGACACCCGCACGAGTCGGTCGGGCGCTCCGCTCGCGGCGAGGAGCACGCCCGCGAAGGTGAACAGCGGGATCGTGACCAGCAGCGGAGAGTCAGCGAACTTCTCGCTGAACATGTCGTTGGCCGCGCCGCTCAGGGGCGTGTCCGGCAGCGTCCAGAACAGCCAGAGGGACAGCGCGCCGAACACCGCGTACAGGGGCGCCCCGCAGAGGGCCACGGCGAGGACGAGGAGGATGAAGAGGAGGCTCGTCATGGCGTGGAGGGAACCTCCTCCGCGTCCTTCGTCCGAGGAGCGTCGCCGGAGTCGTTGGGGGCGGAGTCGTCGGGGTCCTCGCCGCCGGGGCCGTCACCGCCGCGCAGCGCGGCGCGGCCGGAGATCAGGGCCCGCATCGCGAGCCGGAGCCCGATCACCGCGAACATCAAGGGCACGATGAGCTGCGCGATGCCCCCGCCGCTCGCCACGCGCACTCCAGCGGCGCCGAAGGCAGCCCGCAGAGCGCACAGGGCGTCGGGGCGACTCGTCGCTCCCAGCTCGGCGGGAGGCACGTCGCACACGTGGGCCGGCCCCTCCGCGGTGAGCACCTCGTACTCGAAGGGCACGCTGGCGTCGGCGATGAGGCAAGCCTGGAAGAACACGCGGGCCAAGATGAACGCCGTGACGCTCGCCCCGAGGGAGGCGATGAAGCGCATGACGGCGCGCGCGCGGGGCGGAGCGATCTTCGGCAGGACGTCGATGGCGATGTGACGATCTTGCTGGGTCGCCAAGGAGGCGCCGATCAGGGCCAGCCAGAGCGTGCCCTTCTGCAGGAAGGTGTCGGCCCAGGACAGCCCGTCGAGGAGACTCTGCGCCCACGCGACGTCGCGTTCCGCGATGTTGAAGAAGAGCGCCTGCGCAGAGGCGACCAGGACCATCGCCAGCAAGACGAACACTGCGGCCGCGCTCTCGACGCGCGCGACGGAGCGATCCAGACGTCGGAGGGGGTGCACGGCGTTCGTGGTTCGTTCAGCCAGCGCTCGCGGCGATCTTCTCGACCTGCGCCAGCAGCTCCGCGGAGTAGAGCTTGCCCACCAAGGACTTGCGGGCCTGGGCGAGGACGCCCTCCCAGCGCTTCTCGTGTTCGGCGAGGCTCACGGGCTTCACCCCCTTGCCGACGATCGCTTCGAAGGCCTTCTCGTCGTCCTTGCGGATCGCCTTCGCCAGCGCCTCGTGCGCCTTCTTCCCGGTCTCGAGGAGGGCGGACTTCAGCTCGGGCGCCAAGGCGTCGACCTTCTCCTTCCTGAGCACCGTCGCTCCGATCACGATGCCGCGGGGCTCCTTCGTGACGTGCGTCGCCTTCGTGTACCATTGGAAGGAGACGGCGGCGATCGAGGTCCCGGGGAAGGCGTCGATGCGGTTCGTGCGCAGAGCGGGGTACACCTCCGGGAGTCCCAGCGCGACGCCGTTCACGCCCGCCGCGGAGAGGACGGCCGCCCAGGTCGGATCGTCACGCCACGCCCAGATCCGCGTCTGCTTGAGATCGTCCGGCGTGAGCACGGCGCGGTTCGCGAACACCCGGCCTTGACCGGCGTCGCCCCAGCCGAGCAGAGAGAACCCCGCCGCCTCGAACTGTTTGGCGAACTCGCCCGCCAGCTTGGTGCGCACCGCGTCGATCCGCGCGTAGCTATGACAAACCCCCGGCGCCTGCAGCACGAGCGCCGAGCGCACGATCTGTCCGAGGCCCGAGGTGGTGAGGGCGGCACCATCCAGTTGGCCGGCGCGCATCTTGCGCACGGCGTCGCGCTCGTCACCCGCCGCGCCGCCCGCATAAAACTGGAGCTTGAGCTGGCCGTTCGTCTGCTGGGACAGCGAGTTGGCCCAGGCGTTGAAGACACGCATCCAGGAGGAGCCATTGGGGGCCAGGGTGCCGATGCGCAGCACGGTCTCCGCGTGAGCCGGCCGGGTGAAGCCCAACACGGAGGTCGAGGCTGCGGCGGCACACGTGGCGGTCAGAAACGTACGACGATCCATGCTGTTGTTCCTCCTGCTGTAGTCGAAAGGCGTGCTTCCGAGCTACGTCACCGGTGCGCTCGTCCTACCCTGCGCCGCGCGCCACCGTGACCGCGTCGGCGCCTGCGGGTCTGGAGTCCGAGAACCCTTCGGTGAGCCGACGCGCCTCACGCTCGCTGCAACGAGCCTTCTTTGTCAACCCTCGGGAATGCGCGCGGAGCGATTGATTGACGATTGGTCGTTCGGTTCGTTTTTCCTGCCTGACGAACTGCGGGTGCGGACACTAATCCACGAAGACGATCCTCTCGATCTGCTCACCAAACGAACTTTTCAGTGTTCACGTCGGATTCCAGTGCTCTCGCGGGTGGCTCATTCGGCCACGGTCGCAGGTCCGGGCGCACCCGCCTGAGGAGCGCTCGTGGGTTCGGAGGCTTCGGGGGGATCTGGAGGAGCGTCCGGGAGGTCGCTGTCTTCCTCGGGGGTCGGCGGGTCCGGCGGCGCTGCGGGCAGGTCGTCCAGGGATTGGAGCACCAGGGAGTCGACCTGAGCGAGCAGCCGCTGGGCGCGACGTCGGGCGATCGTGTTGGGCAGCGTGAGGGCGGAGCCCTCCGGGATCGGCGCCGCGAGCACCTCCTCGAGGAGGGACGTGAACAGGTCCCTGTTCTGAGTCTGAACGGCGTAGCTCTCCGCGTAGTTCACGTGCACGAGCGTCGCCCGACGCTCCGTGAGCGCCAGCGCTTTCTCGAAGTGGGCGCGGCCCGTCTCCGGCTGACCGCCCATGCTCTGCCCGAGGCTCGCGTGAGCGACGCCCAGGAACACGTGTCCCGATGCGTTGTAATAACGCTCGTCGAGCTCGACCGCTCGCTCGACCAGCACGCGGGCGAAGGGCAAATCCGCGAGCAAGGCGGGCTCGTCGCGGGACAGGTTGATGGCGAGACCCCAGGCGTTCCCCGTCCAGAACAGCGCGGACGCGTGCTCGGGGGAGTCGAAGGCGTCGCGCACCAGGGCGCGCAGCTCGTCCGGATCCCGGGGAGCCTCAGCGGGGACGTCGTCGTCGAGCAGGCGGAGGAGCTTCCAGCCGTAGTCCTTCGCTTTGAGGTACATGGCGCGCGCGCGGGCGCGCTGGCGATCGGCGGCGTCGAGGTCGCCCGCCTGCTCCGCCTGGTGCAGCTCGTCCTCCACGAACCCGTAGGCGTAGGACGTGAAGCCCCGCGCCGCGAGCAGGAGCAGCCGCTCGTTGTCCGGTTGCACCCGCAAGAGCCCCTCGATCTGCACGAGGTTGCCCGGGATCGCGGAGCGCGCGAAGTCGTAGTCGGTCTGCTCTTCGATCGAGGGGAACGCCAGCTCCATCACCTCCGCCTGCGTGCTCACCGCCAGCTGCGTCGTGCTGCACGCAGCGCAGAGGAGCATGCAGGTGAATCCCCCGAGAAATATGCCTTTGCGACTTCGTCGCGCCTCGTCCGCTTTGATGCGCATGTGGGCCATTGTTCGCTCAGTCGAAGCGAAGGCGCAACTTGGTTTTTGCGACGCCGTGTGTGGACGCGCCGACGTCACTGTGGGAGACGCACAGCGACGTCGGACCGCGCAGTGTCGTCGTGCCGGACAGTGTCGTCGTGCCGGACGGTGTCGTCGTGCCGGACGGTGTCGTCGTGCTGGACGGTGACGTCGCGCCGGACAGCGACGTGGTCGGCGCCGAACTCGCGAACGCTCGGGGCGCCTTCGTCGCGGGTCGAGGTGGGCCGCGCGTCCGTCGATTCCTTCGCCTCCCGTCGGACGAGTCGGGCGGCGAGCTTCAAGCTGGAGAGGCCATGAAACAGTCGTCGATGTATGGGCAAGAGGAGCTCCTCGCAGCGGTGGAGAAGCTGGCGCGGGAGGCCTCGGAGAAAATCTTGGGAGTGTACGCCTCGGACTTCGACTCTGCGGAGAAGGCGGATCGCTCGCCGCTCACGGAGGCCGATCTGCTCTCCCACGCGACGATCACCTCCGGTCTCGCTCGCCTCACGCCGGACATCCCGGTGCTCTCGGAGGAGTCCGGAGCCATCCCCTACTCCGAGCGGGCTCGCTGGCAGCGCTACTGGTTGGTGGATCCCCTGGATGGGACGAAGGAGTTCATCAAGAAGAATGGTGAATTCACCGTCAACATCGCGCTCATCGAGGAGCAGCGGAGCGTCCTGGGGGTCGTGCACGTGCCGGTCAGCGGCGTCACGTTCTTCGCGGCGCGGGGTCTGGGCGCCTTCAAACGAGATCCCGGAGACGGAGCGGTCCGACGCATCACGACGCGCAAGGTAGATCCGGCGCGCATCGTCGTCGCGGGCAGCCGCTCCCACGGGGGGGGCGCCCTGGACGACTTCGCGCGGCGCCTCCCGGGGAATGTCGAGCTCATCAGCCGCGGGAGCTCTCTGAAGCTTTGCCTCGTCGCCGAGGGGGAGGCGGACATCTACCCGCGCTTTGGCCTGACGTCGGAGTGGGACACGGCGGCCGCCCAGGCGATCGTCGAGGAGGCGGGCGGCGTCGTGCTCGATCTCTCCTTCGAGCCACTGCGCTACAACGCGAAGGAAGACATCCTCAACCCGTGGTTCGTCGTGCTGGGCGACACCTCGTTCGGTTGGAGGGAACCCTTGCTCGCGGCGCAGGCGAGCGCGGCTCAGGCCAATGCCTGACCGCCGGGGCTCCTCTCACCGGCGGGCGCTTCGAACCGAGGATGAACCGAGGGGCGCTCTCTGGCGGGGCAACGGCGGGGAAACGACGGCTTTTCTCATTACTGGAGAAGGATGCCGGAGATGGAATGCGCCCCAGGGAACTGCGGACGGACCGTCGGGCTTCGAGGGGGTCAATGGCCCGACGTCCAATCGGTCCAGTCGGTAATCCTCTATTATAGCTGAAAGTCACCCCGAGGGCTCACGAGACCCCATCAATCGTCCTTGCGAAGAGTCGGTCTTCCCCCCACAGTGCACGTGAAACACCTCCAGGTACGCACTGCGTTGGTGCGAGGCGATCTGGTGGCACTCGATGATGGGGCGTGGCCATGGCTTCGTATCATGATGAACTTTCGACACCCGCTGAGTCTCCGGGGGAACGTCGCTCTCTCGTGGCGCTCGGCGCGTTGATCGCGGGGCTCGGTGCCCTCGCGGTCTTGGCTTGTACCTCCGGCGACGAGGGGTCTCGTCGTCCCCAGGGAGAAAAACCGGCGGAAGGGACCGGCGGGCTCCTCGAGGTCGGCGAGGAGGAGGAGAATGAAATCATCGAAGTGGGCGTCGGTGAGATCAATCCCGACCCCCACGCCTTCCCGGCCGACCCCCTCCTCGCAGAAGGGATCAGCCCCGCGGAGACGGAGGTGTTCGCGGATCCCGAGCAGTTCTCTCCCGGCGTCTGCGTCCATGAACCGCACCTGTCGGACGCCAACGGCGTGGGCGCTCTCTTCCCCATGAACTGGTTGCGTCCGCGGTTCCGCTGGACGGGCGCGGGCGACGAGACGCTGTGGGAGATCCGTTGGAGCGCCTCGAGTCAGATGAACGACCTGCGGGCCTATACGCGCAACACGGAGTGGCTCCTCCCCAAGGAGACTTGGGAGAAGATCGCGAGCGGGGTGGTCGACGAGATCACGGTGACGGTGCGCGGCCACGGGCCGAGCGGCATCACGGGTATGCGGGGCACCTTCCGGATCACGCCGGCGCTCGCGGGGGGCTCGATGGTGTTCTGGGGGACGTCGAGCTCCGTCGTGGAGTCCGGGTCGAGCCGCTTGTACGGCTTCACCATGGGTGACGAGGCGGTGGCCGACGTGCTCGGCGCCGAGGACGTGAACATCACGGGCATCGTGAAGGGGGATGGCCGGGATCTGCGCGGCGAGACGGAGGGGAGCTACGTCCCCGGCATCGCGGCCGGTGCGCCTCAGTGCGTGGGGTGCCACGTAGGGACGCCGGACGGGCTCACGATGGCCTTCACGGACAACTACCCCTGGAACATGGCCATCGCGTCCATCGACGAGGGGCAGCGCGGAGCCATCCCCGATTACGTGTCCACGGGCGGGCAGGAGCTCATGAAGATGCCGTTCCTCGGGACGGCGGCGATGTTGCCGAAGCCGTGGCTCGAGGACGGCGATCGCACGATGATCACCACGATGGGTCGGCGCACCTCACCGGTGCCTCACATTTACGTGAACTATGGGTACGGCGATCCGCCGACCGTGGAGCCCACCGTGCACGATCTCATCTGGATCGATCTCCAGGCGACCGGGCCGACGCCGACGCCCATGCCGGCGCCGGAGGGCGTGACGGCGCCGTGGGGAGACGGAGACTACTCGGGCTGGCCCCGTGACGAGGCCCGGCAAGAGCGCCAGGACGCCTACCTGGCGGCCCAGGGGGCTGGCTGGGACGTGCTCTACACGGATCCGGCGGGCAGCATCTCGAACCCCGTGTCGAGCCGGGATGGCACGCGCCTCGCGTACACGGTGAGTGAGTCGTCCGTCGACGGGCACCCGGATTGGCACAACAACACCGCGGACATCAAGGTGTTGTCCCTGACCGGTCCCCGGAGCGCCGGCACGTCCACGGCCCTCGCGGGCGCCTCGGACCCTGGCTTCCTCGAGTACTACCCGGCTTTCTCCCCCGACGACGCGTTCATCGCGTTCACGCGCGCGCCAGCGCCCTCGAACAAGAGTCGTTGTCGGCAAGGGGTCGACGAGTGTGACAACCGCGCGCTCGATCTCGGGGAGAACCCGGACGGTCCCTACTACAACCGCAAGGGTGAGATCTTCGTGGTTCCGAGCACGGGCGGCACCCCGCACCGCTTGCGCGCCAACGATCCGGTGGCCTGCGGCGGGGAGGTGAGCCCGGGCGTGTTGAACAGCTGGCCCAAGTGGTCGTCGAAGGTCCGCGAGTACGAAGGGAAGAACTACTATTTCGTGATCTTCTCGTCGGCGCGGGCCTATGCAGGTCAGTTCAACCTGGAGCACACGGACTACACGCCGCCGATCGAGACGAAGTCGTCCCACCTGTACATGAGCGTCGTCGAGCACGATCCAGCGACGGGGGAGCTCGTCTCCTACGCGCCGATCTACCTGTGGAACCAGAACTTCCTGGCCACGGGGCCCGATTCCTACGAGGAGCTGACCACGGCGAACCTCACGCCCGTCTGGGAGGACTTCTCCATCCCTGCCGTGCCGCCGGTCATCGTGGTGCGCTGAAATCTGAAAACCGCGGGTGCGTGGTGCACCCGCGGTTCGCTCCGATCGATTGCGTGCAGCCCGCGTCACCGCGGGCTGCACTCATGATTACTGCACCCGCATCACTGCAGGCTGATCGTCTCGCAGCCGAGCACGATGTCGATGCTGCCCCCGCCGAAGCGGCCGCAGCTCGCGGGGCAGATGCGGATCGTGGTCGGCTCATCCGGGTCGTCGAAGTACCAACCGCCGCCGCTGCAGCTGTCGGCGTCGGGCACCTTGCGCACCACCTCGGTGGCGCCCGTGGAGGTCGTGAAGGTCACGTTCACCTTGTCGGGATCGATGAACTCGCCGTCCGGGGGATCGGGCACCTCGAACTCACACAGGGTGGGGCTGCTCGAGACGCGCTTGAGGGCCGCCAGCAGATCCTCGACGGCCGTCGGGCAATCCGACACGAAGAAGGCCTCCGTGCCGCCGGCGTCCGCGACGCGCTTCAGGTTCGCCACGGGGCCGAGGCCTACGACGAAGGTGGCCACCCGCGGTGTCCCGTTGCCGTACTCCTCGGCGAGGTCTTCGAGGGTGCTGATGCTGGTGTCGTCGCACTCCGTCGGGAAGCCATCGGCGGCCCACACGAGCACGGTGGGACGATCCTGGTGTTCCTCGGCCCACTCCTTCGCGTACTGCAACGCGCCGGCGACCGCGGGCACGGCCGGTGTGAGGCCATGAGGATAGAGGGAGTCGATCTCCGCCAGGAGGGCGTCCCGGTGCTCTTCGGTGACGCGGTCGATCGGGACGGCGGGCGCCGCGTAGCCGTCGGAGCTGCACTCCAGCGCGCCGCTCCCCGTCTCGAAGCGCGGGAAGTATTGGAGACCCACGCGGAGGTTGGCGGTCTCCGGAGCGCTGATGAACTCCGCGAGAGCTCCCGTGATCGCCTCCCAGCGGGTGGGCGCGTCCTCTTCGCTCGAGACGCGGTGATCGCCCATCGACGTGGAGCGATCGAGGAGGATGAAGATGTCGGCGGCGACCGCCTCGGCCTCCACGGAGATGCCGGTGCACCCCTCGAAGTCCGGCGTGCTCCCCGTGGTGCCCGGCCGGCTTGCCAGGCCGCAGGCGGTGTTGTTCGGGTTGGTGCTGCCGCCGCTCCCGCCGGTGCCGCTGCTCATGCCGCCGGTCGAGCCGGTGCCCGTGCCGTCTCCGCCGGAGCCGTCGTTCGTACCGCCGCTGCCCGTGGCGTTCCCGTTCCCGCTCCCGTTACCGGTGCCGCCCCCGTTGGCGCCGTCGTCCTTGTCGCTGCCGCAGGCGACGCCGAAGGCGAGGGCCGTCGCCAAGAGGGACGTGGTGAAGCGCTGACGCAGCTGACTTGAACGTCGGTGAAAAATTCTCATGGCAGTGACCCCATTGCGCGAACGGTTCTTGGTTCCGAGCAATCCGTTCTCAAACTACACCAAACGTCGTGGGCTCGAAACGAGTTCTTTGAACCCGGTTTCACATCGGATAGTGTGAACTGCCCCAGCGAGGAGATGCTGGTGTAATTTCCCGTGGCTCATCAGAAAAGTGGGTAGACCATGGCGCGACGTTTGCCTCTCCTGTCCTTGCTCTTGGTTGGCTTCGTGATCCCTCTGTCGTGCTCTTCCAAGGACGACGACGGCCCCTCGCAGGGGACGGGCGGGAGCGCAGGCGCCCCGGTGACCGGGACCGGAGGTTTCGGCGGAGATCTGTCCGGGGGCTTCGTCTGCAAGGAGTTCGCTGGGCTGGGCAACTGCGGCGTCGACGCGGTCACCGCGAAGACGACGCCCGTGAACATGCTGCTCGTGCTCGACAAGAGCGGTAGCATGGCTTCGCCACCCGATGAGAGCTCGTCCGTGTCCCTGTGGGATGCGACGCGTTCGGCCCTCAGCACCGCCCTCGAGGACGCACCCGCGCCGGTGTCCTTCGGTCTGCAGATGTATCCGGCGCGGGACCTCGCGCTGGACTGCGGAGGGAACTGCTGCGACATGCCGGACGGGGAGGGCGTCGACATCCCGATCG
>JAAZAA010000019.1 GCA_012514535.1 Myxococcales bacterium | reverse complement strand
TTGTAACCAGAGAGCGCACCGGCCCCCTCCATCGCTTCATCGTCCGCCTGGAGACGTCCTCCTCTCGCGTGCCCGGTCACGATGCTCTGATACCGTGGCGGGCATGGGGTCCCTCCGTCTCTCGGCTCGCGCCGCACGTCACTCTTCCGCCTTCGCCCTCCCACTCATCCTCGCCCTCGCAGCGTGCGGCGGTGAGGACGACACCTCGCCCCTCGACGAGCCGAACGGCACGGGGGGTACGGGAGGCCCCAGCGCCACCGGCGGCGCAGTGGGGCAGCCCGGAGGGAGCTCGTCGGGAGGCGCCACGGGCGGAGCGCCCTCGAACACCGGAGGAGCGGGACAGGCGACGGGCGGGATGGACTCCGGAGGTGGGCCGGACGTCGAGTGCACGCGGGAGCTCTTGGACGGGCTCCTCGACGACTACTTCGCGGCGCTCGCCGCCGGTGATCCTTCGAGCCTCCCCCTCGCCCCTCAGGTGAAGTTCACCGAGAACGCCGAGGTCACCCCGATCGGCGCGACCGCCTTCTGGATGAACGCCGGGGACACCAAGTACTCCCAGCGCGCTCTGGACACCGCGCAGTGCAGCGTCGCCGCTCAGGCGGTGATTCCGGAGGGCGGCGTGGATCTCCCCGTCGGGATCCGCCTCAAGGCGGAGCGCGGCGAGATCACGGAGATCGAGACCATCGTCGTGCGCCCCGGCGACTACACGGCCTCCTTCGCCGTGGAGTCGAACCCGGCCGCGATCATCACGATCGCGGGGGAGATCGGCTGGCACGATCCGGTCCCCGAGGGACAGCGCGCCACCCGCGAGGAGCTGATCGGCTGGGTCGACAAGTACTTCCGCGCGTTCCCGGCCGGCGTCTGCGACGTCACCCCGGCCTGCAGGCGCCTGGAGAACGGGGGCGGGAACTTCTCGTGCAGCACCGGCGCCTCCTGCACCTCGAGCCCAGGGGGCGACGCCTTCGTCCCCCGGGTGATCCTCGCCGACGAGGAGCGCGGCATCGCCGCCGGCTTCACCATCTTCGACTTCCAGACCACCGGGCACCTGGACATGCACATGATCAAGATGTCCGGGGGCCAGGTCCACGCCGTGCAGGCGATCCTGCGCGACACGAACGGGGAGTCGGGCTGGGACTGAGCCAAAGGGCCGTCCCGAGCGACGCCGGGCGGGCAGCTTCGGCGCCCTGCCGGCGCCCGCAGCGAGGTTTTCCGAAGGTTTCCCGCGCCGAGGACATGCATGAGGAGGGTGCCCCAAGGGCGCCCTCGCCCGCGATCCGCGGCGCCCGGAGCGCCGCGACGCCCACCATCCTGCCCCTCGTCGACGCCATGACCCCCATCCGCCTCTCCCGTCGCCCCGCGCACCACCTCGCCCTCTGCCTCGCGCTCGCCCCCTGCCTGGGCCTCCTCCTGGCCTGCGACTCGGGCTCCCCCGCGACCCCGCCGGAGGTCGAGGAGCCACGGGGCGAGGACCCGGAGCCCCCCGGCCTGCTCGTCGACGATTTCGAAGACGGCGACCTCGACAACCAGCTCGGGGTCACCTGGCACTTCTACACGGACCAGGACGCGGCGGGCGCCTCCACCATCACCACGGAGCCCGCCGAGCGCGTGCAGTCGCCGGGCTCCGACTCGGACCACGCGCTGAGCTTCGACTTCACCTTCTCGCGGGGCGACTACGCCTGGGATCCCTTCGTCGGCACCGGGACCTCCGTGCCGGGCGACGTCGAGGTGGGGGAGTACGAGGGCCTCTCCTACTCCTACAAGGGCGCGGCGCACGCGGTGCGCTTCGAGACGTCCAACGTCAAGGACTACGACTTCTACGTGATGAACGTCCCCGCGGCCACCGAGTGGACGAAGGTGACCGTGCCCTTCGCCGCCACCGCCCAGGCCGGCTACGGCGAAGAGGTCGAGTGGGACCCTGCGCTGCTCACGACCATCAACTGGCACATCGTCGGCGCGGACGGCGCGAGCGGCAGCTTCGCCCTCGACGACGTCCGCTTCGAGACGAGCGCACCCGTGGATCGGGGCCCCAAGAACCTCACCATCCACCCCGCAGAGCCCCCGGAGAAGGTCGACCTGGGTGACGTCACCATCGACACACCGCTCCAGAAGAAGGCGCTCGCCCAGCTCGACCGGGGCTACAACATCACCAACTGGCTGGAGGCCGGGCGCTTCCAGTCCTTCGACTTCGACGAGTCCTATGTCGAGAAGCTGGCTCAGGCGGGCTTCAAGGCGCTGCGCCTCCCCATCGACCTCGACCTCTACGTGACCGACGTCGAGGGCAGCGGGGACGACATGACCGTCACCGTCCACGACGACCTGTGGACGATCCTGGACAGCTTCGACGAATGGACCGCGGCCCACGGTCTCTCCTACACCATCGACTATCACCAGTACGACGCGTCCTTCACCTTCGCCAACGAGGCGGGCGTCGACCAGGCGGTCGCGCTTTGGCGTCTCGTGGCCCAGCACTTCGCCAGCAGCGACCGTGACGACCTGTACTTCGAGCTCCTCAACGAGCCGGAGCTGTCCACGGGCGCGACGAGCGCCCTGACCCCGAGCCGCTGGACCCGCGTGGCGCAGCGCATGATCGACGCCATCCGCGCCGAGAACACGAAGCACACGATCATCTTCGGCGACGTGAACTGGTACGGCATCGACGAGCTGGCGAAGCGCACGCCCTTCGAGGACGACAACATCGTCTACGCCTTCCACACCTACGAGCCCTTCATCTTCACCCACCAGGGCGCGGACTGGGCGAACATGGCCAGCACCCGGGACGTCCCCTTCCCGTATACGCCCGAGCGCTGGAGCGAGTACGCCTCGGACTTCGGCCTGACCAGCGCCCAGCCCAGCTGGATCTGGAGCCAGTTCCAGAACTATCACATCAACGGCACGGAAGAGGCGGTGTACAACCACATCGCGCGGGCCAAGCAGTGGAGCGTCGAGCACCAGGTGCCCGTGATCTGCAACGAGTTCGGCGTGTTCGAGCGGCGGTCGCAGCTGGAGGATCGCGTGGCGTACTACAAGCACGTGATCGCCACCTTCCGGGAGCTCGAGATCCCCTGGCAGCTCTGGTTCATGGTCATGGACGACGAGGGCACGGTGATCCCGGAGTACGTCGAGGCCTTCGGCCTCGAGCCCCTCTGAGCGGCCACGCGCCCCCCGACACGCGAGTTCATCGAGCCCACACGTCCGCGCAGCACCCTAGACGGGCGCCCTCTCGACGGGCGCCCGCCACGCGTTCGTCGCCGGTCAGCCCTCCGCGGGCGGCGCGGGCGGCGTGTTCGTCGGATTGGGAGACTCTGCCTCGGCGGGCGACCCTGCCTCGGCCGGAGCCCCTGCCCCGGCGGGAGGCGGCGCCGGAGCTCGCCGCGCGGTCATGCGGCGAAACGCCCCGCCGGCGCTGAAGCACCCGAACCCCCAGCGCAACCAGCGCAGCAGCGCGAGGGCGAGCCAGAGCGCCCAGAAGAGCATCACCAGGCGCCACACCCACAGGGGCGCGCTCCACACGCTGGGCCGCGGCAGCTCCGCCGCCGCGCGATCGGCGTACCAGACGAGCCGCTCGTTGGTGCTGTGAAGCCCCGCCACCCCCATGTCCGGCTGCACCACCAGGCCGCTGTACACCACGCCGACGAGGCACCCCAAAAAGACGAGCGTGCAGCCGACGAGCAGCAGCTGCACCAGGTTGTAGGGCAGCGGCCGCGACGGCAGGTACGTCTCCCGGAAGGCGAGCAAGAAGAACCAGGACGCGACGATCACCGCCACGACCGGGTGCACGACGGCGAGGCCGAGCCCGAGGAGCATCCACTCCCAGGCCCGCAGCGGGCTCTTGGGGACACGGCTCAGCGCGACACCGAAGGCGAGGACGAGCAGGAGATAGGGCCAGAACAGCACCGCGGGGCCCCAGCTCGCGCCCTGGGCCGACGTGTGCAGCAGCCAACGATGGCTCGGCAGAGACACGGTGGTCGTGACGTTCACCACGCCGCCGTCCACCCGCACCGACGGCGCGCGCCAGCGCGTCGACAACCCCTCCGGCTGCTGCCAGCGGATGCGCACCTTCGTCGTCCCCGGGGACAGGGGCACCGACAGCTCGCCGCCGGTCCGCTCCAGCGGCTGGGCGACGCCGTCCACCTCCAGCTCCACGCTGCGCGCGTCCGCCGGGAGCTCCACCCGTTGGCTGCCGCCGGCGCTGTTGCGGATCTGCAGCTGCAGGGTCGCGCGGGAGAGGCGCGTGCCCGGCTCGAAGCTCAGGTGGGCCGAGTCGATGGTGATCGACGATCCCGCGGCGGGCTCGGGACGCTGCACGGCGACGGCGAGCTCCTCGCCGGGCCACGGGCGGAAGCTCGGCATCCAGCGGGGCTCCCGGCGGGGGTAGTCGTGGTCTTGCGACCGGTGCTCGTAGGGGGCGAGGCCCGAGAGCTCACAGCGCCACAGGACGCTGCAGTCGAGGGTCCACTGCTCCGACCAGGGCCTGTCCTCCGCGGCGCGGAGCCGAACCTCCGGCGCGATCCGGAGCGAGCTGTCGAAGGTCACGCGCTGCGTGTCCCGATCGAAGGAGAGCACCACCTCGCCGTTCTCCACGCTGAGCCCCGACTCGGTGACTTGCTCGCCGGGGAGCAGAGGCAGGCGCACGACCAGCGGCTGCCCCGTGGGGCTGACGCGCTCGACGGTGGTGGCGACCGACCAGGTGACGCCCAGCATGAGGCGGCGGCGGACCTCGAACCAGGGCGGCAGCTCCGAGACGGGGCTCCCCGCGTCGTCGTCGCTCGCCTCCGCGGAGACCAGCCGGGTGAAGGCCAACGATCCCTCGACGCGACCATCCTCCTGCACTCCCTCCACCTGCCAGCCGCTCGCCTCCACACGGACCAGGCGCGGCGGGGTGCCGGGGGACAGGACCAGCTCGTCGCGGGGGAGCGGCGCCGTGAGCTCCACCTCGTGACGCCCCGGCGTGAGGCGCAGGTGCAGGAACCCGTCGGTCCAGCGCACCAGGGCGTGGCTCGGGCGTCCGTCCACGAGCACCGACGAGTACGTGAGGTTCTGCGCCGGCCCCGGCAGCTGGTAACTCGCCGGGGCGGCCACGTGCACCTCGGCGCGCAGCCGCAAGGTGCGGTCCTTGGCCTCGACGGCGAGCGCGGAGACGCTCACACAGGGGCCTCCGCAGTCGCGGTCCGGGGTGAGCCGTCGGCGTAGCTCGCCGAGGAGCTCGGCGTCGGGGAGCCCGGCGCTCGGAGCCTCCGCGCGCGCGAGCCCGGGGACGAACGAGATCGACGCGACGGCGGCGGCGGCTCCCAGCTTCCGACCCCAGGAGAACCACCGTCGCGGCCCCAGGGACGCCGGGCGGTCCGACCGCGGCGGGCGGCGCAACACCGCCCAGAGCAGCGCCCCGAGCAGGACGATCCTGAGCAGACCGATGACCGCGTTCTGCCAGGGCGAGATCAACCAGAGACGCATCTCGTGGGCGTGGTCGACCGGACCGGACCAGCGCAGGTACCAGGTCCGCCACTGCCAGGTGGGGACCCCGGGGCCCGTCTGCACCACGACGAGGGGATCCTTCTGCGCGGCGAGCTTCTTCGAGGCGCCCGACTTCTGGGGAGCAGCTCCGCTGCGCTGGGTGCTCGACGGCGCCCGATAGCGGGGCGGGGCGGCGGCCGCGTACTCGCCGTCGTCCTCGGCGACCTCTTCCTCCCGCACCTGCCGCGCGGATTCCTGCGCGACATCGAGCCCGAAGGCGGCCTCCCTCGCGCCTGAGACAGCCCCTCCCCCCCCGGCCGTCGCCGGGAAGAACGCCATCCGCGCCTGATCCACCGCGAAGCCGACGAAGGTCACCGCCAAGGCGACCGCCACCGTCCACCACACCATCCGCGCGGTGAAGCGCAGCTTGCCCGCGGGCAGCACGAGCAGCACGCCCGCGGTGACGAGGAGCGCCGCCCACAAGAAATACGGGGCGCCCTCCTGGCCATGGCTCAGGGTCAACCCCAGGAGCGCCACGCCCCCCCACACCACCCCGAACAACCGCGCGATGGCGAGCGCCACCACCAGGACGAAGAAGACGTCGAACAGGTTCCACTGGGAGATCCACGTCTGCGACACGTCGTCCACCCCGGAGGCCCCGAGCAGATCCCAGCCCGGCGGCAAGTGGAGCTCCGCGGAGAGCCGCTCCACGTCCGCGGACCACCCCACCGCCGGCAGCGCCCCCGTCGACTCCTCGAGCCGCCACTCCGCCCGCAGATCCATCGGGAGCACGCGGAGCTCCACGGCGGAGGCGCCGTCCTCCGTGCGCACGATGACCTGGTCCTCACCCCACACCACGGCGTGCCCCAACTCACCCGCCTCGAGCACCAGGCGATGGTCGCGGAGCAACGTGCCCCCGATCAGGTCGCGCACCGTGAACCCCTCGCCGTCGAGATCGAGCCAGAGCTGACGATCGAGGGTGAGGGCGTTCGGCGGCGCCTCCGGCTCACCGCGCCGGAGCGTCTTCAACGTCAGCCGCTCTCCCCCGGAGGCCTCGGGGGCCGCCCGCAGCAGGAACGCTCGCAAGCTCCGCCACTCCGCGGGCAGGTTGGTCCGCTGGGGATCGACGCCCGGCGCGCCCGTGAGCTCGACCTGCCGCAGGCGATTGTCCGGAGAAAAGACCCACACCTCCTGCTCGGGCCAGGGGGCTCCAGGCATCGGCGCCTGGAGCTCCGCCACGTCCGCGGGCACGAGGGCGTCGACCTCGACCGCGTGGTTGCCCGGCTGGACCTGCACGGTGAGCATCCCGCTGGCGTCGAGGCGCACGGGCAACGAGCTCGTCACCCCCAGGGGGCGGGCACCCGCCGGCAAGACCTGGGGCAGGGTGACCTCACGGGCGCGCCCCCCCACACGCAGATCCACCCGGGTCCGCAGGCGCATGGGGACGCCGTCCTGGAGGTGGCGGAAGACCTCGAGCTCGAGCCGCTCCGGCTCCTGGACGCCCACGGCGCCGCTCGCCGCGAGCCACACGGAGCCGTCGCCGCCGCGATGGCCGTCGACGATTTTCTTCCCGTCGATGCTCAGCGTCACCTGGGCCTGGTGGGGGTGGACGGCGAGCCGCTCCGGCAAGCGCGACCACACGAACCGGCCGGTGATCTCGTGCTCCCCCGCGGGCACCCGCAGCGACGGCCGCCCCTCGACGTCGAGCACGACCGCCACGTCGCGCCCCACGCGCACCTCCTGGGGCCAGCGCTCCGTCGACCCAGGCAGCGGCACGAGGACCTCGCGATCCGTGGTGGCCCGCAGGCGGAAACGACCGCCGCTCGCGTCGAGCTCGAGCTCGAGGGTCCCTGGCCAGAGGCACACCGCCTCGTCCTGCACGACGGGGCAGCTGCGGTCCTCGAAGCCGTGCATCACCCAGGGCACCCACCCCCGGAGCTCGGGCGGCAGCTCCTCCACCTGCATCGGCGCCGCGACGGCGGCTCGGGGCAGGGTGACGCCGCAGAGGAGCAGCGCGAGGGCCATCGACAACGGAGCACCGAGGGTCCGCACCAGGCGGAGGAGCAGCGTGAGCATGGGGAGATAGCCCACGATGCGGCATGAGCCCGCCCGTGGGAAGAGCCCTGCGGAAGAGCTCTGGCGGAGCTCGCAGACGGTCAGGCGCACCGGCGCGACGGGCCCTGGATGGCAGCGGGGCCCGTCACGGGGTCCCGTAGGCCCGGGCCCTGCGGGGGCGCTCCGCGGCGACCGGAGACGACTCGACCGCGCTCGCGGCGGGGAGCTGGCGCGTGAGCCACGCGGAGCGGTGCGACGTCAGCAGCGCGTAGGGCGTGATCCAGGACAGGCACAGGAAGTTGTAGACCCCGTAGGGGAACGCCCACCAGGCGCCGCGGAGACCCCGGGACAGGCTGAACACCGCCGCCGGCAACACGGCCGACAGCAGCACCCCGAGGAGGACGGCGCCGATCACCTGCGGGCTCTGGAAGAGGAGCCCCGGGATGCCGAGGAACAGGAAGGGCGCCAGGAGCAGGGCCAGCGCCGACCAGACCAGGTTCACGCGCGCGCCCAGGGCGCTCTCCCGGCGAAACCTCGTGAACACGAACGAGGCCATCACCAACGTCTCACGCACGTTGCTGCGCGCCCAGCGCAGGTACATGCGGCACAGCTGGGCAGTGCGCGTCGGCACCTCCGTGAGCACCACCGCGTTCGCCTGGAAGCGGACCAGGAAGCCCTGCCGCAGCACGAGGTTCGTCATGGCGCGATCTTCGCCGATGGCCGCCGGTCGCCCGCAGAACGTCTGCGCCAACCACTCGTCCTTGCAGGACTCCACCAGCGAGCGCCTGTACGCGGACAGGGCCCCCGGGCAGCAGTGCACCGTGTCGACCCGGCACTGGCTCGCCCGCATGAACTCGAAGGAGTAGGTGAAGGACACGTCCAGCATCGCCGGGATGACCCCCTGATCGCGGTTCAAGACCCGCACGTTGCCGGCGACCGCCCCGACCCGCGCGTCGCGGACGAGGGGGCTCACCAGGTTGCGCAGGGTGTCCGGCAACACCTCGGAGTCGCTGTCCACCGTCACGATCACCTCACCGGTGGCGCGCCCGAAGCCCTCGTACAGGGCGGCCCGCTTGCCCCGGTTCTCACGGCAATCGAGGGCGATGACGCAGTCCGAGAACTCCCGCGCGCCCTGCTGCATCCAGCGCCAGGTGTCGTCGACGCTGCCGTCGTTGACCGCGACGATCCGCAGCTTGTTCCGGGGATAGTCGCTCTGCACCAGGGAGCGCAGCGTCTTCAAGACCTGCTCCCCCTCGTTGTAGGCGGGCACGATGACCGTGAGCTCCGGCAGATCGTCGTCCGTGACGGAGGCGATGGGCCGATAGGTCGCCACGAGGTAGAGGCGCCACAGGGTGATGCCCACCGCCGCCAGGGCGAGCAGCTGCCCGGCGATCAACGCGACGGAGAGGGTCGCCGCCGTGCCCCCTTGCTCGGCCGCCGCCCAGTCCGCCCAGCGCCGGGAGGTGGTCCAGGCGAAGAAGGCCAGCTGGGCCACGAACAGCACCGCCAGCCCTCTCCCGAGCCGCCCCAGCGCGGCCCCGGTGCGTCGATCTTGGATGTTGGAGCTCGATTCACTCATCACGCAGAGTTCCTCCTGGCGCCCAGAGCGAGCGCTTCGTCGGGGCGCACCCGGAGCGGGCGCGCGCTGCAGCCGCTCTCAGCAGGAGGCGTGCCACCTCGAAAAAGCGCAGGATTTCCCCCTGGCGCGGCTCTCTCGGCGCGGCTCCGCTAGCCCATCCGGGGAATTTCTCCCCGACTCCGCGCGAAGGGGCTCCCCCACCCGGGCATTTTTCCCTGGCCGGCGCGCCGGCGCTCCCCGCTATGATTGCAGGCCCTCCCGTGAGATCCAGCCGTCGCGACCCCGCGCCGAGCGGCCCCGGGCGGGCCGCTCGGGCTCGGAGCGACCGTGATCTATGCCCCGACGTACCTGCCGCGTCCTCGTAGTCGACGATGAGCTCGCCATGCGCGAGGTGCTCCAGGTCCGCCTCGAGCAGTGGGGGTTCCCCGTGCGCACCGCCCCCACCGTGCAGCGGGCGCGGGAGCTGGTCGCCAGCTTCTGCCCCCACGTGGTGATCTCGGATCTGGTGCTGCCCGACGCCACGGGCCTCGCCCTGCTGGAGGCCCTGCGCGGCGAGGACGCCTCCCGCACGGTCCTCCTCATCACCGCCTACGGGACGATCGACACCGCCGTGCAGGCGATCAAGCTCGGCGCCGCGGACTTCCTCACGAAGCCCCTCGACTACGTCGCCCTGCGCAGGCGCCTCGAGCACATCGAGGCGGCCCTCGTCGCGGCGGCGAGCACGCGGTCCGGGGACCGCCCGGGAGACGGCGCGCCGGACGACACGAGGCACACCGACACCGCGCCGCACACCCCGGAGGCGGCGACGCTCCCCGCCGGCAGCGCCCACCCCGCCCTGGATCCGTCGGCCACGGATCCATCGATCGCCGACGGGAGCGCCGGCGGGGTCGGCAGAAGCGAGGCGTGGCGGCGCCTGCAGGAACGCGTCCTGATCGCCGCCCGCAGCACCGCTCCCGTGCTCATCGTCGGCGAGAGCGGCTCGGGCAAGGAGCTGGTGGCGCGCACGATCCACGAGCGCAGCCAGCGCAGCGCCCGCCCCTTCGTGCCCATCAACACGGCCGCCGTCCCCGAGAACCTCGTGGAGGGCGAGTTCTTCGGATACGAGCGCGGCGCCTTCACCGGGGCCAACCAGGCCCGCGCGGGGCTGTTCGAGCAGGCGCACGGGGGCACCCTGTTCCTCGACGAGGTCACGGAGATGCCGCTGCAGCTCCAGCCCAAGCTGCTGCGGGTGCTGGAGGACGGCAGGGTCCGTCGGCTCGGTGGGCGCGCGGAGATGAGCTGTGACGTGCGGCTCGTCTCCGCGACGAACCGCGACCCCCTCCACGCCGCCGACGCGGGCCGCTTCCGGCGCGATCTGCTCTACCGCCTCGACGTGCTGCGCATCGAGGTGCCGCCGCTGCGCGACCGCAAGGACGACATCCCGCTCCTCGCCCGCCACTTCCTCGAGGAGTGCGCGGCGCGGTACGGGCGCGCGGCGCCGAGCCTCTCCTCGGACGCCCTGGAGCGGCTGCTCGCCCACGACTGGCCCGGCAACGTCCGCGAGCTGCGGAACGTGATGGAGCGCGTGTTCGCGAGCGAGCACGGCGCGACCCTGACCGCGGCGGCCCTGGACGCCCACTGGGACGGCCCCTACGGCGGCGCGGCCGCCACCGCGCCGCAGCCCTTCGGCATCGTGATCCCCCACGGCGTCACCGCGGCGGACGCCGAGCGCATCTTGATCCTCGAGACCCTCAAGGCCACGGGGAACAACAAAGCCGAGACGGCGCGCAAGCTGGGGCTGGACGTGAAGACCGTGCGCAACAAGCTCAAGAGCTTCGAGTCCGGGGGCGCGGACGAGTGAGGCTCTCGACCCGCTTCGGGATCGGCGCCGCCCTGGCCATGCTGCCGCTGGTGGCGGTCAGCGTCTACAGCGTGAACAACCTGCGCTCCCTGGCCCGCGCCAACGAACGCCTCACGGAGCGCCACCTCATCGGCCTGCAGATCGGCCTCGGCGTGGTGTCCCGGCTCGAGCGGCTGGAGGAGTACTGGCGCAAGTACACGGTGAGCCAGGACGCGGGGTACGTGGGCAAGTTCGAGGAGACCCTCCAGGTCACCCTGCGCGAGCTCGACGGCATCCTGCGCGCGGAGCTCTCCTCGGGCGAAGAGCAGGCCCTGCGCGAGTTCACCCGGGAGCTGTCTCGCTTCGCCGCCGTCCCCTCCGCGGAGCGCGCGGAGAGCCCCGACGAGGTCTTCACGCAGATCGGGCAGCTCACGAAGCTGGCCAGCGCCGTGCACGACGAGGCGCGTCGCATCGCGCAGGCGGAGGCGGACGCCGCCGCCGAGGTCCGCGAGACGACCCAGCGCGCGGCGTTCTTCGCCGCCTGCGCGGCGGCAGCGGCGAGCCTGATCCTCATCCTGCTCACGGTGCGCTCCCTGCGCTTGCAGCTGCGTCCCCTGGTGCGAGGCACCCACGCCGTCTCCCAAGGAGCTTTCTCCGTGCGCCTGCCCGTCCACGCGGACGACGAGCTGGGTCACGTCGCCGACGCCTTCAACCACATGGTCGACGGCCTGCAGCAGCTCGAGCGCATCAAGGCGGACTTCATCTCCAGCGTCTCCCACGAGCTCCGGACCCCTCTGGTGGCGATGATCGAGACCAACCGGCTGCTCCTGGAGGACGTGCTCGGTCCCCTCAACGAGAAGCAGCGCCGGCTGCTGCGCATCAACACCCAGGCCGCCCAACGTTTGTCGAACATGATCACCGATCTGCTCGAGCTGTCGCGCTTGAAGGCGCAAATCCACTACGAGGTGTCCGAGCAGGAGCTCACCGAGCTCACCCGCGCGGCCGTGTCCGAGCTCGAGGCGCTGGCCCGCGACCGGGGCGTCTCCCTGACCACGGCCCTCGGCTCGACGCCGCTGCGGGTGCGTTGTGATCCGGATCGCTACGTGCAAGTGGTGCAAAACCTCGTGGAGAACGCCATCAAGTACACCCCCGCCGGGGGTCGGATCCGCGTCTCGCTGGGGCCGTGCCAGGGCCGCGACGTGCCACGCAAGGTCCTGAAGGACGACGCGCCCCAGGACTACGCGCTGCTCTCCGTCGAGGACTCGGGCCCGGGCATCCCCCCGGAGGATCGCCAGCGGGTGTTCGAGAAGTTCTTCCGTCGTCAGGGGGTCCCCTCGGACGAGGGGGTCGGCCTGGGGCTCGCCATCTGCCGCGAGGTGGTCGAGGCCCACGCGGGCACGGTGTGGCTCGGTGAGAGCGAGGATCTGGGCGGCACGGCGGCGCGCGTCGCCCTGCCGCTGGACGTCGCGGCGCGCGCTCCGAGGGCGCTCTCTGCATGAGCTCACCGTTGCGCGGCGCCGCCGGGGCCTCGCTCCTGATCGTCCCCCTGCTCTTTCTTTCGCAGGGCGCCGGGTGCGCGCCGCCCCCGCAGCCGCCGTCCGCTCCCGCACCGCCGCCCCCCACCGCGGACGACCTCCTCGCCGCCGGCGACTACGGGCGCGCCCGCGCCGCCTATCTGCGGGAGGAGCGCACCGGCCCGACGCCGAGCGACGTCGCCCGAGCCCGCTTCTTCCGCGCCCTGGCTCGCCTCGGGCAACGGGACGCGGCGCTCGCGCAGGAGGAGCTGCGCAGCCTGGCCGCCCTGGAGCCCCCCGACATGTGGACGCGCCTCGCGCGGGTGCTCTCCGACGAGCTGGCGCGCACGACCGTGCTCCGGGAAGAGCTGCGCGACGCGGGCGCCGAGCTCCACCTGCTCCGCCTGCGCATCCAGATCCTCGAGGAGGCTCTGGAGGAGAGCCAGCAAGAGGTCACCCAGCGCCAGGAGGAGATCGACACCCTGCGCGAGGACCGCCTCCGTCTGCAGGCGGCGCTCCGCGACGCCGAGGAGCGCGCCGCGGACAACGCCCGCCAGGTGCGCGAGCTCGAAGAAGCCCTCGACGCCCTCAAGCGCATCGACATGCAGCGCGACCCCTGACCAGCGGCGCCCTCCTGATCCCCAGATCCCTTTTCGAGTGGATCTCGACGCTGCGCCCACCGCGCGGTCGCTCCCGCGAGCCAGCCCCGCGCGACCTCGCCCCATGTCCCGGCGGCGACGTCGAGCAGCGCCCTCACCCCCTACGACGAGCGCCCGCAGCGGCTCCCCCCCCACGACATTCTGTCAAAAAACGAGGCAGAATGTCACTCGAACGCGACAATCTGTCAGCAAATCTGACAAAATGTCCCAATTCCCCAGCGCGGGCTCAGAACGACACGTCCCACTGCACGCGGACCCGGGAGCGCGCCTCGGTGACGCGCGTGCTGGGGTCGGCGACCGTCAGGCGGCTGAGCTCGACGGACACCTTGTTCGCGTGCCCCGAGAAGAACCAGTTGGCGACACCGGAGAGCTCCGTTTGGTGATCGTGAGACACGTGCGCCGCCGGGTTCACCCAGGCGTAGCGGGCGGCGAGCTCGAGGGGCCGCGGGACGATGGGGAGGGCGTAGTGAGGAAAATAACCGAGCTGATAGAGGGTGCCCTGGAGATCCGTCTGGCGACCGGGAGCGCCCTCGGGGACCTGTCGATCGATCACCCGCTTGAAGTGCTGCTCGTGCTTCGCGTACCAGCCGCGCCACTTGATGCGGAACTCGAAGAAGGCCTGGTCGACCTCGTACCGCCCCGCCTCCGCCACGCCCGGCTCCACGAAGGCGCTCCCGTCCGAGCGCGGGGTGGGCAACGCACGACAGCTGCGGGCGTCGGTTTCGAACGCGGTGCAGCGGCTGATGTTGTGGGCGACGCCCCCGGCGATGTTCGCCGCGGGCTGCTGGTGGAACTCGACGTCGCTCTGGGAGAAGTCCAGCTCGCGCCCGAACACGTTCCACTGCAGCCGCCCGCTGTACATCATGTGCTGGTCGTCGTTCTCCCGGCTCCCGACGCCGACGCCCGTGAAGACCCCGGCGTAGTAGGAGAGATCCGCCCAGGTCTCCGGAAAGAGCCGCCCGAACACCTGGATGCCCTGCTGACGATCCACGGTGAACAGGTCGTTCAGGATCGAGCGGTTCACGAACTGCTGACGCCCCGAGGAGGTGACGCGCTCGTCGTTCCACAGCACCTTGCGGCGACCGATGCGGAACCGGAGCCAGTCGAACTTCGCGATGTCGAAGGAGAAGTCCCGCAGGACGGGCTGGGACCAGTCGTACTGGAAGTTCCACATCAGCCAGGGACGGAACGCGTGTCCCTCCAGCTTGAAGCGAGCCCGCCGAACCATGAAGGAGCTGAGGTCCTGGTTCAGGTCCTCGAGGGACCGCGGATCCGGATCGAAGGGATACGCGTAGCGGAACTGCAATCGGTTCTGGAGGCGGAGCCGATAGTTCCCGTCGTCGGTCTCGACGGTCAGGCGATTCTTCTCGTAGCTGGCCTGGACGGGGATCGCCGTCTCCGCCCGCGCGAGGGACGGCACCGAGGCCACGGCCAGCGCGCTCGTCGGCGCCAGCAAGCGCCCGATCCGACGACCCCGTCGCCGACGTCGCGCTCGGTCCTGATGAACATCGAATCGACCCATCCGCGAGCACCGCCCTACACGGCTCCACGGGCCCTGGGAAGCCCCTGCGCCGCCCCTCTCGCGGAGAGCACCGGTCGTCTCCGAGGAAAGTTGCGTGCACCCGTGCGGCGCTGCCCGAACCCCTCAGGAGGCTTCGGGCGCGGAGGGCGCGGCGGGCCCCTCTCCGGGCGCTGGAGCGCCGGGGCTCG
>JAAZAA010000111.1 GCA_012514535.1 Myxococcales bacterium | reverse complement strand
AGGGAAAGTACGTGAGCTCGATGGCGCCGGGCCTGGGGATCGCCCGGATCTCGATGGGCGCCGTCTCCGTGCCCATGTCGTCGATGAGGCGCACGATCCACGCGGGCTCCTCGAGGTTCAGGTCGTTCCACTTGTGCCGCTGGGCGTACAGCGCGACGTAGAACTCGTGACGCTCCTGCGTGGAGGACAGCGCGCGCTCCAGGAGGGTGCGCCGCTGATCGACGGTGAGGCGATAGTCCTCCGCGTAGCGCACGACGTAGGCCCACCGGAAATCCCACGACTCGAAGGTCGCCGTGACGGTGAGCACGTTGTCGAGCTCGTTGATGCTCGTCAGCTGCTTGCTCCGCGTCCAGTTGCGGAGCACCGCGTCGTAGTCGGTGGCCACGTATTCCCGCGGCCCCTCCGCCATCTCCACGCGGGGGGACGCACATCCGCTCCCCGAGAGCGCGCCGACGCCGAGCAACGCTCCGACCAACACGCCGCGCAACCGTTGAAGACGCGGCGCCCCGCAGGGAGCGCGGCCGAAGAGGGGGCCCATGGGGGGAACCGTACCGAAGCCAGGCCACCCGGGCCAAGGCCGGAGATCGCGCGCCTCCGCGGAAGCCTTCGTGCGTTTTTTCTCTCGACGCCGCGCCCGCCGCGCGTCCGCTCCCGCGGGCCAGCCCCGCCCGTCCCCCCACCGCCCGCAGCCTCACCCACCCCCCGCAGCCTCACCCACCCCCCACCGCCCAGCCCCATACGGCTCGGCACCCCAGGCGTCCGCAACCCCCGCCCCACCCCCCCGGTTCCCCCGGACGGCTCCGCCGCGGCGCACACCTCGTCGTCGGGCTCAGCGCTGTCCGCTCAGCCCCCGTTCAGCGCCGCGGCTCAGGGCCCTCCGCTCAGCGCTGGCCCCCGTCAGCGCTGAGCGCTCAGCGCTGTCCGCTCAGCGCCCCGTCACTTCGCCGGTTCGGTGGTCTCGTTGGCGCGCTCCGCGGCTTCCTCGCTGGGGCTCTTGTCGGTACCGAGCTCGCGGAAGCTCACCACCAGCAGCAGGGCCAGGAGCATGAGCATGCCGACCGCGTGGATCTGCGCTTCGATCTTCTGGTTCGGGCGCCGACGCGTGATGGCCTCGTAGCCGAGGAACATGAGCCGCCCGCCGTCCAGGGCCGGGAACGGCAGCATGTTGAAGAAGCCCACGGACGTGCTCAGAAAGCCGACGATGGACAGGTACACGGGCAAGCCCCGCTCGGCGGCCCGCTTGGTCTCCCGCATGATGCCGATGGGCCCCGTGAGCTGACCGCCCTCCGTGTCCCCCTGGATCATGCGCGCCAGGCTCACCACGGTGAGCCCCACGATCATCGCGGGTTGGATGATGGCCTGCTCGACGGCCTCTCCGGCGGGCATGGGGGCGCGCTCCGGGCGCACACCGATGATGCCGCCGCCGTTCTCGCCCTTCGGCTCCGGCGTGACCTGCAGCACACGTCGGTCCCCGCCGCGCTCGATCTCGATGGCGAGGGCCTGGTTCGGGTGCGCCAGGATGATGTCCCGCATCTCCGCCCACTTCTCGATGGGCTTGCCGTCGATGGCGACGATCTTGTCACCGTTCTGCATCTGGGCGGCGGCGGCGGCGCCGTCGTCCATGATCTCGACGTGGGTGGTCTCGACCTCTTTCCCGCCCAACATGAGCGCGCCGAAGAACACCACGGACGCGAACAAATAGTTGGCGAGGGGCCCGGCGAGGATCGCCAGGATGCGGCCCGTGAGCGACGCGTTGGCGTAGCTGCCCTTGTCTTCGGGATCGATCTCCTCGAAGGGGTTCATCCCCGCGATCTGCACGTAGGCGAGGAACGGGATGAGGGCGACCTGATAGGTGGTGTCGCTGTCCTTGGGCTTGTGGCGCCACAGCGCCGGGCCGAAGCCGATGCTGAACCGCTCCACGCGCATGCCGAAGGCGCGGGCCACCAGGAAGTGGCCCGTCTCGTGGACGATCATCAGCACCGCGAGGGCTACGATGGCGTAAAGCATGGGATCTCGGGCAGGGCGCGAGCGGAGGCGGTGAGCGGCGGGACGGGGCCTGAGAGAATCGAAACCAGCGGCAGCGGAGGGGCGACGGCGACAACGTCCCAGACCTGCCTATTCCTCTTGTATAGCGGTCGGCCGAGCATCGCGCCAAACGCGCGTTGGCCTGCGGCTCTCGTGTTGCCCGGCCCGGGGCGCCTTGGTAGCTTCCGCCGCCATGACGCAGCAGCCTCCCACAGGAACGGCCGGCGCTCCGAGCAACGTAGCCGCCAATTTGCAACTCAAGGGGGGGGCCGCGATCGTGGCACCCGTGACCGCGTTCCCCGGGGGGGTGCCTGGCAACGCCCTCGTGGTCCTTCCAGTCACCAAACCCACGGACGACCTGACGCAGTCCCTCGAGAAGGGCCCGGTCGTCGTCACGCAGGAACAGATGTGGGCGCTCCTCGGCTTCCGCGGTCCGGCGGTGCAGGTGCAGGACGCGGAGGGACGGCCCCTCACCATCGGCCTCGAGGATCTGCTCGATGGGCTCCGCAAGCACTGGTCCGAGGACAAGAACGATCTCGGGCGCGGGCGGTTGTTCGCCCAGGAGCTGATGAAGTACGGCCGCTTCGAGGAGGCGGAGAAGGTCATGGCCAAGGTCGTCGCCTCCGGCGGCGCGGGCGAGGACTGGCTCGGCCTGGGTGTCGCCCAGCTCCAGCAGGAGAACTGGGACAAGGCGGAGGGGACCCTGAAGGGGGCCCGCAACCTGCTGCCCAACAACCCGTTCCCCTCGCTCCACCTGGCGAAGGTGTACCGCGGCAAGGAAGACGTGGAGCAGGAGCGCGCGGCGGTCGAGACCGCCATCACGACGGACGCGAACTGCGTCGACGCGTGGGCGTACCTGTTCAACCGCGTGCGCGAGCAGCAGGGCGAGGAGGAGGCGGTGCGGGCGGTGCTCGAGCTGGCCGACGCCGAGCCGAACAAGAAGAGCGCCGCGCCGTTCATCGCGGTGCAGGGCGTGTTCGCGGCCCGCGAGGAGACGCGGGAGAAGGCCACCGAGTGGGCGCAGAAGGCCGTCGATCGCAACCCGAACGACGCCCTGGCGCTCGTGTGCTTGAGCGCCCTGTGGGGCCAGCAGGGCAAGCTCGACGACGTCATCCAGCTGCTCTCGAAGCACGAGGGGAAGATGGCGAGCGACGTGCGCCTGGCGAACAACTACTTCGAGGCGCTCTTCCAGAAGCGCGATCTGGATCGGGTCACGCGCCTGCTGAACGCCCTGGCGGGCTCGACGAACCGTGAGGTGAAGCAGTTCGCCATCGAGCGCTCCCGAGTGGTCGCCCAGTTCCTCCAGCAGCAGCAGCAGCGCCTGGCGGTTCCCAACCCGGCGCGCTGAAACCCGGCGCGCTGAGGGCGCAGGCTCGTTCGTCCCCTGGCCCGCGGCCTTTCTGGTAGGCTCGACGGGCCGCGGGCATGACCATCCTCGTCCTCTCCGTCAGCATCGCGCTCGTCACCTCGTTTCTGTGCTCCCTCGCCGAGGCGAGCCTGCTCTCGGTGAGCCACGCGCAGGTGCAGCGCTTGGGCGAGACGCGCGCCGGGCGGATCCTGCGCGGGTTCAAGCGGGAGATCGACATCCCGATCTCCGCGATCCTGATCCTCAACACGACGGCGCACACCGTCGGCGCGGCGGTGGCGGGGGCGAGCTTCGCGGGGGTGTTCGGCGAAGGGTCCTTGCTGCCCTTCTCCATCGGGTTCACGGCGGTGGTCCTCGTCCTCAGCGAGATCCTGCCCAAGTCCCTCGGGGTGGTGCACCTCGAGAAGATCATCGTGCCGGTGACCTACGGGGTGCGCGGCCTCGTGTGGGTCTTCACTCCGCTCATCTTCGCCATGCGCAAGCTCATGCCGATGGTGAGGAGCGGGAAGGAAGGCCCCGTGACGTCCATCGAGGAGATCCGCCTGTTGGTGGCCCTGGGGCGCACGGAGGGAGCCGTCGCGGAGCGGACCGCCGCCATCATCGAGGGCGCCACGAAGCTCCGGGATCTGACGGTGTACGACGTGATGGTGCCCCGGACGCGGATCAGCTTCCTCTCGGGGCGCAAGAGCCTCGAGGAGAACCTGGCCGTGGTGCGCGAGTCCGGGTACAGCCGCTTCCCCTACTCCCGCGAGGGGGAGGTGGATCGGATCGACGGGATCGTGCTCGTGCGCGACCTGTTGTTCATGCTGCACGAGCGGTCCTCCACGAGCGAGGGCCCGCGGGAGGACGGCGAATCCCTGGACGCCATCGCCCGGCCAGCGCTCTTCGTGCCCGACGCCATGCCCCTCGAGAAGCTGCTCCGCAACTTCCAGGAGCAGCACAACCACATGGCGATCGTGGTGGACGAGTACGGCGGCACGGAGGGCCTCGTCACCTTCGAGGACGTGCTCGAGGAGATCGTGGGGGACATCCAGGACGAGAGCGATCGGGTCGATCCCTTCATCATCCGGCGCCCGGACGAGGGGCTGCTCTGTCGTGGGCTGGCGGAGACACGCAAGGTGTTCGATCTGCTGAACATCACCGAAGAGGTCGAGTCCGTCAGCCTCGGGGGCTTCATGGCCGAGAAGCTCGGGCGCGTGCCCACGGTGGGCGATCAGGTGTTCCTCGGGGGGTATCGGTTTCGGGTGCTCCGCGCCTCGGCGCGGCGGGCGGAGCGGATCCAGATCGATCGGGTCCCCTCGGAGCGGAGCGCGGGGGACGGGGCCGCCGAGCGCTAGCGGGACGGTTGTCGGAGGCCGTGCTCCGCGCTCAGGGCGGTCCCGCCGCTCCCAGGGAGACGGAACGAGCCCGACGGAGCGCCTCCCCGGGAGACGGGCGGGCCGCGACGGAGCGGGCGGCGGGAGATGGAAGGCCCCGCAGGGCACGGAACGGGCCGGACAGCTCCTGTCCGAGCTCCTACTGAACAGGTTGACAGCTGAACGGCGGAACAGTACAGATGAGGTCGCTGCTGGGGGCGTTTCCTCCAGCGGGGACCTTCCATAAGTGTCCCACCACAGGCACGGTGTGGGGACGACGACCCTCTGGTGAGCCGCCGGGCCCTCCGAGGCCACCCAAGGGTGGACACGGGGATCCGGAGGTGACAGAGCCTCCAGCAAACGGATGACGGCGATGGACGAGAAGAACAAGACCAAGGCCCTGGAGCTGGCGATCGCCAGCGTGCAGAAGGAGTTCGGCGAAGGCGCGATCATGCGCCTGCGTGAAGGGCAGAAGGTCGGCCGGGACGTCGAGGTCATCCCCTCGGGCTCCTTGGGGTTGGACGTCGCGCTCGGGATCGGCGGGTACCCCAAGGGCCGCATCGTCGAGATCTACGGCCCCGAGTCGAGCGGTAAGACGACCCTGACGCTCCACGCCATCGCCAGCGTGCAGCGCCAGGGCGGGGTGGCGGCGTTCATCGACGCGGAGCACGCCCTCGACATCAACTACGCCAAGAAGCTCGGGGTGAAGACCGATGAGCTGCTGGTGAGCCAGCCGGATTACGGTGAGCAGGCCCTCGAGATCGCCGACATGCTCGTGCGGTCGGGGGCGGTCGATCTGGTGGTCGTCGACTCCGTGGCGGCCCTCGTGCCCAAGGCGGAGATCGAGGGGGACATGGGGGACAGCCACGTCGGCCTCCAGGCGCGGCTGATGAGCCAGGCGCTGCGCAAGCTGACCGCCTCCGTGTCGCGCTCCAACTGCATGATGTTCTTCACCAACCAGATCCGGATGAAGATCGGCGTCATGTTCGGCAGCCCGGAGACGACCACGGGCGGAAACGCGCTGAAGTTCTATGCGTCGGTGCGGCTCGACGTGCGTCGGATCGGCGCGATCAAGGAGGCGAACGCGACCGGGACCGGCAAGGAGATGAGCGTCGTCGGCAACCGCACTCGCGTGAAGGTCGTGAAGAACAAGATGGCGCCGCCCTTCCGAGAGGTGGAGTTCGACATCTTGTACGGCAAGGGAGTCAGCCGCTCCGGAGAGGTCATCGACCTGGCGGCGGATCTGGGCCTGGTCCAGAAGAGCGGCGCCTGGTACTCGATGGACGGGGAGCGCATCGGTCAGGGACGCGACAACGCGCGGACCTACCTCGAAGAGCACCCCGAGCTGATGGAGAAGCTCGCGCGCATGGTCCTCGAGAAGAGCGGCATCGGCGCCGCGCAGCCCTCGGCGCCCGCGTCTGCAGGAGAGCCTGCGCCGGAGGCCGGGGGAGAGGACACCAAGGGGCGCGCCAACGGCACCCGCCGCGCGGCGCGGGCCAACTGAGTTCCCCTCGGCCGAGAAGCACATTCTCTGCGGCCGGTCGCCGGGACAGGTCCTCCGGCGGCCGGCTCGCATTATTTTCCCAACCGGATCCTCTGCGGCCGGTCGCCGGGACAGGTCCTCCGGCGGCCGGCTCGCATTATTTCTCCAGCCGGGTTCAGAACTCGAAGGCGAGGCCGACGACCCAGCTCGTGGTGCCGACCTGCATGCCGGTCCCGAAGCTGTCGATGTCGCTCGTGAACAGCTCGCCGAAGACGTAGCTGCTGTTGATGCCCGTCGCGTTGTCCATGTCGAGGGCGGACTGGGGGTGCAGCACGTTCAGCCAGAACATCAGGCCCACCGCCCCTTGATACCCGGTCTCGGCGCCTCGCCCCACGAGCCCCTCGTAGCGGTCGACCCCGTCGCCGCCGCCGATGCTCCACAGGGCGTAGCTGAAGCCCACCTTCGCGTAGGGCACGAGGGGAATGCTGAAGCGCTGCGCGAGCACGTCGACGCGCAGCACGGCGAGCACGGCCGCGGGCAGGATCCACAGGGAGGTCGTCTCTGCGGAGAAGCCCTCGCCGGAGGTGAAGGGCGCGCGCCCGCTCGAGCGCGTGTAGCCGAGGCTGAAGCCTGGCCCCAGGGAGCCGAGGTAGGGGATGCGCAGGGCCTGCCAGTCCACCTCGAAGCCGATGGAGTAGCGCTGCGAGGTCCCGAAGAGATCCTCGTAGGGCGTGGCTCGGCCGTCGAACTCGTCGTCGACGTCGGGCACGTAGGGGCCGAAGCGGAGCTCGAACGCGCCGAACTGGTCCGAGCGATAAGCGCTGAGATCGGGGGTGCCCGGGCGGCGGAGATCCCGCTGGCTTCGCGAGGCGCCGATCACCTCGCCGTCTTCGGCGGTCTCTTCGTCTCCGGGGACGTCGTCGGCCGTCGCCGTCCCGGACGCCGTCTGGGCCAGGAGCGACGGCGCGAAGAGGAGGCAGCCGAGGGCGGCGCTCCAGGCGAGCGTGCGGGCGACCGTGGGGGAGCGCAGAACCCTCGACGGTTCCGACGTGGCTCCCGCCGAGCGGGACATCGAAGGAGTCCTCACGCCCGCTGTCTCCTCCGGCGGAGCCACCAGAGCCCCACACCCACCAACGAGGCCGCGACCCCGCCCGCAGGCCCCGGCGGACCCCAGCTACAGAAGCCGCCTCCACCGCGTCCGCCAGCCTCTCGGTAGGCCTCGAAGAAGGTGGTCACCGGCTGGGGCGTGCCACAGGCGATGGGGGACAGGGGGCCCGAGTTGCCCACGCGGTCCACGCCGGCGACGGCGATCGCGTACTCGACGCCGTTCTGCAGGGTGTTCGTGCGCGTCTCGCGGGTCCCTCGTCCCCCGGAGCGTCCACACTGGAGCGCGGGATCCGGGAGCCTGCCCGGGATGAGGAGCGAGGAGCTGCAGGCGCCGCCTCCAGAGGCTCCCCCCATGCCCGTCGCGCCGCCCATGCCGTCCGCGGGGACGCCGCCGGCTTCGGCGCAGTAGACGGCGAAGCCGTCGATGTCGTCCAGATCGCCGGCGATGGGCACGGTCCAGTTGGCCACCAGGGCGTTCTCGGCGATGCCCGCGCTGATGGCTGTGGGAGCGGGTGGACCGAGCAGGTCGAGGGTCGTGTTCTCCCACTTGGCCACGCTGCCCTGGATGTTCCCGCCGCCGTCCACGAGCATGAGGTACAGGGTGATGGGCAGCTGGATCTGCTGCTGGCACACCTCCTCGCCGATGTCGTCCGGGAGGACGTCCTGCATCTCGCGCTGGCCGGCGATTTTGCGGGGGGAGACGTCGATGGTGACGACGGCCATGTTCGGGTTGGCGGCCCTGCCCACTTCCCAACAGCGGGCGACGGCGCCCTGGCGCTGGTTGACGTCCGTGCAATCGACGCCCGAACCCGCCCAGACCTGCAGGGACCAGCCCGTCCGCGCGCCCTGCACGTTGGGGCTCATCTGGATGGTGGCTCGCTGTAGGTTCGGGTCCGCGCCGAAGGTCGGGTTGTCCTCGAGGCAATCCCGCCGGCTGATCCAGTTGGGGAGCTGCCCGTCGGGGCGGCGCACCTGCCTCAGGAAACGGAACGCCGCCTGGTTGAGGGTGACGCTCTGGGCCTCGGCGAGCCCGGGCAAGGCCGTGACGCCCACGAGGGCGAGGGCAGCGAGAAGGCGAGGCGTCCTGCGCGGCATCGTCGCGCTCGTTTGAGCATAGGCCGTGCCAACGCGCAAACGCCTCGCGCACCGCTCGCTTCGCCATCGGGAGCGCTCCGCCCCAAGCCTCGGTCTTGCTCGCGGATCGGCGCTCGAGTCTTCTTCGGTCGCGACGAACGGCCTGCTTTTTGGCAGATCGTTCGTCGCTCCAGGCAGAGCGGCGGATCTTCGATCGCGAGCGCCACCTCCGCGGGTCGTTGGCGCTCGCGGCACGTCGCTTTGTCAAGCAGCGCGACCTCGCCATGACACTCTGTCATGACAGAGTGTCACGACGATTGTCACGACGACGAAGTGTCACACCGCCGGAGATCCGTGGGTCACTTGCGGCTGCTGCGCGGAGGGCGATCGGGAGGAGGTCGTGTGCCGGTGTGGGGGCGCGGCGTGCCGGTCGCGCGCCGGCGGGGCGTGGCGTGCCGGTGGCGCGCCGGTGGGGCGTGTCGAGCCGGTGGGGTCTGCGTCCGGGAATGGGCAGCCTGCGGTGGCGCGCCGTCGGCGCGCGGCGTGTGGCGCCTCAGAGGCGCATGTCGACGTGGGTGCGGTTCTTGAGCCCGTCGAGCCAGTGCTGCCGCGCCGTCCCCATCTTCTCCATGTAGACGCGCTCATGGAGGGCGGGGCGCGCCTCCTCGAAGTCGGGCAGGGTGCTCTCCTCGCGCTCGGCGAGCAGGAAGATCACCAGGTGATTGCCGTGGAGGATGGGTTGGGAGACCTCCCCCACCTCCAGCAGGATCGTGGCTCGGCGGACGGGCTCGGCCTCCTGCAGGGGCGGTCGCGGCGGCTGCAGCGCTCGGTCGTAGGGCACCAAGGAGTACTGCTGGACGAGCGCGCGGAAGTCCTCTCCCGCCCGCGCCCGCTCCACGATGCTCGCCGCGAGGGCCCGGCTCGCCCGCTGCTCCTCTTCGGTGCTGCCCGCGTCCAGGACCAGCCCCACCAAGCGCTGCTGGAGCCGCTGACGCTCCTCCAGCAGCAGCTTGCGATAGGCGCTCTTGAGGTCGGACTCCGTCACGCGAATGCGCCCCTGGAGGCGGACGTTGGCGAGCTTCGCCTGCAGCAGCTGACGACGTAGCTCGCTCCGATACTGCTCCTCCGTGAGCCCGCTGCGCTTGGCCTCCGCCAGGATGACGTTCGTGGTCAGCCCGTTCTGGGCAGCCACGCGGGTCAGCGCCTGATCGATCTCCCGCGCCGTGACCACGATGCCCGCCTTGGCCGCCGCGGCGTCCTCGAGCTCCTCCTCGACCATCTTGCCGAGGACCGCGCGGTAGACCTGGGAGATGGCCGCGTCGCGCTGGGGTCCCGCGGGCACGCTGTCGTAGACTCGGAGCAGGAACGCGCGGGAGCGCTCCCGCACCTCGCTCAGCAGGATGGCGCGCTCGCCGACCACCGCCACCACGCGCTCCACCACCGCCGCGTCCGCGCGAGCCGGCACCAGGGTGGTGATCAGACCCAGGGCAGGGCCAAGGAGGGAGGCGCTGAGCGCGCCGACGACGAAGGGCCGTGTCCAACGCATGGGCGGGCGACTTCTAGCACGAACGGCCAGCGCGCACCGCACTCGAGTGTCGTCGTGTGTCGAGCTCGAAGTGGGCTTCCGCGCGGCGCTCACGTCGGCTCCGTCGTCGCGGGGCGGGACGAAGGGCGGCTTCCTGGCGCACCCGCTCTGCCGCGCCTGAGCCATGCACGGGCGAGCAGCTCAATGAAGCCGAGGGCGAGGACCACGAAGGCGAGCTCCCGGGAGACGTCGACGTCCGTGTAAGCAGCTTGCTCCGTCTCCTGCGCGAGGGACGCGGGACCGCTGCGGGGCTGGCGGACCATCTCCTCGGGGTGCAGCGTCGCGAAGCGCTCCTCCGTCGTCTCCCCCTGGCGCAGATGGTAACGCCCGTGCAGCGGGGGCTCGACGTAGGTGCGATCGCTCTCCGGTTGGTGTTGCGCCCGCAACACCCCCGCGGGCCCCTCCACCTGGATCCCTGGACCGACCTCCCAGGCCTGGCCCACGACCGTCTCGCGGCCACCGCGGCGGCTCCGCGCCTGCTGCACCACGTGATCGAGGAGCGCCAGGAACCCAGGCCGGAGGGCGAGATCGCTCTGGTCCACGGACACGGGGAGCCCGGAGCTCGAGGCGATCCCGCGCCCGTGACGGCGCTCGAGGAGCCACGGCTCGCCGTCCGTCCATCGGGCGAGCACGGCGCCGTTCTCCGCGAGGCGCGCGCGACCGCTCGCGCCCAGGGCCCCGAGGCTCCGCGCCGGCTCGCCGAGCCAGCCCGCGCTCTCCGGATCGATCCCGTCGGGGGTGTTCGTCTCCCAGATGGGCGCGCCCCCGAGGAACGGCTCGAAGGTGGAGCCGAGGGGAGCGCTGCGGAGCGCCGGACCCCAGAGCGCCAGCGCCACGCCGCCCTGCTCGAGCCAGGTCTGGAGCGCGCTGCGCGCTTCCGGGGTGAGCCCGGGGGGATCGTCGAGGATCAACGCTCCGAACCGCTCCAGATCCGCGGCCTCTTCCGGCAGAGACGTCAGCGGCTCGATGCGAGCGCCGCTGTCGAGAGCCCGCAGCCCCGTCTCGAGCACCGTCGCGCCGCCCGTCTGCACCGAGGCCGTCGCGGGGTCGACGAGCACGCCGACGACGAGGTCGTGCCCGGGCGGGATCACGGGGGTCTCGTCGTCCGCGGCGATGGCGTCCCTGCCCGTGAGCTGGACGCGCATGTCTCGATACAGGGCGTCCGCGCCGAGACGCACGGTGGCGTGTCCCTCCCGCGCGGTGAGCTCCGCCCGCGCCAGCACGGCGTCCGCCGGCGCGGGCTTCCCCTCCGTCCCCAACGCCGCCGTACCCTCCCGGACGCGGAGCTCGACGCCCCGCCCCGAGACGTCCGCGCCCTCGGTGCAGGCGATCTCCACGTCGACGGCCTGGCCCCGGACCCGCGCCGCGACGAGCCCGCAGTTGTCGAAGGGCTCCCGCAGCTCGGGGAGAGGCAGCAGCAGGGGCGTGGCGCGCTCGTCCGCGCCGAGGGGTTCGGCCGTCGCGAGGTCCGAGAACAGCACGACCCGTTTGTGGACGTGGGGCAGCTCCGCGAGGGTCGACTCCGCGAGCCCGAGGGCACCCGCGAGATCCGTGCTGCGGCTCGAGGCGGCGAGGGTGTCCAGCGAGGCCCGCACCGCGGACAACTCCGTCGTCGCGGCCAGAGCGAGCCGCGCGGGCGCCCCGGCGAGCACGATGGAGAAGGCGTCGCCCTCCCGCGCGTTGGAGAGCAGCTGCCGCGCCCCCGCCAGCGCGCGCTCCCAGCGGACGTCGTCCTCGCTGGTGGTCGCTTGCATGCTCAGGGAGTCGTCGAGCACGATCGCCAGCGCCATCGACGCTCCCCCGGGCCGCGCTACCGAGAGGCGCGAGCACTGCATCAGGGGGCTCGCGCCCAACAAGGCGAGCGCCAGGATCAACAGGGCGCGCAGCGCCAGGAGGCCGCGGTCCTCGAGCCGCGCGCGCTGCTTGGCGGTGGCGCGCGCCGCCGGCACCAGGGACGCTCCGGGGAACGTCACCTCCCGGGCCTGTCCGCGACGGAGGAAATGCGCCGCGACGGGGACGCCCACGAGCACCGCGATGGCCAGCGCCGCCGGAAACAAAAAGCTCATGCCCGCTCACCCTCGTTGCCGGCGATGGTGCCCAGCACACGGCGCAGCGCGCGCACCGGATCGTCGCGCGTCACCACCGTCAGCAGGCTCCCCCCGCGGGGGAGCAGACGCTGACTCCACTCGTCGGAGATGCGCTGGAGCGCCTCCAGGTACCCGCGGCGCGCGCGCCCCCCGTCCGTCTCCACCAGCTGCGAGCCCTCGGGGCTGCGCAGCCGCAAGGGACCTTCGAAGGGGAAGTCTGCCTCCGCGGGATCGAGCACCCGCACGAGCACGATCTTGCGGGAGCGCGTGGCGACGCGGGCGAGCTCGTCCGCCGCTTGCAGGGGGATGTCCATCAGGTCGCTGAACACGACGAGCACCGAGCCGCGCGGTGACCGCTCACCGAGCGGGCGCAGGGCCTCCTGCCAGCTCGCCACACCCGCGGCATCCGCGCCGGAGGCCTGAGCGCGCTCGAGGGTCGCGAGCAGCCGCTCGAAGTCGTCACTGCCCGCCCGCGCGGGAAGGGACTCGACCTCGGCGCCGCCGATCCAGCTCAGGCCCACCGGGTCACGCTCCTTGGTCGCCACGTAGCCGAGGGCGGCCGCGAGCAGCGCGGCGTAGGCGAGCTTGGCGGCGGGGGCGTGCTCGCTCCGGTACCCCATGGACGCGCTGGCATCGAGCAGCAGCTGGACGTGGCGCTCGGTCTCCGTCTCGAACTGGCGCACCACCAGGCGCGAGTGGCGCATCAACGCGTGGCGATCCAGCCAGCGCAGGTCGTCACCGGGGACGTAGTTGCGGTGCCCGCCGAACTCCACGCCCGCGCCCTTGCGCGCGGAGCGATGCACGCCCGTGTAGGCGCCGTCCGCCACGGCGCGGGCGCGCAACGCGAGAGGAGCGATGCTGCCCCAGTCGAGCTCCTGGCGCAGCCCTCCCGCCGGTGCTCCCTGCCCGGGCCTCACCGAACGAGCCACACGCTGCTCATGATGAAGCCCATCGCCACTCCGATGAGCACGGCGATCACGCCGACGGCGATCCAGCCCGGGGTCAGTCGGAGCCCCTTGGACGAGTCGTGGGCGTCTTCCGTCGGGTCGGGGGTGGGGGAGGGAGGTGAGCTCATGGTGAGGTCTTCGAGGCGACGTCGCTCGTCCCTGGGGCGGGAGCGCCCTGCCCGCCGGGGTCGCCCGCGAGCTCCGCGGCGGTGGCGCTTTCGGCTTGCGTCCGCTCACACGCGGCGAGGATCTTGGGGCTCAGCAGATCGGGATCGAGCACCACGTTGGGATCGTGCTTGCGCCAGAGGGCGCAGGCCTCGACGGCTTGCCCCACCGCGTCGAGCGCCACGTAGGCCTCGAGGAGCTGTCGATGGATGCGCGCGTGTTGGGCTTCGGACAGCTCCGCGCTGCTCAGCAACCGCACACCGCGGGTGACGGCCTGCACGTAGCGTCCGGCGCGCACGTCTGCCACCAGCGCGGGCAGCTCCGCCTCCACGCGCTGCTGGTTGGACCGCTCGGGGGCGTCCGCCTGGGTGGCGAGCACCCGCGCCGCCTTGCGAGCCGCGTCGCGTCCCTCGGCCGTGAGAGGCAGGTCCACCAGGGGAACGAGGAAGAGGTCGCCCCGTCGCAGACCGCGATCCTGCAGCTGGTTGTAGTAGCTCAAGGTCCAGGCTTGCTTGGTGCTCCCCATGTAGCGGTACGCCACCGTCGCCAAGCTGTCCTCACCCGTGGCGACGAGGACGAGGTTGTAAGGGACGCGCACGATCGTGCCCGGCTCGGGGATGAGCCACGGCTTCGAGTCGTTGGCGAGGGCCAGCACCACCTCCCGGTGGGGCGCACCGAGCAGCTCCGTGGCGAGGCTCTTCCAGGTGTCGCCCGCCTGCACCCGGTGATGGGTCAGGGCGGGGATCTCCAGCACCATCCCCGGGGTGATCGCCGCGCGATCGGCGCGATCGAGCCCGTTGGCGATCACCAGGATGCGTTCGTTCTGGATACGCCCGTAGTAGCGCTCGGCGAGGGCGGCCAACGTGTCGCCCTCCTGCACCACGTGGGGGAAGGCGTCCGCGTCCCGGACGCTCAGTCCGCACGTCAGCGCCGCGCCCAAGGACAACAGGAGCGCACCGGCGGTGCTCCAGACGGTCCTCGATCGACGCCCGCCCGCGCCCGTGGAGGGCCCCTGCCCCCCCGGGAAAATGCGCGCCGCGCCGGCGCTCCCACACGGGCGGTCCGACGGGCTCCTGTCAGCGAGATTTCTGCTCATGGTCGCCGCCCCGGCGATTCTCACCGCGCCCAGCGGCTCGCTCTGAGGCGAGCCGCTGGTTGCTCTAGCAGGTGGTTTCCAGCGGGAGCAAGTCCGGCGCCCCGGCTCCGACGAGGCTCGGCGGGGGCCGCTCAGAGCGTCGTCAGGGTGCCGTGGTGGTCGCAGTGCCCCTCGCAGGGGTGATGCAAATGGCCATCGACCAGGTAGTCGACGTGGTCCCCGTGGGGCACCGCCTCGTGGCCGCAACCAGGACCGTGAACGTGAGCGGTGTCGTGAGCGCCGCAGGAGTGGTCCGGGGTGCAGCCCGCGGGGTGAGCGTCGGTGACCTCCAGGCGATGCTCGTCGCAGTGATCGCCGTGGGGAAAGTGGAGGTGTCCGTCGTGCAGGTAGTCGACGTGGTCTCCGTGCTGGACCGCCGTGTGGCCGCAGCTGGGTCCGTGGACGTGATCGGGGTGGTCGTGGGTCGGGTGATCGTGGTGGCTCATGGGTCGTTCCTCGTCGGTCATGAAGGGGAGGGACCAGGGGTTACGGGCCCTCCCGTCTCGGTCTTGCGCTCCGGAGCCTCTGGCTCACCGGCGTGGTCCAGGGCGCTCCGGATCAGCTGGGCGATGTGGTCGTCCGCCAGGGAGTACAGGACGTGCTTGTGGTCCCTGCGCCGGCTCACGAGCCCGGCGCTCCGGAGCACCCGCAGGCGCTGCGAAATCGTCGACATCCCCTCGCCCGTGAGGGCGGCCAGGTCCGTGACGCAGAGCTCCCGGTGTTCGAGGGCCGCCAACAGGCGCAGACGCCCCGCGTCCCCCGCGGCTCGGAAGAACTCCGCTGCTCGTTCCAGTAAGGCTGGATCGATGGCGAAGAGATCCTTGCGGGTCTCCGCGGAGGGGGGCGCGTGGTCGCAGGCCGGGGTGAAGTCATCAGACGAACGATTCATCAATCGATGAATTGATGACGCGAGAACCGGTGCGCGTCAAGTCCGCGATGCGGGCGCTCGGCGTCGTCTCTCCGGAGCGTCCTCCCGTAGGGGCCGTCGGTCCCGTCGAGGGGCGGGCCCGTCGAGGGGCGGTCCCGTCGGGGGGGCGGTCCCGTCGAGGGGCGGCTCGAAGGGGGGCCAGTCCGGGGACACGTCTTCGGTGGTGCTCCCGGGGCGGCGCGCCTCGCTCAGTGGCTGAAGCGCCAGGTGGGGCGGCGGCTCGGGCGATCCGGGCTCTGTGCCAGCGTCTCTTCCGGGTACTCGTACACGAGCGCGTGGGGCGGGATGGACGCGAGCAGGCGCTCCAGCTGGTGAGCGCTCTCGGGGCGCTCTGCGGCGCGCTTCTTGAGGCAAGCCATCACGATGCGGTCCAGCTCGGGCGGGATGTCCAGGTCCGGGCGGCGCTCCCGCATCGGCTCGGGGATGGCCCGTTGGTGCATCTCGAGGAGATCCCGTCGCGTGGGGCCCGACAGGGGCAGCTCGCCGGTGAGGGCTTCGTACATGAGCGCGCCGAACGCATACAAATCGCTCCTGGGATCCACCGGGGCGCCGATGCACTGCTCGGGGCTCATGTACTCGGGGGTCCCCAGGGTGTAGCCGTCCTGGGTGAGCGCGTCCGCCTCCGCCAGCTTGCTCATCCCGAAGTCGAGCACCTTCACCACCTGATCGGTGCCGATGAAGATGTTCCCCGGCTTGAGGTCGCGGTGCACGATGCCGAGGCGATGGGCCGCCGACAGGGCGCGGCACACCTGGAGGAAGATCGGGATCGCGAAGCCCGGCGCCAGGGGGCCCTCCTCCGCGAGGCGCTCCTGCAGGCTCATGCCCTGGAGCAGCTCCATCACCACGTAGATGGATCCGTCGGGCATTTGATCGAGATCCATGGTGCGCACGACGTTCGGGTGCTCGATGGACACCTGCACGCGAGCTTCTCGTCGCAAGCGCGCGATCTCCGCGCCGTCCGCCGCCGCCGCTCCCCGGAGTACCTTCACGGCGACCTGGTAGCCGAGGGCCAGATGCTCCGCGGCGTACACCGCACCGATGCCTCCGGAGCCGATCTTCCTCAGGATGCGGTACTTGCCGCCGAGGACCGTGTTGATGAGGGCGCCTTGGGAGTCCACGTAGTGCCCGCGCTGATCGAGCCCGTGCTCGAGGGCGGCGATGCGATGGCGCTCGAGGGTGCGGGCCTGGCGATCGGCGCGCATGCGCTCCAGGAGCAGGCCGAGGCTGCCGCCCCAGGTGGTCCCGATCGCGACGATGAAACCGCCCACGAGGGGACCGCCGACGCGCTCTCCGAGCAACGCGATGAGCGCTCCGGAGCCCAGCGCGCCCACGGCCGTCCCCAGCACGGCGGTGGTGCGGCGCCGGGCCTTCCAGCGCAGCTCGTAGGTGCATTTCGGATCGCCGTCGGCGATGCAGCTGGTCTCGCTGAGCTCTGCCTCCGGCAGACCCCAGAGGCAGGGGATGGACCGCAGCTCCGCGCGGCGCGTGTCACACAGGCGTCGGCTGGACTGATCGGGGCTCTCCGGGCGCGGCTTGTAACAAAGGACGACCCGCGATGGCTCGGTCAGGGTGACCTCGTAGCTCCCGACGCGGGTGTACTCGCCGGAGTACTCTGCGAGATGCTGGTAAGCGTCGCCGGGTTGCGTGGCGACCCGCAGCAGCCGCACGTAGATGCCGAGCACGTCGGGGTGGGTCGCCCAACGGCCCCGCGTCCCGAGGGCGTCGGGGCCGAGGCGGTGCGCCAGCGCCTCGAGCGCCCGCGAGATGCTCGCCACCGGGATCCAGGCGGAGTCGTTGTCGACGTCCGAGCGCCGGATGCGCGCCTCGGCGAGCACGTCCTGGACCGCTTCGTTGCCGTGTTCCTCCGCGAGACGCAGGAGGTACGGGCGGAGCAGGGCGGCTCGGAGCTCTTCGCGTCCGCCGCCGCTCGCGGCCAGAGCTTTCCTTTCGGCTCCGATGGTATCGCCCGGCCCCATGCTGAGCGAAAGGATACTCGCTCTGACGCGTAGCGCATATAGCGGCCAGGTCACCCCGGATTGCTCCGCAGGCGTCCCCTCGGGGATGGCCCCGACCCCCGGACTCGAGAGCGTCGACCCCGCTCTAGCGGGCGCTGGTCGACCCCGCTCTAGCGGGCGCTGGCGGGGCTCGGGGCTGGGCCTCTCGACGCCGACGGACCGAGGGGACGCAGGGCGGCCCCCGCGAGCAGACAGAGCGCAGGTGTCACGACTAGGTGATAGCGATCGTCACCGAAGAACACAGCGTGGGTGAGTGTCGTGATGGCGAGGAGCCCGAAGAGGTAGCCAGCCACGCCGCCCGCCCGGGTCGACACGGCGCCGATCCAGCGAGGGCGGCCCGGGAGCGGCAGGGCCGCGACCAGCGGGAGCAACGCCACCAGAAGATAGAACGGAGGCGAGTGTTGGGTGAGGCACCAGGCGCCGTAGACCAGGACGGCGCCGAGCAGGGCTCCTTGCGTCCAGCGGGCGACGGTCGACGCGCCGGAGGGCCCCGAGGAGCTCTTCCCAGCGCCGCGTCGAGGACCCACCCAGGCGACGGGCGCGAGGCTCGCGGCGATGACCAAGAGCCCATGGAACAGGCTGAGCAGGCCGCGCCCTGCCCGGCGCCGAGGCTCGGGCCACTGCTCGGGCGCTGCCTCGCGCAGGTACTCGATGGCGAAGGACTCGTGATCGTAGGTCTGCGACAGCTTGAGGGGCACCAGCCCGAGCCACGCTGCGGGATCCTTGCGGATCAGGTTCGCGCCCACCTCCGCCCAGCAGCGATCCTGCTGCACCTGTCCCGTGACCACCGGGCAGCCGTCGGCGGCGCGCAGGGTCTGGAAGCGACCCGTGGTGGTCAGGGCCCCGATGGCGAGGTTCCAGCCTCCGTTCGTGGAGATCAGGGCGCAGTCGTCCATCACGCGGCAGTTGCGGAGGGTCCAGGGGAGGATTGTGAGGATCGTGATCGCTCCGGTCGCGGTGAGCTGCGCCAGGCCGCGCCAGCTGGGGCGGCCGTAGACGAACGCGAGCAGAGGCCCCGCGAGGAGGGACGCCGGGCGGACCAGCGCGGCGAGGCCGAGGAGGAGCCCCGCCCCGACGACCCCGCGCCAGCGGCCACGCTGGGCGACGGCGACCCAACCGGTGACGAGCAAGAGGAACGCGGCGAGGGGCTCGGTCATCACCACCGCCGAGTAGACGATCAACCCCGGGTGCAGCGCACACAGCGCTCCGGCCACCGCGGCCCGCCGCTCCGAGAGCAGGTAGCGCGCGAGCCGGTACGCGACGAGCACCGTCGCCGTGCCGAGGACAGCGTTGGCGATGGGCGCCACCTCGATGGAGGAGCCGAAGACGCGATACACGGCGCCCAAAAATCCGCTGTAGCCCACGGGGTAGTGAGCCCATGGTTTCCAGATGGCCTGCCCGTCGACGAGGACGTCCTCCGAGTAACCGAGCCCCGCCGCGATGCGCTCCGCGCCGAAGTGGTAGTAGTGGCCGTCCCAGACCGGCTCGCGCGCCCAGGCCAGGGCGACGAAGAGGCGCGGGACCAGGGCGACCACCCCGAGTGCCCAGGTGAACGCCAGGTCCGGGCGCGAACCGAGCGGGAGGGACCTCATCAGACCGGCGGCACGTCTTGGGTCTTTTGCCACTGGCGCATGCGCCGCAGGTACGTGCGGGTGACCTGGGTCGGATCGAGGCCGAGGAGCTTGGCGATCTGCTGCACGAACCCGCGGGTGTAGACCTGCGCCGGCAGCTTGCCGAAGTCCTCGGCTTCGATGGCGCGCACGTGGGCGGGGGCGATCTTCGTGCGCTGGGCGATGTCCTCGATTTCGACGCCCTGCGACTCCCGGACCCGCTCGAGCAGGCGCCCGGTGAACTCGGTCTCGGCGTGGATCTCCCGGGCCAGCTCTTCCCGGAGCATGGCGCGCTCCGCGAGCACCGCGCCGTCCACCTCCGGGCGCGCGCTGCGCGTCGAGTCGTCCGCATCGGGGAAGACGGAGATGTCGTAGGCGCGTCGGCGTACCGGATCGAGGAGGGTGTCGTGGGCTTCTTCGACCCGCGCCCGCTCCCGGGCCAGCTCGGCCTCGCTCAGCAGCGAGGTGATGGGGAGGCTGCCGGGCTGGTAGATGTCTCGCTGCCGCTTGTAGGCGCGTCGCAGCTCCTCATCGGTGGCGCCGCGGTGAGTCCACAGCACGTCGTAGAGGTTCGGCTCCTGCTCCGTGAGCGGGATGGGGTCGACCTGGCGCGGCTGCTCACGGGACGTCGCGAGGGCGAGGATGCGGCGGGCGACGCGCTCGACGTTCCGGGCGCTCTTGCTCGTCGGTCCGTCGACGAGCAGGGGCTTGCGACGCACGACGCTCAGCCACACCGCGTCGTCTTGCTCCACGTGCCCCACGTAGTCGACGGTCACGCCGAGGTAACGCGCCGCCATGTCCACCATCGCCGGGCCGAGCTCGCTGTCCTGGCGGAGCCGGGCGCCGTTGACCACGAGGCGCGGGCGCAGCTTGGAGAGCTCCGTCGCGGCCCGTTCGCTGATGGACGAGTCGTAGCGCGCCGCGGTCTGGATCAAGCGGATGGGGCTCGGCAGGGGCTCGAGCTGCGCCAGGGCTCGCTCCAGCATGCGGAGCTTGAAACGATCCTTCACGAGCGTGCGCCGCACCCGACGCTGGAACAGGGCTCGGAAGAAGCGGTAGGCGGCCTCGACGCTCGGAGGCTCCGGCGTCGTGACGCAGATCCCCAGGTCCGCTTCGAGGAACAGGTCCAGGGTGGCCGGCGCCGTCCCCGGGCCCAGATCGAGCACGATGTAGTCGGCGTCCAGCTGTCGCAGGCCGCGTGCCCAGCGGGGTTTCCGCCCAGGGCGTACGGGCACGGTGCTGCCGATCGAGTAGACCTGGGGCAGCAAGGCCAGGCCAGGGACCGGCGTAGGGATGGGCACGAGCTCTTCGTCCGCGAGGGGATCGGCGGGGTGCTCGGAGTCCGCGGGCGGCGGCGGCTCCACGTCGAGCATCGTGTGGAGGGTGGCCCCGCAGGGGTCGGCGTCGACCAACACGACCTTGCGGCCCAGCTGAGCCAAGTATAGCGCCAGATTCGCCGCGAGGATGCTGTGGCCGACGCCGGGGCGGCCGCCGCCGACCGCGATCACGCGCCGAACTCCCGGGGGCAGCGCGGACCCGGTGGATGCTGGGAAAGAGGGCGGGATCGTCACGGCTGGCCGGGTTTAGCACAGCCGCCGCCCTGTCACGGGTTGGAACGAGCCGGCGGGGGCACTAGGCTCCCGCGGCAATGCTGAGCTGGCGCCTGATGGGAGCCCTGGGTGGCTCGATCCTGATCAACCTGAACATGACCACGTGCCGCTCCCCAGGGGAGACGGAGCCGGATCCTGCCCCTCAGAGCGCACCCGCAGACGTGCAGCTGCCGGGCGTCGACACGTCCGAGCTCACGGCCCGGGAGAAGCGCGAGTGGTCGTCGCAGGTGAGTGAGCTGCTCGCCCCCTGCCCCGATCAGCCCGTGAGCATCGCCCAGTGCGTGCAGGAGAGCCGACCGTGCGCGGCTTGCGTCCCGGCGGCGCGCTTCCTCGTCAACGAGGTGCGCAAGGGGCGCACGCGGACCCAGGCGGAGGCCGCCTATCGGGCGCGCTTCGGCAAGGACCAGGTCAAGTCGATCGACCTCGCCGACTCACCCCGCAAGGGCTCCCCCACGGCGCCGGTGGTCATCGTCGAGTGGGCGGATTTCGAGTGCCCTGCCTGTCGCGCGGCGAGCTCGGTGCTCGCCCAGACGGTGAACAAGCGCCCCGACCAGGTGCAGCTGGTCTTCAAGAACTACCCCCTCGACATCCACCCGAACGCCGAGACCGCGGCGCGCGCGGCGATCGCCGCCCACCGCCAAGGGAAGTTCTGGCAGATGCACGACGCGCTGTTCTCCGTCGACACGCCGCCGACCCGCTCGGTCATCGACGGGCTCGCCAAGCAGATCGGCCTGGACGCGGCGCGGTTCGCCCAGGACATCGAGAGCGAGGCGGTCGCCGATCGCGTCGCTCAGGATCGGAAGCAGGGGGAGGCGGTGCGGCTCCGGGCGACTCCCACCATCTACGTGAACGGTCGCGAGTTCAGTTACTCGGAGGACCTCGGCGCGGAGCTAAACGACTGGATCGATCTGGAGCTCGAGCTCCTCGGCGCCGCGAAGCCCGACGGGGCCGAGAAACCCGACGGCGCCGCAAAGCCTCACGGTGCTGCGCCGACGGACGCCGGCAGCCCCGCGCCAGCGGACGCCGGGAGCCCTGCGCCAGCGGACGCCGGCAGCCCCGCGCCCCAGCAGCCCACCCAGCCGGCGCCCTCCCCCGAGGGGGCCGCCCCGAAAGCGCCCGCCCCGGCGCCTGCCGAGGGCACTTCGGGAGCCCCGCGGACTGCGGCGCCCGAGAACGCCGCGGCGCCGGCGGGGGCGCCCCGATGAAGGGAGCCATGGATGGCGGCGGGTGCTTCCGCACCGGCCGCCATTACCCGGGCATCGCGCACCTCATCAAGATCGTCGTCCAGGGGCTCGCCCAGGAATGGAGCGGCGAGGACCTGATGACGGACATCCCGTTCGTCTCGATCGATACCGAAACGACCGGGCGTGACTCCGCCGTCGACCGCATCATCGAGCTCGGCTGTGTGATCTTTCGCGGCGGAGAGGTGGTGGCGCGCAAGGGGTGGCTCATCGATCCCGGTTGTCCCATCCCGGCGGACGCCACGGAGGTGCACGGGATCCGCGACGAGGACGTCGCCGGGAAGCCGACCTTCGCGGAGGTCCTCCCCGAGTACCTGGAGTTCGTGGCCGGGTGCCTGCCCCTCGCGTACAACGCGGCCTTCGATCGCGACTTCCTCCAGGCGGAGATCGGGAGAGTCGCCGGCGCCGCTGGCATCCCCGGGCCCTTGCCCCCTGCCGCGCGGAGTGACGTGGCCTGGCTCGATCCACTCCACTGGGCGCGCGAACTCCAGAAGGAAGAGCGCAGCCGCGCGCTGGCAGACGTCTGCGCGCGCCTGGGGATCACGCTCGAGCGGGCGCATCGCGCGACCGACGACGCCGAAGCCGCCGGGCGCGTGATGCTCGCGTTCCTGAACGACGTCCGCGTGCCGCGGACCTACGCTGCGTTCCTGAAGGAGCAGCGCCGCCTCGACACGATGTTCGGGCTCGAGCGCCTGCGCTGGCGCAACAACTGAGCCGACACGAGTCGCCTCGACGCGACGGGCCCGACACGCTCCGTGCGTGGGCTGGCTGGCCCGGAGCGGCCCTTAACTCGAAGGAGGAGCTTGCCGGTTTCGTTCTGGTGAGCCTTCACTTGCCCTGGTCCCGTGCCCTCCGGTCCCGTGGTTGGGCGCTCGGCGCCGCGCTGGGGCTGGTGGGCGCGGCGACCGATGCGAGCGCCGAGGAGCCGCGTCCTCCCCCGGAACCGCGGGGCGCCGAGGAGCCCCTCGACGTCCTCGATGGCTCACGCTTCCTGCTGTCCGTCGAGCGGATCACCGGCGCGTTGGGGTGGCTGACACGCTCGGTGACGGAGAACGACTTCGGCCGCTTCGAGCGGGAGCGCGTCGGCGCCCAGCTCCACCTGTTCGGTGCGAGCGCCCACGCTGGTGACGGACAGGACAGCATCAACTACTCGGCCATCCCACGGCTCGCCCTGGACGTGGTCGTGAGCCACCGCGTCACGGTGGGCGGCTTCATCACCGTGCTCGGCTCGACGGGGACGGAGGACCTGACGATCGACGGCGTCGATCAAGCGGAGATCACCTATCCGGACTCGGTGACGGCCTTCGGCGGCGCGCGCGTCGGTTACCTCCTGCCCCTCGGCGCCAAGGTCGCGTTCTGGCCGCGCGTCGGGGCTGCCTACGCGGTGCAACGGGTCTTCGGCGCGGCGGGGGCACGCCAGACGATCCAGTCCCTCCAGATCAGCGTGGAGCCGACGTTCCTCATCTCGCCCGTGCCGCACGTGGGCATCCTCATCCAGCCGCTGGTCGACGTCGGCGTCGCGGGGAGCGTGAAGAGCTCGTTCGTCGTCACGGGGTTGCCGACCCAGAGCAGCAAGGGGAGCCACCGCGTGCACGCGACGGGGATCGCCGCGGGCCTGGTCGCCTACTTCTGACTCGATGTAGGCTCCCGCCCGTGACGCCTCGCGAGTCCCCCGAACAGGCGCCCTACGTGCCGGACGGGGCGCAGCTCCGAGAGTTCACGCCGCAGGCGGTCGTCCTCGGCGTGGTGCTCAGCGCCGTTCTGGCGGGCGCGAACGCCTACTTGGGTTTGTTCGCTGGCATGACCGTGTCCGCTTCCATCCCGGCGGCGGTGCTGTCGATGGCTTTGCTCCGCGTGACGAAAGGGACGATCCTCGAGAACAACGCGGTGCAGACCGCGGCGTCGGCGGGGGAGAGCCTCGCGGCGGGCGCCATCTTCACCCTGCCCGCGCTGATCCTCCTCGGCGTCTGGCGCGAGTTCGACTACCTGCAGACGACGCTCTTGACCGGCTTCGGCGGGTTGCTGGGGGTGCTGTTCACCGTGCCCTTGCGGCGCGCGCTGGTGACGGAGGGGCCGCTGCGTTTCCCGGAGGGCGTCGCCACGGCGGAGGTCCTCAAGGTCGGGCACGGTCGGGGTGACGCAGGCGCGGGAGAGGCGCGGGGTGGGGCGGCGCTCGTGCTCCTGGGCGGGGTCACGGGGGCGCTGTTCAAGATCGGCGAGTCCGGGCTGCGGCTGTGGCAAGGGGTGCTCGAGGGAGCGCGTCCCCTGTTCGGCACGGTCGTCTACGGGGGCGCGAACCTCTCGCCCGCCCTGCTGGGGGTCGGGTACATCGTCGGGCTCAACGTGGCCGCGGTGGTGTTCGCTGGCGGTGCCCTGAACTGGCTCGTGGCCGTCCCGCTCCTCGGAGCGTGGCAGGGGATCGACGCCGAGGATCCCGTGCGCGCCGCCTGGCGGATCTGGTCGGAGCAGACGCGCTACCTGGGCGTCGGCGCGATGATCGTGGGCGGTTTGTGGACGCTCGCGTCCCTGCGCACGACCCTGATGGCCGGGATCCGCACAGGGGTGCGCGCCTACCGCGCCGTCACCGGGGGCGCGGTGCTGCGGCGCACGGAGCGCGACACGCCGATGCCCTGGGTCTTCGGGGCGCTGGTCGCTTCGTTGCTGCCGCTCGGCTGGGTCTTTTACCACGTGACGGGCGTCCTGTGGGTGAGCGCTTTGTTGGCGGTGGTGATGCTGGTCAGCGGATTTTTGTTCTGCGCGGTCGCGGCCTACATGGCGGGGCTCGTGGGCTCCTCGCACAACCCCGTGTCGGGGGTGACCATCGCCACCATCCTGTTGACCTCGCTGTTGCTCCTGGGCGTGTTGGGCCCAGGAGAGGCGGTGGGTCCTGCGGCGGCGATCCTGGTGGGCAGCGTGGTGTGCTGCGCGGCGGCGATCGGTGGCGACAACATGCAAGATCTGAAGGCGGGCCACCTGCTCGGAGCGACGCCGTACAGGCAGCAGTTCATGCAATTTTTGGGGGTGCTGGCCGCGGCGCTCGTGCTCGCCCCGGTGCTCGATCTGTTGCTCGAGGCCTACGGCATGGGGGTGGCCACGGAGGAGCGCCCCCGCCCCCTCAAGGCGCCCCAAGCGACGCTCATGGCGGCCGTGGCTCGCGGAGTGTTCACGGGGGATCTGCCCTGGCCGATCATCGCCGTCGGCGCGGCGCTGGCGGTGGTCGTCATCGTCGTCGACCGGACCCTGGAGGCGCGCCAGAGCCCCGTGCGGGTCCCCGTGCTCGCCGTGGCGGTCGGCGTGTACCTGCCCTTCGAGCTGTCGGTGCCGATCCTCCTCGGTGGGCTCGTCGCCGAGGTGGCGCGCCGTAGCTGGCGCCGGCCGCGTGCTGCGACGGGGACGACCTCCGAGCCGGTGGAGGAGCGGGGCGCGGTCGCGCAGCGTCGAGGGTTGCTCCTCTGCGCGGGCCTGATCACCGGAGAGGCTCTCGCCGGGATCGGGTTGGCCATCCCGATCGTGGCCAGCGGGCGCGCCGACGTGCTGTCGCCCTGGGGAGCGATCGAGGCGATTTGGCCGAGTCTGGCGCTGATGGCGCTCGTGTTGTTCCTGCTCGTACGTGTCAGCGGGGCGCCCCGCGTGGGATCACGGTGAGTCGTCCTCTTCGATCGGAGGCAGCGGGCTCGGCTCGGGCGCGGGGCGTTCGACCTTCAGGGTGACGTCGAGCAGGATGGACTCCCCCGGGGCGAAGGTGAGGGTGCGGTGTTCACTGGGGGCCTTCGGATGATCCAACCGCACGTGGTGCGTCCCGGGCCGGAGAGGGATCGGCTTCGCGAAGGGAGTCGTCGCGACCTGCTGACCATCGACGAAGACGTGGGCCCAGGGATCCGCCACGACCCGCAAGCTCCCGGCTTCCGGCGGCGCGAGCTCGAGGGGGAGCGCCCCTGGGCTCCCCTCCGGGCCGGCGGTCGCGGCGTCGATCCGTTGAATCAACACGCCGCCACCCGCCATGAGCGCGAAGGCGATCACCAGGCCGCGCAGAGGGACCCCCGGGGTGCGCTCACGCTCCTTGCGAGGCGCACGGGGGACGCTCTCACGGTCTGCGAGCAGGCCGACCCGTGCCAGCGCGTCCCGGACGGCGGCGGTCGCGTCCGGGACGCCGAGCTCCGCCAGCACACCCCGCAGGCCTGCGGCGACCTCCGCGGCGGACTGGAAACGATCGCCGGGGAGCTTCTCCAGACAGCGCGCGACCAGGCGCTCGAGGGATCCGGGGACATCCGGGTTGAGCCGGGACAGGAGCGGCGGTGAGTCGTGGCGTACGCGCTGCGCGGTGCTCACGTCTCCTTCACCGATGAACGGGCAGCGGCCCCCGACGAGCTCGTAGAGGATGACGCCGAGGGAGAAGAGATCACCCCGGGGATCGGCACCTTCGCCGAGGATCTGCTCGGGGGCGAGGTACCCGGCGCTGCGCACGCCGGTCACGTCCACCGCCTCCGGGAGCGCCGCGACGCCGTCGTCGAGGTGTACGGAGAATCCCGTCAGCTTCACCGTACCCTCACGGCTGAGGAGCACGCGCTCGGGGTTGAGCTCCCGATGGACGACCCCGCGGCGATGGGCGTGATCCAGCGCTTCGGCCAGCTGCAAGGCGATCGCCGCCCCCGCCGCCGCGCCCAGGGGCGTCCCGTCGGGCACGCGGGCGAGCACCTCCTGGAGCTCCCAGCCGTCGACGAGCTCGAGGACGAGCCACATGCGATCCGCCCGCCGCACGAAATCGAAGAGCCGCACCACGCCCGGGTGATCGAGGTCCGCGACGACCCGCGCCTCCCGCTCGAGCACCGCGGCGAAGGGGGAGGAGGGCAGGATGCTCGGGCTCAGGGCCTTGATGAGCACACGTCTGCCGAGAGGCTCCTGGATCGCCTCGTACAGGTCCGCGACGGGGCCCGAGCGCAGGAGCCCCACGACCCGGCAGCCCTCGAACGGCTCGGTCATGGGGCCATCTATAGCAAAGGAAGGGGTTCCGGCCGTGGACCCCGTCCGACGCGCCGCCGCTCCGCTTCTGCCGCCGCTCCGAACGGCTCGAGGTGGGCTGGCTCGCGTCAGCCGACCAGACGCCGGGGCCCCATCGCTCCGGTCAGCTCCGCGCCGGCAACCGCTCCCTGGAACTCCCGCAGGAAGGCCGCCCGCTTCGCCGGGGACATGTCGCCGTGCCCCAGACGCTGGGTGAGCTCGAGGGCTTCTTCGAGAGGGTGTCCCGTCCAGAGCAGGAGCGCACCCGCGAAGAGCGCGCTCCGTCCGAGGAGGGCGTCGCAGTGGATCGCCACGCGATCCCCCTGCCGGAGCAAGCGGAGCACACCCGCGCACAAGGTCATCGTCCGATCGAGCGGAGGGATGACGTCCGCGCGCAGCGGACAGCGGATGGCGTGCATGGGGCAGCGCTCCAACGACGTGGAATCCAGGCTCACGGCTCGATCGAGGCTCACGAGGACGGAAATCCCCTGGTGTCTCAAGGACCTGAGCCAGTCTGTGATGGGCTCGCCTTCCTGGGGTGGCGTCACGATGGCGACGCTCTCGGGGAGCACCCAGGTGACGAGGGCCGACGCGCCAGCGGCGTCACGGTGAGCGGTGCGGTGTCGTCCTGGACGCACCGAGGCGATGCTCGGTCGCGCGGGAGACCGTGTCAGCGGGTTCATGGGAGGTTAAGATGGGGGGCAGCTGCGGGCAGGGTGCTCGCGCTCGAATGAGGCCATCTTACTACGGAGTGCTCGGAGGCGATTGACGGCCGTCAAGGCCAACCCTTTGCTGGGTCTTTAGATTTCGTCGTCTTGACGATCGTCAATGCGTGACCTGACGAGCCGTATAGTCTGAACGTCGAGCCGTGGGAGCATCATCCGCCGGAGATCACGCCCCCGGATCCAAGGGCCGGGACGAGTCGACATCGGGCACGCACCGCGTGCTCCCGGTGCAACGGCCAGACCCGGCCATGCGTCCTCGCGGAGCGGAATGTGAGCGCTGCGCCTTCGAGGCGGGCTCCCCGCTGGGCTTGAGCGAAGCGGCTCGCAACCTGCTCATGCAGTGGGTCGTGGTCCGGAGTTATCCCGAGGGGACGACGCTCTTTCACCAGGGCGAGCCCGTACAAAGGGTGTACTGCGTGCAGCGCGGCTGCGTGCTGTCTCGCTGGGACGACAACGCCGGCGAGAGCGTGGTGCGCACGCTGGCCTTCGGCAGCTCCATGGTGGGGCTGGTGGACGCGATGTCGACGGCGCGGGTGCACACGTCTTCGGCGGAGGTGCTGACCCCCCTGACGGCGTGCACCATCGACGCCCGGGCGTTGGATCGCCTCCTGCGCTCGTCCCCGGAGATCGCCTCCGTGATCGCCTCGACGTTGAGCGCCGAGGTGGTGCAGCTCGTGCGGGATCGCATGGCGCTGCTGCCCATGTCGATCCGCCGGCGCATGCTGAAGACGATCTACGACCTGCGGGAGCCCTGCGGGACGACCCGCGAGGACGGGTCTCTCGTGGTCACCTTGCCGTTCTCGCGGCGGGTCCTGGCGTCGCTCATCGGCACGACCCCCGAGAGCGTCAGCCGAAGCGCCCAGGAGCTGAAACGCAGCGGTCTGGTCCGCTTCGAGGGGCGCAACGTCGTCGTGGAAGATCTGGACGCCCTGCTCGACGCCGTGGAGCGGGTCGAGGGATCGACGGATCGGATGCCTCCGAGTCGCTAGAGCGACGAATCAGAGGGAGTGGAGGCGGCGCTCCCGGCGAGTTTTGCGCCGCGGCCGCCGTGAACCAAGATAGAGCCGACGATCGAGGGGGGTCCGGCCTCGATCGGTCGGATGCCGGTCGCGCGAGCTCGTCGGCAGAGCCGGGGGCGAGCAGCCGGGGCGGACCACCAACCGTGGAGGACAACGCATGGCGACGAGCAAGTGGGAGTTCGATCCGAGTCACTCGAGCATCGAGTTCTGGGTGCGGCACCTGATGGTGGCCAAGGTCCGGGGGAGGTTCGGGGCGTGGCGAGGGAGCCTCGAGTTCGACGAGGCGGAGCCCACGCGAGGCAAGGTGAGGGTCGAGATCGACGCGAACAGCATCGACACCCGCGACGAGGCTCGAGACAAGCACCTCCGCTCCGCCGACTTCCTCGACGTGGAGACGCACCCGACGATCCGCTTCGAGAGCACGAAGGTGGAGGGCGAGGGGAAGAACTACCGAGTGCACGGTGAGCTGACCGTGCGCGGCCACGCCGAGCCCGTGGTGCTCGACGTGGAGTATGGCGGACGCGTCAAGGATCCGTGGGGCAGCGAGCGCGTGGCGTTCTCCGCGCGGACGAGCGTCGACCGCAAGAAGTACGGCTTGAACTGGAACCAGGCGCTCGAGACGGGCGGCGTGCTGGTCGGCGACAAGGTGGAGATCGAGATCGAGGTCGAGGCGGTGCGCGCGACCTGACCGCGTGCCGAACCCCGCGGGGCGCGGCGGCGGACGTCCGAGGAGCCGGCTCGCGCCCGAGGGGAGCGTGATAAGCTCCGCCCGTGCTCCGTGGGTGGCTGGCCGTATTTCGTGCCTGGACGGCGCGTCGGGACCGGGGCGCCGCGTTGCGTCCCGGGCGGGCGGATGTGCGTCTCGTCGGTACGGCCATGGTGTTGTGCTGCGCGTTGGGCGTCGCCTGCGCCCGCGGGGTGGAGCCGAGCGAGCGGCCCGAGGGCGCGGGAGCGCGTGGGGAGTCGGGGGGCCCGATGGAGGACTCCTCCGCCTCTTCCTCTGCTGCCGCCGCAGAACCGGACCCCCGAGAGGAGCGGCGGGATCCGGCGCCTCACGCGGACCGCCCCGCCTTCGTGGAGCTCGAGGTCCCCGGCTTCTTGCCGGCGGTGGTGGCGCTCCCGGCAGATTGGAGCCGTCCACGTCCGGCCCTCGTCGCGGCTCACGGCGCCGGGGACGGGGCGCGCTGGCAATGTGAAATGTGGCGGCACCTCCTCGCCGCACGGGGCTTCGTGCTGTGCCCGGCGGGCGTGCCGTTCGGCAAGGATCCCGAAGCTGGCGCCTTCTTCCGGAACCACCACGAGCTCGAACGCGAGGTGCTGGCGGCCCTGGAGGCCCTGCGAGAGGCCTACGGCGACGCCCTCGCGCCGGGGCCTCTGGTCTATACGGGCTACTCCCAGGGGGCCACGATGGGGGCCTTGATGCTGGTGAACCACGGCGACGTCTTCGATCGCCTCGTGCTCGTCGAGGGCGGCTACGGTGAGTGGAACGTGAGCATCGCCAAGAGGTACGGCGCGAGCGGCGGGCAGCGTGTGCTCTTCGCCTGCGGGATCCGCACCTGTGACACGAAGGCGCGGCGCTCCGCGGACGCCCTGCGCCGGGCGGGGCTCGACGCGCGCGTGGAGTACGCTGAGGGCGCGGGGCACACCTACGGAGGCGCCGTCGCCGAGAAGGTGCTCATGGCCCTCGACTGGGTGCTGGAGGACGACCCCCGTTGGCGCTGAGCCTGCGCGCGGCGATCCACGGGGGGCGCTGGCGAACCTCCCTGCGTCGTGACCCGACCTTCGGCACGTTCCTGTTGCCTGCGTTGCTCGTGGTCTTCGCGATCTACGTCCGCAGCCCCGCTTCGAACCACATCTTCGACGAGCAGGAGGCGCTCCTCGCCAATCCGTACGTCGCCGGCGACGTGCCCTGGAGCGAGGTGCTGCGCCGGGACTTCTGGGGGCTCCCGCCCCAGCGCACCATCGGCTCCTATCGCCCCCTGCCGAACCTGATCTGGCGTGCGCTCTCGTGGCCCGTGCTCGAGCCGATCGGGCCGTGGGTGCTCCACCTCGTCAACCTGGTGGGGCATGCCCTCGTCGCGGCGGGTCTGGCGTCGTTCGCGTTCGCCGTGAGCGGCGTGGGGCTCGTTGGCTGGATGACGGGGGGCGCGTTCCTCCTGACGGCGGTGCTCACGGAAGCCGTCACCGGCGTGGTGGGCCTCGCCGACATCCTGGGCGGGCTCGGGGGCGTGCTGGCGCTGCAGGCGCTGCGCTTGCCTCTCCTCTGGATGCCCGTCGGGGTGTTCGCGGCGCTCTGCCTGGGGTTTGGCGGCAAGGAGAGCGTCGTGGCGCTCGTGCCGTTGGTCGGCGTGGCCGCCTTCGTGAGCGCCCCCTGTCTGCACCCCGAACGTCCTCGGCCCTGGGCGCGCGGGGCGATGGCGCTCCTCGCCGCCTGCGTCGCCCTGGTCCTCTACACGGAGCTCAGGAAGTACTTCTTTCCGACGCCCCTCCCGGCGGAGCTCGCCGAGGCCGTCCCCACGAGCCGCGGCGGGCAGCTCTTCCACGACTTCTTGGTGTGGTTCCATCAGCCGAAGCTGCCGCGAGATCCCCGGAACAACCCCCTGCTCGATGCCGCGCCGCTCGCCCGGGTCGCGGGCGCTCTCGGGGTCTACGCGGCGGGTCTGGTCCAGGTGTTCTTCCCGTGGTCCCTGTCGGGGGACTACTCGGCGCCCCAGCTGCCGGCGCCGCAGCTCGAGGCGCCGGGCGGGGTCTGGTCGTTGGGGAGCGTGTCGGGCGCGCTCCTGTTCGTGGTCCCGATCGCGGTGGGCGCGTGGATCGCCCTCGACGCCGTTCGTCGGCGTCCCACGAGCAGCGCCCGGCTCCTCGTCGGCCTGGCCTTGCTTTGGGTTCCGCTCGCATACTTTCCGCACTCCAACCTGGTCGTGCCGCTGCCTACGGTGCGCGCGGAGCGGTTCTGGTACTTGCCCGCCCTCGGCAGCGCGCTCCTCGTCGGTGTGAGCGCGGCGCGGCTCCTGCAGCTGCGTCGCGCCTGGGCCTGGGCGCTGGTCGTCGGCTTCTTCGTGTTCCAGGGGGCGCAGGCGCGCGCCCACGCCATGCACTACAGCGACGATCTCGTGTTCTGGCGCGCGACGAAGATCTCCTCCCCCCAGAGCGCCAAGGCGCACCTCAACTACGCGGTGATGGTGGGCGCGCGGGGGGACCTGCCAGCGCGCCTCGAAGCAGGGCAGAGGGCCATCGAGCTGGCCCCCGAGTGGGGGATGGCGCACGTGTATCAGGGCGACGTGCTCTGCCGGTTGGGGCGCCTCGAAGAGGCCTGGCACCATTACGAGCGTGGTTTTCTGTTGGAGCCGACCGCGCAGAATCAGATCGCCCTGGCTCTGCAGTGTTTGTGGGATCGGGGCGCCATCGAAGCGCACCACGATCGGCTCTTGGAGCTCGCCGACGAGCACCCGGGGACCTGGCTCGGGTATCTCGCGCGGGACGTCGTCCACAACGGCGCCACCCATCGAGGCGTCGATCCCCGCTATCGTCCTCGGGGCTACAACCAGGGGCCGCGCTCGGAGGGGACTCGAGCCGAATGAGACGCATCGACGAGAGGCAGCTCCATCGATGGCATCCCAACGGACCAGGACGCCGGCCGATCTCGGGTTTGGGTGCGCCCTAGGGGCAGCTCACCCGCTTCGTTGACAGTCCCGGGGCCGCGATCCACTCCATACGAGGGCCGGACATCGAGGGCGGGCGCCGTCGGGATCAAGCGCCACGGGGGGCGCACGGCTGGCGCTCGTCGATCCGGAAGGAGGACAGCGCATGCCGTCGTTGATGCGAAGACCGGAGGAATGGAATCCATTTCGCGAACTCGAGGAGATTCGAGGGCGCTTCGATCGCCTCCTGGGCCTGGCCAGGCCGGGGGAGGAGCGCGAGGAGCTGGCGCTCGGTGACTGGCGCCCCGCCTGCAACGTGAGCGAGACCGACACCGAGTACCGTGTGCTGGCGGAGCTCCCGAACGTGAAGAAGGAGGACGTTCGGGTGACGCTCGAGGAAGGGGTGCTGTCGATCACCGGGGAGCGGCGGATCGAGACGGACGATCGGCGCGAGAAGTTCCACCGCCGTGAGGTGAGCTACGGCAGCTTCATGCGCCGCTTCGCGCTGCCCGACGACGCGGATCCGGACAAGATCCAGGCGACCTTCGGTGATGGGATGCTCAAGGTCGTCGTCCCGAAGAATCCCCAGAAGAGCACCCGGGCGCGGCAGATCGAGGTGCACTGATCGCGATGCACTGATCGCGACGCCGTGATCGCGATGCACTGCAGCCGCGCGGCTCCAGGGCCGCGCGGCACCGCGATTCTGCGCGCCGGCACATCACGGTCTGGCGGTCACGACGTCGCGCGGGCCGTTCGTACCACGTCGTTGCGCGTCCATTCGCCGTATCGCACTGCGACGCGCCTGCGATCCGGTGGTTGGCTCAGCGTGGCGTCAGCGAGGTGATGATGCCCGAGTGGCAGTACCCGCAGGAGACGTCCAGGCCGCGTCCGTAAATCGGCTCTTCCTTCGTCGCTTCGGGGTCGTTGTTGCTGCAGCGGCCAGCGGGGCCGTAGCAGTAGTACAGCCAGGTGTTCGGTGACTCGCCCTCGGTCGTCTTCAGGACGGTCGCGATGCCCACCAGCGTGTCGCCCTCGAAGAGCTCCTTCACGGCCATGCTGTCGACGGGGAGGTTCTCGGGGTCTTCCGCCTGTGCGGCCACGGTCACGTCGTTGAGCCAGACCCGGACGGTGCTGTGGGGCGATCCGCTCTCCTGGGGTCGAGGCGCCTCGGACTCCGGCGTCCAACCGGTCTGTCGATACCGCTCCTCTTCCAGGAAGGCGGTGAGCCCCTCCACCGACAAGTCGGTGGGGACGAGGGACGTGTCGGTGGAGGAGGAATCGTCGCTGCCGCACGCGACGAGCGGGGCGATGCAAGCGGCGACGAGCACGACTCTGAGGGAAATCATACCCCCGACGATCCGCGACGGGCGTGCCGAGCGCAACCTGTTTGCTCCCAGCGACACCGCCCCTCGGAGCTGCTCATCGCTTCACCCCAACGACGTCGCTCTCCAGCAGGCCCGGCGCCGAACCCGCGGGGAGCAGGACCCCGCGCCCGATGGCTTCCGTGATGGGCGCTCTTGCGGGCTTTGCGAGAGGGGAGCGAGAGGGGCAGCTCGTAGGGAGGCAGCGTTCGCGCGATCCGCACCTCTTCCTGACGCGAGCTCGTACGCGGGGACCTCGCGGATTTCCCGCGCAGGGCGTCCTCGCGTGACGTCGGAGGTGGAAAGTTGCTTCTTCAACGAAACTGCGACTTCGCTCCGGGGCGAACGAGGTGTGGTCGTGGGTTCCTGTAAGCTCCGCCCCCGATGGGAGCGCTCTCCAGCTTCGACGGGGTGGTCATCGCCGGCTACTTCCTGCTCGTCTTCGCGATCGCCTTCCTCGGCGCTCGCGGGGAGACGAAGAAGACGTCGACGAACTACTTCTTGGCGGGCAGGAACGTCGCCTGGTGGATCGCGGGGGCCTCTCTGTTCGCCTCCAACATCGGCTCGGAGCACCTGGTGGGGCTCGCGGGGACGGGCGCCGCCAGCGGGCTCGCGGTCGGTCATTTCGAGCTGCTCGCGTCGCTCATCCTGTTGGTGTTGGGCTGGGTGTTCGTCCCCCTGTACCTGCGATCCGGCGTGTTCACGATGCCCGAGTTCCTCGAGCGTCGTTACTCACCCGCGGCTCGCTGGTATCTCGCGGTGGTCTCCATCGTCGCCTACGTGCTCACGAAGATCTCCGTCACGATCTACGCCGGCGGAGTGGTCTTCGAGTCGTTGATGGGGGTGGGCTTCTGGGTGGGGGCGACGATCGTCGTGATCGCCACGGGCGTGTACACGGTGTTCGGCGGGCTGAAGGCCGTGCTCTACACGGACACCGTCCAAGCGGCCGTGTTGTTGCTCGGCGCGGCGTTGGTGACCTGGCTCGGGTTCCGGGAGGTCGGGGGCTGGGACGAAGTGCGGACCCTGGTCGCCCCCGAGTTCTTCGAGATGTGGAAGCCGGCGACCCACCCGGAGTTCCCCTGGACGGGCATCCTCTTCGGCGCGCCGATCCTGGGCATCTGGTACTGGTGCACCGATCAGTTCATCGTCCAGCGCGTCCTCTCGGCGCGCGACGTCGAAGAGGCGCGCCGCGCCACGGTGTTCGCCGGCTTCCTCAAGCTGCTCCCGCTGTTTCTTTTCGTCGGGCCCGGCATCTTGGCGGTGGCCCTCAGCGCGCAGGGCAAGCTGAGCCTCGCCGCCAGCGATCAGGCGTTGCCGACCCTGATCGTGACGCTGCTGCCGAGCGGCGTCCGCGGGCTCGTCTGCGCGGGGCTCCTGGCGGCCCTCATGAGCACGCTCTCGAGCGTCTTCAACTCCTGCTCGACGGTCGTCACCTGGGATCTCTACAAAAAGTGGCGCCCGGACGCCGACGAGAAGCATCTCGTGCGCGTCGGTCAGGGCGCGACGGCGCTGCTCGTGCTGCTCGGCCTCGCCTGGATCCCCTTCATGAAGCTCGTGAGCGGCCAGCTCTACACGTACCTGCAGAGCGTCCAGGCCTACATCTCACCCCCCATCGCCGCCGTGTTCCTGCTCGGCGTGCTCTATCGACGGCTCAACGCCGCGGGTGCCGTGGCAGCTCTGTGGAGCGGCTTGGTGCTGGGCGCGACCCGCTTGCTCCTCGAGCTGAACAGGAGCCATCTCGCGCCGGGCTGGTTGCTGCGGCTCGCGGAGATGAACTTCCTGCACTTCGCCGTCCTGTTGTTCGTGGCGACCAGCGCGATCCTCGTCGGCGTCAGTCTGCTCACGGCACCGCCGCGCGCGGAGGCGACGGCGTTGTGCCTCCGCCCCGCGCCCGAGGTGACCAGCGCCGCGCCTGTCGAGGCGTCACGCTTTCGACCGACCGCGAGCTTCTGGGCGAGCTGTGCGCTCGTGCTCGCCGTGCTCACGATCTGGTGGCTCTTCTAACGAGTCGGTCTTTTCCCGAAGCGCGACGGCGCCACCTCGCAGAGTGCGCCGATGGCGCCACTTCGCAGAGTGCGCGACGGCGCCACCTCGCAGAGTGCGCGACGGCGCCACCTCGCAGAGTGCGGTGGCGCCGTGCGGTCGTTCGTCACCGATTTCCGGGGATCAGGGTTCCTCCTGCACTCGCTTGTTCACGACCTCCGGCCCCTTTGGCTCCGTCGGCGTCGCCGTCGGCTCGGCGGTCACGAAGACGTCGAAGGCCCGGTGTGGCGTGATCGTCGTGAGCTCGCCGGTGCGGCGGTCATCGTTGTAGGTGAGGTTTCCGATGTGGAACGGTGACTCCTGCCCGTCCGGCTGGATCCAGACCGCATAGCTCTGGGCGCCCGGCGCCGCGCGGTCCGGCGGCAACAAGTGTTCGACCTTCAGATCGAGTTCGAAATTTTCGTTCTCTTTCTCCGCGATCGTCACCGTCGCGTCGGCCCCGACGGCGGTACCCATGCCTCGAGTGGAATACTGGGTCGCTGAACTGCCGCAGGCCGCCAGCGCCCCTGCTACCAAGACCATGCACGTAGCTCTCAGAACCATGTTCACCCCCCTCCACTTACTTACCAGGTGGGATAAGGTGCGCAAGTGTGAGTGGTGGTGAGCAAAATGTGCGCCCTGCGCAATGGGCACCGTGTCCCAATCCGAGACGGCTCATTCCGAGACAATCGATGGCGGCACCGGATGTCGGTGATGCCCCGTCCAAGCTAGAGTCCCGACTCGACGATGGACCTCCCCCTTGGTTCCCGATTCCGGCGCGGCCCTGGTCGTTCCGGGCACCCCCTGGGACGTTCCCTCGCCCTCCTCGCGCTCGTGTTGGGGGTGACCGTCCTCGTGGGCGCCTGCAGCGGCGATCGCAGCTGCTACGACGAGTACTGCGACTGCCACGGTCGCCGGGAGTGCATCCTCGGCTGCGCGCGGGACGGATGTGATCTGGCGTGCAGCCACACCTCCGAGAGCTGCGGCGCCATCTGTGAGGATGGGTGCAGCTTCGAGTGCCATGACACGAACCACTGCTCCGCCCTGTGCGACGACGATTGCCGCTACCTGTGTCATCACGCGCCGAGCTGCGCGGGCGAGTGTGGCGCGCGCTGTGATTACGAGTGCCACGACGTGAGCGAATGCGCCGTGCGCGTCGGGCCACGGAGCAAAATCACCTGCCGCAGCGTCGCCCACTGCAAGGTCGACTGTGACGGTCCTTGCGACGTGACGTGCAGGAACGTGGACCGCTGTGACGTCAGCTGCGCCCCCGGCCTCACCCGGCGCAGCACCGCTGGAGGATACGTATGCGAGTGAGCCTCGTCGTCACGTGCGCTGCGGTCGCCGTGAGCACGTGCCTCTCGTCCGTGGCGGCTGCACAGAGCCTCATCCGGCAGCCGGGACGACACCCGAAGTACTCGGTGGAGCTCGAGCCCCACGCGCTGCTCACGCCGTTCTCACCGCCGGGTGACACCAGCGGACCCGGGCTCGGGCTCGGGGGGCGGGCCACGATCGTCATCGAAGACGACGGCTTCATTTCGACGATCAACGACTCCGTCGCGATCGGCTTCGGCCTCGACTGGGTCCGTTACTTCGACTCGGGCGTGGGCGCGGGTCCCTGCGCCGACTGGGGGCGGGGACCGGGTGGACAGCCGATCTGTCGCCGCATCGCCGGCGTGGGGGGCGACGCGAGCTATTTCTACCTGCCCGCCGTGTTACAATGGAATTTTTGGCTGCACCAAGAGTGGAGCGTCTTCGCGGAGCCCGGGCTCGCGCTCTACCTCCAGAGCCGTGACGTGGACGGCTCCGTGGAGTTCGGGGTCAGCCCCGTCCTCCACGTCGGGGGGCGTTGGCATTTCTCCGACTGGGCGGCCCTCACCGCGCGCATCGGGTACCCCGCCTGGTCCGTGGGGGTGGCCTTCTTCTTGTGAGTTCGTCGTGAGCGGCGGCTGACGCCGCGATCAGTGCGGGGCTCGGGGATCGCCGAGGTCGTCGGGATGCTGGGATCCGTTGCCGGGAGGCACGTAGCCCGCGTGCCGTCCCGAGCGCCGCTCCTCCAGCTCGTACCTGTGGAGCGCGGGCGCGGGCAGCGGGGCGGGCTCCGGACCGGGCTCCGTGGGGGGCCCCGAGGGTGACTCCGTGCGGCGTTCTCGAGGGTCGGCCGGCGCCTGGTGCGGTGGCACGAAGTGTGGGGCCTCGCGCGGTGAGACACCGTGCGGTGAGACACCGTGCGGTGAGACACCGTGCGCTGAGACGGAGGCCGCGACGGGTTGCGCTGAAGAAACAGAGCCCGCCGAGACAGAGCCCGCTGAGACAGAGTGCGCCGAGACCGGGCGCGCCGAAACCGGGCGCGGTGGTGCCCCCTCTGGGGGCACGGCGTGCGCTGGAGCGGGGCCCGAGGGCTCACGTCGTGCCTCCTGGCGCACGAGCTCCTTCTCCGAGCGCACGAGGCTCTGCTTCTCGTCGACGAAGTAGAAGGCGATCCGGAAGAAGGCCGCCACGAAGGTGACCAGGATGGACGAGAGGAACCAGCCGAGGACGTCGGAGGCCAGACCCCAGTCGTGGGGCACGCGGATCACGTAGGTGTTCGTGAGTGGGACGAGCACGAACGCGATGTAGTGGGACGCGCAGTAGGGACAGCTGACGAGGTACCCGAGCCAGGTGTCCATCCCGCCGAGCCGCTCACGCAGTGGCGCGAAGATGCGCTCCTTCGTGAGCGTGTGGGACAGGCCCGTGACCACCGCGGAGACGGCCAGGAGCTGCGCGAACTCCTCCATACCTCAGAGCGTGAGCGACGCTCTGCGCGAGGCAATGGGGGCTCGCATCGACCCGAGCGGGGCCTCACCCGAGGCCCCGACGTCGGGTCAGCGCTCCTGGGTCACCCGGCGCTCGTGTCCGGCATCGACGAGCTGGCGCCTGCGGGGCGCTCCACGGTTCCGTCCGGGAGGCGCGCGAAGCGCACGGGTTCGCGGCCGTGGACGGGCGCGTCGCTCTCCCAAGGCCAGCCCCCGAAGCGGGTGCGGCTGTAGTCGAAGAAGGCCTGCTGCAGCTCCTGGTGGGTGTTCATCACGAAGGGGCCATGCTGGGCGACGGGCTCCCCGATGGGGCGCCCTTGCAAGAGCAGGAGCTCCGTCGGCTCGCTGCCGCACTCGAGCTCCACCTCCACGTCCGGGCGGAGCTCGAGCTGGTGCCGGGGAGCGGCGGGACGCCCCGCCACGCGGAGCTCGGAACCCTGGAAGAAATAAAGCGCGCGATTGAGCCCTGCGCTGGCGGCCGGCAAGGTCCAGCGGGCGCCAGGATCCAGCTGGATCTCCCAAATCGCCACTTCACTCCCGGGCTGGGCCGCCCAGGACTCGGGGGGCGGCGCGGGCGGAGCCACGTCGCCGAGCCGCCCCGCGCGCAGGGTCACCCGTGTGCGCTTGCCGTCGGCGTCGCGAAACTCGCGAGTCGGGATCGTGTCGCTCCACAGCATCGTGAAGTGAGGCGTGGCCATCTTCTTGGCCGCTGGCAGGTTCAGCCAGATCTGGAAGAGCTCCAGGGGGTTGTCCTTGTCGGAGTGGAGCAGCGGGAACATCTCCGCGTGCTGGATCCCCGCGCCCGCGGTCAGCCACTGGACGTCCCCCTCGCCATAGCGAGCGGCGGCGCCGAGGGAGTCCGCGTGATCGAGCAGGCCCCGACGGACGACGGTCACCGTCTCGAAGCCTCGATGCGGGTGGGCAGGGAACCCGGGGACGACGCGCCCGTGGTACATGTTCCAGCCGTCCTTGCCCTCGAAATCCTGGCCGATGTTCCGCCCGCTCAGGGACACGGCAGGGCCGAGGCGCTCGTTGCCCGCGGGGTAATGGTCCAGGTGGTGGACGCAGAACAGGAAGGGATCCGGGGTGGGCCAAGGACCGAGCCGCGGTAGCGGGCGGGTCCGGAGGATCGGGTTCTCGGAGGTGGGTGACAGGGCGGGATCTCCTGCGGACGCCTGGAGGCGGTGCTTCTCGGACATGTTCTCCTCGGAGGGCTGTCGCGGGGTGCAAGCGGCTCCCGCGCCACCGGCTGCGAGGAGCTTGAGGGTATCGCGCCGCGAGACTTCGTTCATGGCAACACACTCGAAGGGGGGACCCACGATCGGGTCCTTCGGGTCGAGCCCTTCCAGACAACGTAAGTCGCCAAGGGGGCCCCGTCGAGCGCCGCGCCGGCGCCGCTCTGCGCCGCTCACCGCCGCGTCGAAGGATCGCCCGTCGAGCGCCCCCCCTCTCCGCCCAGGCCAAAGCCGTGATCCTGTGGCGGGATCGGCTCGTCGATGGGCGCGCGCACGCAGACGTCTTCGAGGCATTCGCCTTCGCCGTCTTCACACTCGCGGTCGGGGAGACAGGGGCAGCCCGCCGTGCCCGAGGGGCACCCCGAGTCGAAGCGCGGGTCCGAGTCGCAGGCCCCGCCCACCCCCACCAGGAGCGCCAGGAGCGTCGCTCGTCGACGACGGTGCCGGTGCTGCTGCTGCATCGAGGCTGCTCTCGTCATATTTGCTCCGCGGAGGTCTGCCCCTCCGCCCGGTCCATGGACGGGCGCGGCCACGGACCTTGAGGGGGGCGGCGACCGTGGGACGGGTGGAGCGCCTTTTCTGGGTCGGCCCAGCGGCGGGGACGCCTGCGGGGCGCCACGCCGAGGCCCCCACGCCGTGCCGACCGTCTTTTGCCCGGAGAGCAAAGATGCTTTTCTCGGCGGGCCCTTGCGGCCGAGGGGTGGGGGGACCAAGTTCGGCACCTACCGGTCGAGAATCACGCATCGACGTGCGACCCCCCTTTCCTCCGCGGGAGATCGAGACCCCGTTGGAGACCCCCGCTGGAGATCAAGACATGTCAGCAATGTATCGCATCACTTCCTCCGTCATCCTCGGCTCCGCGCTGCTCATGGCGGCCTGTGAGGACCCGGCCAAAGGCAAGACCGCCGCTCAGGTGTCGGAGCCGGTCGAGGCCGCGCCCGTGGCCGCGCCCGCGGACACGGTCGTCCACACCTTCGAGTTCTCCGAGGACGGCTCGAAGCTGGAGTTCGTCGGAGCCAAGGTCAGCCTGAAGCACGACGGAGGCTTCGAAAAGTTCAACGGTACCGTGGAGGTGCCCGGCGACGACGTGACCAAGGGCAAGGTGAAGGTCGAGATCGACCTCGCCTCCGTCTTCTCGGACGCCGAGAAGCTCACGGGCCACCTGAAGAGCGAGGACTTCTTCCACGTGGAGAAGTTCCCGAAGAGCACCTTCGAGTCGACGTCCGTGAAGGCCGCGGGCGAGCCCGGCAAGTACGACGTCACTGGGAACCTCGATCTGCACGGGGTCACCAAGAGCATCACCTTCCCGGCGACGATCGCCGTGCAGGGAGACACGGTCGACGTGAACGCCGAGTTCAAGATCAACCGCAAGGATTTCGGGATCGTCTACCCGGGCATGCCCGACGACCTGATCCACGACGACGTGGTGATCAAGTTCGCCATCAAGGGCAAGAAGAAGGCCGGCTGAGCCGCGCGTCGAGCCAAGGCGCCCCGGGAGGCGCTGCTGCCGGGCTGCCCGCGTCGCGGGCGGCCCGGCGTCGTTTCGGGGTCGCGGGCGAGGCGGCGAGGGCGACGCCGCGCGGACGACCCCCGTCAGGGATGGTACTTGCGCAGGCTCTGCGCCCGCGTCTTCACCAGCTCGAGGAGCCGCGCCTCCGCGGCGGCCCCGTCGGGGGTCTCACGCACGGAGACCAGCGGGAGGTAGAGGGGAGAGTTGAAGAGCGTCCCCAGGGGGATCGGGTTCTTGCGGCAGAACACCGCCTCCACGAAGGGCGCGAGCTCCCCTTGCAGCGCCGCGAGGGCGTCGTCGTCGTGGCGCTGCGCCGCGTCGAGCATCTTGCAGAACAAGCGCGCCGCCTCGGGGATGTTCGCGGTCGCCGAGATGATGCCCTTGCCTCCCATCCCCAGGATGGTCGGCAAGCCGTCGTCTTCGCCGCTCACCACGGAGAAGCCGAGGTGGCTCGTCTCCCGGATCACGCGGGCGGTGTCCTCCTGGTGACGACCGGGGTGGCAGAAGTCGACGGCCTGCTTCAGCCCGATGATGTTCGCGTCCTCGGCGAGCTCGATGAGGGTCTCGGGCTCGAGATAGCTCGCCGTACGCCCGGGCACGTTGTACAGGACGATGGGAGCGCCCGTCTCCCGGGAGAGGGTGCGGTAGTGCTCGCGGAGCCCGGCCTGGGGCGGGTTGTTGTAGTACCCGGTGACGCAGAGCACCGCGCACCGACCGACCCGCCGCTGCAGCTCGGTGATCATCTCGACGCTCTCGCGGGTGCAGTTCGAGCCCATGCCCGCGAGCAAGGGGAGCCGCCCGTCGAGGTAGTCGGCGGTGAACTGGATGAACTCGAGGTGCTGCTGGTGCGTGACCGTCGGGCTCTGGCCCGTCGTGCCGATGGGGACGAGCCCGTGCACGCCGGCGGCCACCAGATCGTCGATCATCCGCTTCGCCTTCTCGAAGTCGATGCGGTTGTGCAGCCGCTTGGGATCGTCGTCCACGAGCGGGGTGAACAGGGCGGGGAAGACGCCTTGGAGCTCGGCGGCTGAGCGGATGGTGCGGAGAGTGGCCACGGACTCGGTGACAACTAGCCGTTTCTGCGCCGTCGTCCAGCCCCGAGAGCGCATCTCGATGCTCCCCGCGGGCCCGGGACGACCCAAGCAGGCGATTCGGGGCGCTCTGGTTACTCTCCGGCCCCGCGCGGCGCCTCTGGCTCGACCCGGCACGCCTCGGGCACCTCCATCCCCTCCGGGAGCATCCGCAGGGCGAGCGCCCTCTGGATGTGGCACTCGACGACGGATTTCCCGAAGACGGGTGGCTCGGTGGGGGGCTCTCCCGTCGCCTTGGAGCGCGCCGCTTCGACGGCCATCAGGCAGCGATGCGCGGGCTCACACACCTCCTCGATCGTGGGCAGTCGGCGCATCTCGGCGACGACGCGCGCGTGCTCGTCCGCGCTCAGCCGTCGGAGGGGCGCGGCCTCGTCCGCCATGACGAAGACGTCTCCGTCCTCGCGGTGCTCGACCCGGAGCTCGAGGGTGCGGCTGTAGTCTCCGGGGGACATGCCGGACCAGACCGTGGCGCTGCGCTCGGTCCAGACGACGTAGCGGCTCTCGTACATGCCCTCGCCCCACATGACGAAGCGATCCTCCAGCAAGCACAGCCAGGCGCTCGAGGGGGGCTCGGTCTCGGTCGCGGGCCGCTTCACGCGATAGCAGCCGAGCGGGGACCCTGCGGACCCGGCGCGGTTCCCATCGGGTGCACCTCGGGGAGCGCCGTTCTCCGAAGGCGCGGGACCGGTCGGAGAAGGAGCGGGTGGAGCCGGGGGGGGCTCGTCCGCGGGGGGGGCCGCGGTGCCACCGTCTGGCTCCGTGCCGGACGGTGGAGCGGACGGCGGGCTCGGCGCGCAACGGAGCGAGAGGAGGGCGATCGCGAAGGAGGCGACGAGAAGCGCCCCCCGGAAATGCCGTCCGCTCCGCATGGCCGCAGGCTAGTGCAGGGACGATCGAGCGTCGACGCTCCCGCCGTCGACCCGAGAATCGGCTCATCCCCCGGCGCTCGGGTCACCCCCGGCGCTCGTCCTCTCGGCGTTCGTCCTCGCGGCGCTCCCGATACTCTGGGCACCTCACCACCGGCAGCCTGGGGTAGCGGGGCAGCGCGCCCTGTCTGCAGAGCCAGAACACGGAGCCTCTCGCGGAGGTGATCCTCCGTCCGTGGTGGCAGGTGGCGCAGAGACCCGGAGCGACGCTGGCCCGTTCCATCACCCCGCGTGGATCTCCACCAATTGAAAGCAGGGGCGCCCGACTTCGCGCGACGCCTCCAGATCGACGAGCAGCTCCAGGGACCAACCGAGGTCGTCCTCGGGATCCACGAGCAGCTGCTGCAGGCGCCAGTGATCGTCCCCTTCGTCGATGGTGAGGTGTCGTGGGCTCCGCGCGGACGGATCGACGCGGAGCTCGGGATACTCTTCCCAGTACGCCGCGAAGCGCTCCTCGAGGGTGGCCGCGGTCCAGGGGAAATCGCCGAGCGGTCGCGGGGTCGTGTCGCTCGTCGCGGCGTCGCGGAGGAGCTCCTCGGCGTCGGCGTAGCCGCGCCGCGCCAGGGCCTGCACGAGCCGCCACACGGCGTTGCGCACCAAGATCGTGAACCCGCGGCGATCGCGGGTGACGTCCTCCGGCAACTCCTCTGCCTCTGGCTCGAGCTGCCTCGTGAGCTCGTCGGGGTTGCTCAGGCGCTGCCACTCCTCGAGCAAGCTGGCGTCGGCTGCGCGGAGCTCACCGCCGAGCCAATCGATGACGTCGAGGAGTTCGTCCGTCTTCGCCTGCTCCGGCACGGTCTGCTCGAGCGTCCGGTACACCTCGGAGAGGTAGCGGAGCAGCACGCCCTCGGCCCGCTCGAGGCCGTACTCCTTCACGTACCCGTTGAAGGTCAGGCCGAGCTCGTAGAAGTCCCGCGCCACGGACTTGGGCGCCACCGTGCTGCCGAGCACCCAGGGGTGCTCCTTGGCGAACAGCTCGAAGGTGGCCTCCAGGAGCTCCCGCTCCGGCTGGGGGTGCGTCACCTTGGCGAGCTCTTCCATGCGCTCCTCGTACTCGACGCCCTGCTGCTTGAGCTCCGCCACGCGGCGCGCCTTGAGCTTGTCCACCTGGCGCCGCAGGACCGCGCCCGGATCCTCGAGGATGGACTCGATGACGGTGAGCACGGTCAGCGCGTAGTTGTGATCCTCGCGATCGAGGGTCTCGATGACCTGCACCGCGTAGAGCCCGAGCGTCTGGTTGAGGGAGAAGTCCTGCTGGAGATCCGCGTTGACGCGCACCCCGCCGGGCACCAGCGAGACGATGTCAGCCTCGACGAGGGCCCGGAACAACGACAGGGCCGAGCGGCCGTGGCGGCGCTTCTTCTCGGGCGACTCGTGGCTGTCGCGGATGAGCTGCTTCAGCGCTCGGCAGCCGTTCTCCTCGGTCCGACACAGGACGTTCAAGAGCATCCCGTGGCTGACCCGGAAGCGCGAGACCAGGGGCTCCGGCGCCGAGGTGCGCAGGCGCTCGAAGGTCTGCGCGTCCCAGTGCGCGTAGCCGTGCTCCGGGGCCTTCTTCGCGCGGAGCTTCTTGAGCTTCTTCGGGTCGCCGACGGCTTTCCGCGCCGCCACGAGGTTCTCGATGACGTGCTCGGGAGCCTGGGCGACGACGCTCCCGCGATCGTCGAAGCCCCTGCGCCCCGCCCGCCCGGCGATCTGTTGGAAGTCGCGTACGGACAGGATCTTCGTCTTGTCGCCGTCGAACTTGCAGAGCTGGGTGAACAGGACCGTGCGCAACGGGATGTTCACGCCCACGCCGAGGGTGTCGGTGCCGCAGATCACCTTGAGCAACCCCTTCTGCGCGAGCTTCTCCACGAGCAGGCGGTACTTCGGCAGCATGCCCGCGTGATGGACACCGATGCCGTGGGGGATGTATCGCGCGAGGGCCTTGCCGAAGGGGCTGTCGAAGTGGAACCCCCGGAGCTCCTCGCGCAGCGTGAGCTTCTGCTCCCGGGTGAGGAAATCGAGGCTCGTCAGGCGCTGCGCCTGTTCGGAGGCGGCGGCCTGGGAGAAGTGCACGATGTACACGGGGGCCCGCCCCTCCTCGAGGAGCTTCGCGATGGTCTCGTGCAGAGGGGTCTCCGCGTAGTGGAAGTCGAGCGGGACGGGGCGCTCGCTGGATCGCACCAAGACGGTCTCGACCCCGGTCAGATCTTCGAGGGCCTCCTCGAAGCGCCGCGTGTCGCCGAGGGTGGCGCTCATCAGCAGAAAGCGCGCCTGGGGGAGACAGAGCAGCGGCGCCTGCCAGGCGACGCCACGATCGCGATCGGAGTAGTAATGAAACTCGTCCATCACCACCCATTCGAGATCCGCGTGGCGGCCCTCACGCAGGGCCACGTTGGCCAGGATCTCCGCCGTGCAGCAGATCACCGGCGCGTCACGGTTGACGCTGGCGTCGCCCGTCATCATCCCGACGTACTCGGGGCCGAAGACCTTGCAGAGGGCGAGGAACTTCTCGCTGACCAGGGCCTTGATGGGTGCCGTGTAGAAGGCGCGGCGGCCCCGCGCGAGGGACGTGAAGCACGCGGCGAGGGCGACGAGGGACTTCCCCGACCCGGTCGGCGTGTTCAGGATCACGTTCTTTCCGGAGGTGACCTCCAGGATGGCCTCCTCCTGGGCCGGATAGAGCTCGAGGCCGAGGCTCTCCACGTAGGCGAGGATGCGCTCCAGCAACCAGTCGGGGGAGCGATCCTCGGGAGAGCCCGCTGCCTCCGCGGACGAGCCGTCGAGGTGCCCGCCGTCGAGCTCGGGGTCGAGGGGGGCTCGCGGCGTGGTGGTGGGGAGTTCGGTGGAGGCAGGCATGACGAGAGGGGACGGGAGCGCTCCCACGGGAGAGGAGCGCGCGGGGCGCCACCAGCGGCGGGCGTTGCGCCGCGCGTACTATGGTTTTCGTCGGAGTTCCACCGCGGGTCGACCCCGTTCCGGAGATCGAGCTGCGCTGCGGACCGCGGAGGGCGTGGTGCTCTGGCGGATGCGGCTCTGGCGGATGCGGCTCTGGCGGACGTCGTGGGAGGTGAGCGGCGCGACGCCAGCTATTCGGTCACCTCGGGCGAGCTGGTGGGCGCCGGATTCGTCGACCAGGTCAGGTGGCGCCGCGCTTCGATCAGGCCGTCGACGAGGGCGGTCGCGCCTGCGAACGCGCTCGTGGCCGTGGACCGCGCGCCGTAGAGGTTCGAGAGCCACAGCAGCGTGGCGGCGACGACCTCCGCGGTCAGGACGAGGGAAGGTCGCTGTCCCGTGAGGGCCCCGAGGCCCGTGAAGAGGACGCAGAGCAGGGTGACGTGGTCGAGCCAGGCCCAGCGTCGCAGGCGCTTCAGAGCACGGAGGAGCCCGGCGTGGGCGTCGCGGTCGAGGCGCTGCCGGAGCTCGGCGTCGTCGCCCTGGGCCAGCTTCTCGATGGGCTCGCAGATGGACGTCGCGACGTCCAGGTAGAGGCCGCTGCCCGCCCGACGCAGGATCCCCGGGAGCTCGGCGCCGCGCCCTTCTCCCAAGCTCGTGAGGATCACGGAGTTGACGGCGTCGACGCGCGCCGCAGCGCGCCAGAGCTGGGCCGCGCGGAAAGAGCCAGCGGTGAGGGCGACCGCGACGGCCCAAGCGCCGGGGGTCACCCTCGCCCCCTCTGGGGCGGCTGCGGCGCGTTGCGCGGCTGCAGGGGCGCGACCGTCGGTCGCCGGAGGGGAGCGGGAGAATCCATGGTCGATCCAGGATACGGCGCACGCGTGCCGGAAGGTATGGCCATACGGTCCCTTCAACGTGGTCCGTTCCCGAGGCGCGGGCCGTGAGGCTTTCGCGACTTCACGAGGAGAGCAGCCAGTAAAGACCCACGAGGCTGGAGGCGAGGACGAGGACCGCGAGGGTGCCCACGAGGAAATCCGTGAGCCCCGGGTCGAGGGGACGCCGCCTCCGCGGCGCGATGCTCGTCTGCCTCGGGACGCCCTCCGCCGTACCGGCGCGCGGAGCGGGGTCGGGATCGGGATCGTCCGCTGCGTCGATGCCCGGCGCGGCCTCCGCCGGTGGGCGCCCGGTGACGGGCTCGTCCGCCGCTCTCTCCAGCTCCTCCAAGACCCCGGCGAGGGGATCTTCGTAGGTGAGCACGGTGTCACCGATGTGCAGGCTGGTGTCGGGCTTCCAGGGGGTCTCCTGCTCCGGCGTGAGCTCACGCCCGTCGAGGCGCGAACCGTTCTTCGAGCCGAGATCCCGGACGAACAGCCCGTCGCCGCGACGGGTGATGCCGAGGTGCCGCCGGGAGCAATCGGCGTCGGGGAGCACGAGGTCGCAGCCGCGTCCGCGTCCGAGGACGTACTCCCGCCCGAGCTCCGGGAGCTCGAGCTCCGCCGCGTGGTCCTGATCCGTGCCCCCTCGGGTCACGGCGCGGACACGGACCACCAGGGCTTCGCCCTGAGCGGCCAGGGCAGCCGAGACGAGCCCGAGGGCGAGCTCTCGGGTGGCCAGCGGGCCCTGGGTGATCGGGGCGCCGTGCTCCACGCGGATCTGCAGCTCGATTCGACCCACGCGCACCACGTCGCCGTCACGGACGATGCGCGGCGACTGGGGCGCCAGGCGGACGCCGCCCACGTAGGTGCCGTTGGTGCTGCCCTCGTCGACGATCAGGTAGTCGCTACCGCGCTGGCGCAGGCTGGCGTGGCGATGGCTGACGCTGGGATCCGGCAGGCGCACGTCCGCGCCGTCACCTCGACCGAGCACCACGCGCGGTGCATCGAAGGTGATGCTGGGGAGCGGATCGCTGTCCGCGCTCAGCACGACGATGGTCACCGCCATCCGTGGGCCTCAATATCCCGGAGCAGGCGGACGAGTCCAATTATTTGGCCCGTAGGACTCGGTGAACGTAGGGAAAAACAGCTATGACTCGTCCTCCCACGGAAGACCGCCGCAGTCCCGGAGTTCCTCGTGTGCCGATCGCCACCCTGGTGGAGATCTGCGGACAGGACGGCGCGGTCCCCGCCTTCGAGGCGCAGAGCTGCAACGTCAGCGGCCTCGGGATGCAGGTGCGGACGAGCTACCTGCCGGAGATCGGCGACGCTCTCGTGTGCCGCTTCGAGCACGAGGGGAGCGAGATCCTCGTGGAGGGCCGGGTGGCCTGGCGCGCCGAGGGCGAGGACGGCGGTGAGTTCGGCATCCAGTTCACCGCGCTGGACGCGGGCAGTGTCGAGATCCTTCGGCAGCTCGGGGCTCCGGATCCCGCTCCCGAGGAGGAGGACGTCGACGAAGAGGTCGAGCGCGGCCTCGCCGCGGAGCCGGGAGCCAAGGTGCGCCTCCACATCGATGGGTTGGGGGCCCCCATGAAGGCGCGGGTGCAAGACGGCAACGCGCGCAAGGTCCGCGTCGGATCGAACCTGGAATTCCTTCGCGTCGGGCGCAGCCTCGAGATCGAGGACGTGCGCGGTGGGGCGCGTCAGGGCGCCCACGTGGACTCCGTCAGCGTGACGGTGAACCCCGCGACGCGGGTGCCGGAGCTCGTGGTCGTGCTGCGTTACGAGGGGGCCGACGCGACCCCGCAGCCCAGCGTCGTCGACCCGGCCGCTGCCGAGGACGACGAGCTTCACGGGCTCGCGTTGGAGCAGGAGCTCGAGCCGGCGGAGGAGCCCGCGGAGGGGACGAGCTGGCTCGACGGCGTGGATCGCTTCCGGCGACGCCTGGAGGGCGTCGCTCGCAGCGCCGGACATGCGGCGCGGCAGACCCACGGCGTGCTGGGGCGTGTGGCGGGGGGCGCGGCCCACGGCGCGACGAAGCTCGCGCAAGGGGCTTCGGCGCACCTGGGACGTCAGGGACGTGCGCCCGCTCGAAAGCGCCGCACCACCGCGCCCGCGGCCGCGACGCGCTCTCCCGTCCAGGCCCTCAAGAGCACCGGGCGTCCCGAGGCGAACGCCGCCCCGCGACGTTCGACCCGCCCTGCGCGCGACGCGGCCGTCGCGGCGCCTCCGGCGACACGGACTCGCTCGCGTCGCCTGGCGGTGTTGGGGACCGCCGCGCTCGTGGTCGCCGTCGGCTCCGCCTTCGCCATGCGCTCCTTGGGCGACGGCCCCGGCCCGGCTCTCTCGAAGCAAGCTCCCGTCGAGGAGGTCTCCCCGCAGGCGGCGCCGGAGCCGGCAGCGGCCAGCGCAGCGCCCGCGGCGAACGTCGCGAGCAACGACGTCATCGCCGAGGTCCCCCTGTTCGGCCCGAAGGCGATGGCGACCGCCGAGCCCGCGCCTCTGGCCGTCGCCGACGACGTCGACTCCGCGGAGACGGAGCGCTTGGCGGCCGCGGCAGCGGTCGACGATCAGACGTGGGGCGAGGACGAGAAGCCCGCCGCCGCGGCGGCCGATCCAGCGGACGTGAAGCCGTGGGGGCGCGGCAAGCTCCATTTACCCACCATTCACCGCATTCGCCTCGACGGTCCGGGCGCCCAGCTCGCGGGCGCGATGGAGGCCACCGGGTTCACGGTGGTGATCCCGGGGCGCAAGGCGATGGAGGAGGGGCGGAGCATCGAGAAGCGCGACAAGCGCATCGCTCAGGTCAAGACGAGCAATACGGATCGCGGCGCGAGCATCACCTTCCGCTTCCGGGGTCCCGTACCCGCGTATCGGGTCCGCCTCCGCAAGGATTTCGTCGAGTTCTTCATCAGCGCGCCCGAAGGCGAAGCCGCGAAGCTCTGACGCGCGGCGCGCCGCAGGGATGTTCGGGTGAGATCCGCGGCGTGTGGGACGCCCGTCGTGGAGCGTGGCGTGCGTCACGCGTCGCGCTTGCCGCGCGTCGTGGCGCGCGCCCGAGGGCGCTTCGTGCGTCGCGGTGGGCGCGTCCCGTCGTGCGTGCGCTCCGTGGCGGGCGTGGTGCGCATCGCTTCCCGTAGGCTCGTCGGCTGACGTACTCTCTCTCCCGAGCCAGAGATGGAACCGGAGATCATGCCCATTCCCCCAGGTCAGGAGCTTCGAGAGCTCCTGGCCGAGTGCGACCTCCTCTTCTCCGATCTCGGGGTCGTGGGAGATCGGCGCTTCTTCGGGTGTCGGCGTGGAGGTCGGCTCGCCGGGGCGGTCGGCATCGAGCGCTATGGGGCGATTGGTCTGCTCCGCTCCCTGGCGGTCGCCCCCCGCTGGCGGGGAGCAGGGCTCGGTGCGGCCCTCGTCGCCGCGGCGGAAGCGGAGGCGCGGCGTCTGGGTGTGCGCCGCCTCTACCTGCTCACGACGACGGCGAGCGCGTTCTTTGCGCGGCTCGGCTATCAGCGCACCGCGCGCGACGACGCGCCGCCTCCCCTCTGCGCCACGGAGCAGTTCACCAGCCTGTGCCCGAGCTCCTCGCACCTCATGGTGAAGCGCCTGCCGGCGTAGCGAGGCCGTCCCGAGTTCCCGGCGCTGGACGCGCCAGCGCTGCGCTCCCTGGGGAGCGCAGCGACGTCGTACTCCGTGAAGCCGTGTCCTCGCGCCACGTGT
>JAAZAA010000110.1 GCA_012514535.1 Myxococcales bacterium | reverse complement strand
GGCTCACTCCCGCAGCTTGCTCGCGACGTACTGAGCGTGGCCGTTGAGCCACTGGTCGGTCCAGCCGCCGTCGAGGGGCGCGCCCTGGGCGAGCAGACAGGAGGTGTCGGCGACGCCGTAGTGGTCGATCTCGTAGTCGCAGTCGTCGAGCTTCCAGGCGGCCCAGCTGATCTGGTTCGCGTTCATCCAGGCGTGCCAGGCGTCCGCGCTCCCGTAGCAGGCGGGCGTGCCCTCGATGCCCCCGTCCGGCTCCGTGGCGCCCCATTCGCTCACGAAGAGGGGCACCCCCGCGGCGAGGGTCGCCTGCGCTCGGGAGCGGAGGTCGTCTCCGTGCCCGCAGGAGTAGAAGTGGAGGGAGTACATCAGGTTGGTCCCGGCCACCCGCGCGCTCGAAGGGATCACGACGTGGACGTCCTGATCCCAGTTCGGAGTGCCGAGCAGGATGACGTTCTCGTGGGCGTCGCTGTCCGCGGCGCGGATCGCCGCGACCAGCTCCTCGTGATAGGGCTTGAGCACGGAGGTCCAGTCGACGGCGAGGGGCTCGTTGTAGACCTCGAAGAGCACGTTCGGGAGGTACCCGTAGCGCTGGGCGATGTCCTCGAAGAAGGCGACGGCCTCGGCGGTCTGTTCGTGAGCGTGGTGGGAGTGCCAGTCGACGATCACGTAGACGCCCGCGGTGACCGCGTTGTCGATGATGGTCTCGATCTGGCCGAGCATGGCGTCGCGACCTTCGGATGAAGCGAGGTAGCCGCCCTCGACCTCCGTGCCCATCGCCGCGCGGAACACGCTGAGGTTCCAGTGATCGCGCATCCACTCGAGGGCGAGCAGGCTCAGCTGATAGCCGTCGTCCGCCCAGTTCAGCCAGTGGGAGCTCACGCCTCGGAGCTGGACCGGTTGCCCGAGCTCGTCGACCAGCCGAGTCCCCGAGACGGACAGGTGCCCGTGCGACGCTCCCGCTCCGCCGTACGACGTCTCCCCCGTCCGCCGCACCACGACGTTGCTCCGCCACACCACGACTCCGCGCACGACGTCTCCGCTTGCCCTTGATCACCCGACGCGCCCGAGGAGGCGCAGGAGGGCGGGCACCGTCGCGGCTTCGTGTCGTGAGCTGAGATCGATCAGTCCTGCGACTTTCGGGAATACCCTGACCATGCAAGTCCCCCAGCAGGCGCGGGAAGGCGGCTCGTCGGCCTTCGCTTTTCCGGCGACGGTCCGCCATCTCGGTTGGGCTCTTCTCACTCTGGCGCTCGTGAGCTGCGGCGCGGAGGGCGACGATGGAACCGGCGGCACGGGGCCGGGGGTGGGTGGTGCCTGGACGGGGACGGGGACGGGCGGCGCGGCGACGGGAGGTACGATCGCGACGGGAGGTACGGGGGATTCAGGGGGCGGCGGCGCGCCGGGATCGACGGGGGGCGCGGTAGGGACCGGCGGTGAGGCAACCGGGGGCACGACGGCCACGGGGGGCGCTTCCGGATCCGAGAGTAACGTGCAGGTCTACTTGCTCTTCGGGCAGTCGAACATGTGGGGGGTGCCGGCTCCCGACCAGCAGGATCGGATGGTCAATCCTCAGGTGGAGGTGATGGCCCTGACGACCTGCGGCGGCCAGACCATCGACGAGTGGTACCCGGCGTCGCCGCCGCTCCATGGGTGCATCGGGCAGGGCATCGAGAACCCAGGGCTGGGCCCGGGGGATTATTTCGCCAAGACGATCGCTGCGGCCTACCCGAACGACACGATCCTGCTCGTCCCGAACGCGATCCCCGGGGTGAGCATCGACGTATTCGCCAAGGGGCAGACCGCCTACGCGTCGATGGTGTCCCGCGCCAAGAAGGCGCAGGAGCGCGGCGAGATCCGCGGCATCATCTTCCACCAAGGGGAGACGGACAACGGGTCGCCGACGTGGGTCGCGCGCGTGAAGGCCGTGGTGGAGAACCTCCGCGCGGATCTCGGCATCGGGGACGTCCCCTTCATCGCCGGGGAGCTGCCCTACGGCGGCTGCTGCATCGGGCACAACGCCTTGATCGCTCAGCTGCCGGACAACATCGAGAACGCCCATTTCGTCAAAGCCGACGGGCTCGCCAGCCGCGCGGGCGACTCGCTCCACTTCGACACCGCCGCGCAGCGTGAGTTCGGCAAGCGCTATGGAGAGCTCATGCTGACGTTGATCGCGCCCTGATCGGTCGCGCCCTCATCGGTGAATGCGCGGCGCGAGCTCCGCGTGGTCCATCGGAGCGAGGAGCGCGGCGAAGTCGCCGCGGTTGCGCTGCCGTTGGACGAACTTCGGACACTGTGCGCACGTCGCTCACCGAATCGCGGCGTTCCGGGCCCCTAGTCCTTTACGGAGTGGTGCCCGTCACGTAACCGTGATGAGAGCATGCTGTGGTGTCGTTGGCGTTCTTGGCGTGAGGTTTCGGCGCTGGTGCTCCCGTTGCTTGTCGCCGCGTGCGGGAGCCAGGCGGAGGTGGCGGGTGACGGCGATCCTGGCGCGTCCGGTGGGGCGCGCGCCGGGGGCGGGTCGGACGGGAAGAACAGCGGTGGTTTCGGGAATGTCGTCGGGAGCGGGGGGGAGGACGGTGGCGAGGGCGGGGGCGGCGACGGCGTCTCCTGCGGGGATCTGACCTGCGGCGTGGGTCAACGCTGCGAACTCGAGGGGGGCGTCGCCGCGTGCGTCGACAACGAGTGTGAGGATCTGTCCTGCGATGACCTGCAGCGCTGCAGCCCCGCGGTGGGAGGCGGGTTCTACTGCAAGAGCATCGCCTGCTCCGCGGACGTCCAATGTGCGCCCAGCGAACACTGCGACGGCACCCGCTGCGTCGAGGACGTCTGCGAGCCCGGCGAGCAGCGCTGCGGCGACGATCGGGTCTACGTGTGCGCCTCGAACGGAGGCTCGGAGGAGGCGCGCTTCGAGTGCGGTGGGGGGCCCGACTTCGAGAGCTCGTGCACGGAGAGCGCGGGGCGCGTGGGGTGCACCTGCCGCGACGACTGGGACTGCCCCGAGTTCACCCAGTGTGAGGCCGGGCGCTGCGTCGGCACCGGAGAGGCGCCCACCTGCGCCTTGCCGCCCGTCGCCTTCGACGAAGTGCTCCCCACCCGTGAGTTCCGCTGGGGTGGCGCCAACGTGGATCAGCCGGAGGCAGTGGGGCGCCCGTTCCCGGGCGCGGCGCACGTCGCGAGCACGCCCCTCGTGATCAACCTCGACGACGACAACGGGGACGGTCTCATCGACGAGCTCGATTTTCCGGAGATCGTCTTCGTCTCCTACCGCACCGTCGACGACGTTCGTTACAACGGCGTGGTGCGGGCCATCCACGGGGGCGGTCCGCACCGGGGCGACGACTATTTCGCCCGCTGCGGGAACACTCTGTGGTCCGCCGGCGACCCGATCCCCGACGACGAGGCGTGCGCCTTCGGGACGACGGCCGAGGCGCGAACGGCGGAGCCCTTCGCCCTGCCCGGCGGAGCGCTCGCCGCGGGGGACATCGACGGCGACGGGGTGCCGGAGATCGTCGTCCCCACCGTCCGGCGCAGCCTGCTCGTCCTCGACAATCGCGGCCAGCTCCTGCTCGAGACGCCCCCCTGGCAGTGGCCAGGAGGTCCTGGTCGGGCCACGGAGGGCTCCTGGAACTTCACCACGACGGCCATCGCCAACCTGGACGGCGCCGGTCCCGCGGAGGTGATCGTCGGCAACCGGGTCTTCACCTTCAAGATCGTGGACGACGGCGGCGTCGACGTCCTCGAGCTCGACCGCGTCTTCACGGGCACCCTGCGGACGGGCGTGCAAGGCGGCGAGTTCGGATCGATCCTCTGCGTCGCGGATCTCGTCGCCGAGCGTCCCGGGCAAGAGCTCGTCGCGGGCAGCACCGCCTACGGGTTGCCCGAGCGGCCGCCGAGCGCGCCGGGAGTCGATCCCTGCACCGTGCCGGAGCACGAGTCGTCCAACTACTGTCTGGGACACCTCGACGTGGTGTGGGACACCCAGACGAGCTTCGGCACGAACGAGGCCGCAGGCGGGCTCCAGAACGCTCGCCGGGAGGGCTACTGCGCCGTGGCGGACGTGCTCGGCGCCGATCGGGACGCGCCGCCGGGCCCGGACAATCCCCTCGACGGGGCCCCGGAGGTGGTGCTGATCGCGGACGGCAACCTGGTCATCCTCGACGGCGCCACGGGGCGACAGCTGCGCCTCCAGGACCTCGGCGGGGGCGCGCGCGGCGGCGCGCCCAACGTGGACGACTTCGACGGGGACGGCTTCCCGGAGGTCGCCACGGCGCTGGCGAGCTTCTACACGGTCGTGGATCTGCAGGAGCCCGCCCCCGGGCACTGCGCGGAGTGGTCGACCCCCTTGGGCAAGACGGAGGCGAGCCCCGGGGCGAACCCGGCGCGGACTCCCGGTGGCCTCGACGCGGAGGGGACCTGCTCGAGCGACGCGGACTGCAACACGGGCGCCGTCTGCGGTCCGAGCACGGGGCGCTGCGTGTGCCTGCACAATGGCTGGTCCCGCACCGTCGAGGACGACTCGAGCAAGGCGACGTCCTCGAGCGTCTTCGACTTCAACGGCGATGGAGCCGCCGAGGTCGCCTACAACGACGAGTGCTATTTCCGGGTCTACGACGGGGCGAGCGGAGGGATCTACCTCGCGATCCCGTCCCTCAGCCGCACGGTGATGGAGAGCCCGGTGATCGCGGACGTCGACAACGACGGCAACGCCGAGATCGTCACGGTGACGAACACGGACATCCTGCAGTGCGGGGAGACCACGCTGACCCGCTTCCCGGTGCCGGACGGGGAGTCCGCGACGGTGGGGAAGCGGGAGCTGCCCAACGGCATCGAGGTCTGGGGCGACGCGAGCGACACCTGGGTCGCCGCCCGCCGCGTCTGGAACCAACAATCCTATCACGTGACCAACGTCACCGAGGCGGGCCGGATCCCCGAGCTGGAGCCCGCGAGCTGGAAGCCGTACAACGGTCGCCTCTACAACACGTACCGCTCGCAACCTCGGGTCTACGGGGTCGCGCCGGATCTGACCCTCGTGGGCATCCAGGTCTCGTCGCCGGACGTCGCGTGCGGCGACCTCGGCGACGAGATCGACGTGTCCATCGAGGTGAAGAACGAAGGCGACCTCCGGGTCGGGCCGGGGGTGGTGGTGGCCTTCTTCGGCAGCTGGGAGTCCCCCGCCTTCAACGGGCCCCTCGAGGACGCCGACGGGGAGCCCCTCACGATCACCCTCGCCAGCAGCCTCGAGCCGGGGGCGTCCCTCGTGTCGTCCGTGCGCTTCCGCGCGGAGGACGGCCCGGGCGGGAAGCTCCCGGCGACGGTGACCGCGGTCATCGACGCGAACGACGCGGAGCGGGAGTGCAACGAGTCGAACAACACCATCGAGGCCACGGTGGAGCAGGGGGAGGCCCTCGCGGATCTGCGCCTCGTCTTCGACAAGGCCAGCGGCTGCGCGCCCGCCCGGGCGACCGTCGACGTGCACAACGACGGAGCCGTGGCCGCCACGGAGGTGCTCGTGCGGATCTACGCGGGAGATCCGAGCCGCGGCGGCACGGTGCTCGGTCAGACGCTGCTCAGCGGGCCCATCGCGCCCGGCGAGCACGAGCGGGTCACCATCGATCTGGGGTCTCTGGGCAAGCGGGTGGTCCTCCACGGCGTCGTCGACCCGTTGAACGCCATCCCCGAGTGCAACGACGCGAACAACCGCGCCGTGGGTCCGACCCGCGACTGCCAGGTGGTGCGCTGACGTGCCGTGACGTGGAGTCCGCCGTGGAGCGTGAGGGGCTGTGCCGCGGGGAGCTGGCCCGCGGGAGCGGCCGCCGAGGGCCTGGCTTGGTCGAGGCCCGATCTTTCATCCTACCACGGCGCCGTTCGGGAGCGGTGTGGGAGCGGTGTGACGGGCGGAGCTGCCCGCGGGAGCGGCCGCCGAGGGCCTGGCTTGGTCGAGGCCCGATCTTTCATCCTACCACGGCGCCGTTCGGGAGCGGTG
>JAAZAA010000109.1 GCA_012514535.1 Myxococcales bacterium | reverse complement strand
TTCGTGGAGAGCGAGCGAGCGCGCGGGCGAGCGCTGCGCGGCCTCATTGAGAGGGGGCCGCGGCGGGGCATGCGCGGGACGCGGCATGAATGAAGGCAGACTCATGCGTTCTTTGCATGAATGAGGCACGACGTGCGTGGTTGTCGCTTCGTGGAGAGCGAGCGAGCGCGCGGGCGAGCGCTGCGCGGCCTCATCGAGAGGGGGCCGCGGCGGGGCATGCGCCGGACGCATGAATGAAGGCGAACTCATGCGTTCTTTGCATGAATGGCGGAGGCGCTTCAGCTGCACGTTTCACCCACGAGCGGCTGCCGCAGGCTGACGGCGGCGGTGGCGGCCCCGATGATCGCGCCCAGCAGGACGAGCGCCACGCAGGCCGTCCAGGGCAGGAACGAGGGCGACGCGCCCAGGAGCGTGCCGAGGGCCCCGTCGAAGCTGCTGCGGATGATCACGTGGATGCAGCCCAGGATGCCCACCGCAGCGGCAGCGCCGACCGCCCCCTGCATGGCGCCCTCGACGACGAAGGGACCGCGCACGTAGCCGTCCGTCGCGCCGACCATCTTGAGCACCTCCACCTCCGCGCTGCGCCGCTGCAAGGCCATGCGCATGGTCGAGGACACGACGCTGATCACCGCGAGCAGCACCACGCCGAGCAGGAGCAGCGCCGCGCTCACGCCCCCGGAGAGGAGGCTCTTCAGGCGCTCTCCCCAGGCCTCGTAGGTCTCCACCGCCTCCACGTAGGGGAGCGCACGGAGCTGCTCGGAGAGCTGGGCGATGCGCTCGGACGCGGCGTCGTCCTGGAGCTCGAACTCCAGCGACGCGGGGAACGCCTCCGGGGGCAAGGCCGTGAGGACGTCGTCGTTCGACGCGCCGAGCACCTCCCGGCGCGCCTCCTCCGAGGACACGAACCGCACCCCGCCCACGCCCGGCGTGGCGCTCAACGCGGCGCGCACCTTCTCCACCTGCTGGGAGGTGGCGTCGGAGCGCAGGTACACGGAGGCGCGCCCGCTCTGCTCCCAGCGCTGGCGCACCGCGTCGATGTTCACCACGACCAGCAGGGCCGCCGCGAGGCACACGAAGGCCACCGCGACGCTGAAGACGCTGAGGACGTGCAGCCGCAGATCCGCCTTGGTCGCGCGCCACGCGCGCTCGAGCACCTTCATGCCACCTTCAACCTTTCCACGGCCGCGTCGTCGTTGAGCCCGTGGCGAATGTCCGTCGCGCGCCCTTCGTCGAGCACGACGACGCGCCGGGGGCGGACGTCCAGGAGAGAGCGATCGTGGGTCGCGAAGAGGACCGTCACGCCGGTCTCGTGGATGTCCTCGAACAAGCCGAGGATGTCGACGGCGAGCTGGGGATCGAGGTTGCCCGTGGGTTCGTCCGCGAGGAGCAGCGCCGGCTCCGCCACGATGGCGCGGGCGATGGCGATGCGCTGCCGCTCACCACCCGAGAGGTTCGCGGCGCGGTCCCGCCCACGCCCGGCGAGCCCCACCCGGTCCAGGGCCTCACCGACCCGCTGCCGCACCACCTTCGGGGCCACCCCGAGCACCTCGAGGGACACCGCCACGTTCTGGGACACGGTCCAGTTCGGGACGAGCTTGAAGTCCTGGAACACCACGCCGATGTTCCGGCGCAGGAACGGCACGGAGCTCGGCGCGAGGCGGCTCACGTCCCTGCCCAAAAACAGGATGCGTCCCTGGTCCGCGCGCTCGGCGGCGTAGATGAGCCGGAGCAGCGTGCTCTTGCCGGCGCCGGAGGAGCCCGTGATGAACACGAACTCCCCGCGGGCGATCTCGAGGCTGAGCCCCTTCAGGACCGGGACGTCCTCCCGGTAGGCCTTGTGGACGTCGTCGAAGACCAGGATGTCCCGGTGCGCCGCGCTCGGGTCGAAACGCTGACTTCCCCGCAGCAGCGGCCGAAAACCACCCGGGGGGCTCTCCTGCGCAGGATGTCCCCCGTCCGGGCCGCAGGAACCGTCGGGCAGGCCACTGTTCATGAAGTCGGGTTACAACCGGGCCCAGGAAACGAGCAACTTTTCGGCGCCCCCACCCGGCTCACGCCATCCCTCTCCAGGCTCGACCCCTCACCGATCCCCCCCGCGCTCCGATCCCCTACGCTCCGAGCACCACCGTGACCGCCCTCCGCATCGCCTTCTTCGGCCTGCCCCTGGCCGCCTGCCTCCTGCTCCAGGATGGGCACGACCTCGTCGCGGCCGTCCTCCCGCCCGTGGAGGGACCCGGTCGACGACGCCTGCGCGCCCGGCTCGCCCCCACGAGCCCCCTCGTGGATCTGCTGAGCGGCGATCCGGCTCCGGACCTCGAGGCGCTGCTCGCCCGGGTCCGCCCCGATTTGATCGTGAGCTGGTTCTGGACGCGGCGTTTCACCGCGGGCCAGCTCGGGCAGGCGCGACTCGGGGGCATCGGCGCCCACCCCTCCCTCCTCCCCCGGCACCGGGGGCCCAACCCCTATTTCGCCGCCATCGACGCCGGCGACAGGGTCACGGGGGTCACGATCCACCGCCTCACGGAGCGCTACGACGAGGGCGCGATCCTGGCGCAGGAGTCCCTGCTCGTGGGGGAGAGCGACTCCTGGCAGCTGGCGCGGCGGCTCGATCGTCCCAGCCTGCGCCAGCTCCGGGCGACGGTGGCGCGCATGGCCCGCGGCGAGCCGCTCGTCGAGACACCCCAGGACGAGGCCGCCGCCACCTGGGCGCCCGATCCCCAGCGTGAGCCCTCCGGGACCGCCGGAGAACCCGGAACCACCGCGAGACCGGGCGCGCTCCTGCGGGTCGACTGGACGTGGTCGACGGAGCGGATCCTGCGGCGGATCCGCGCGTTGGCGCCGGTGCCGGGCCTGGCCCTGGAGCTCTCGGGCGAGCGCTTCTTCGTGCTCGCCGCGGAGCCGGCGGAGGACTACCCCCGCGCACTTCGCCCCGGGGAGGGCGCCGTGTTCGGTACCCCACCCGACGTGGTCCTGCGCACGGGGGACGGCGCCGTCCGGGTGCTCCTGGCCCAGCTCGCCAGCCCCGGAGAGTCCCCCTCCGACGCCACGGAGGCTTTCGACGACGGCGCGGCGCTCGTTTGTGGGGAGGCGGCCTCCGGAGGGGCGGGCTCCCCGGAGACGTCCCCGGACGAGACGGGCGCGATAGTCACCGGTCAAGAGCTGGCGGCGCGGGTCGCCAGGCGCTGAGGGTCAGGTGTAGACTCGCGGAGAAGTGGGTTCCGGGCAATCGGGCTGGAGATTCGTTGGATGAATGAGACCGTCACCGCGGCACGCACGGCCCGCGAAAAGTTGTCCTCGGCCTTGGCCGCGCTCCAGTCCCCTGAAGCCGGCAACCTGATCGATACCGTCGCCGAGCCCGTGGCGGCCGCCATGAGCGCGCTCCATCGGATCGAGACCAGCGACGGCGCGGCGCTGGCGAGCGCGGGCCCCGAAGCGCTGGCGGGTGTGCGGCGCGCCCTGGAGGCCCTGCAGACGGTGCCGGTGGACAACCCCGTCGTCGGCGAGGCGACCGCGAACGTCGCCGGATCCCTCGGGCTCGTCTTCCAGCTGGCCCAGAGCGCGAGCCAGGCCTCCGCGGCGACGACGGATCCCCCCGCGGCCATGCACGCCGCGCCCCAGCCCGTGGTCCCCGCCCAGGCACCGATCCCCGTCGCGGAACCCGCGCTGGCCCAGGCTCCCCTCGCGCAGGC
>JAAZAA010000108.1 GCA_012514535.1 Myxococcales bacterium | reverse complement strand
GCCCTGGCGCTCCGCCTTCCGCATCAGCTTTCCCCGGGTGCGCGCCGACGGGCGGCCGAGCATCCCCGATCGCACCCGCTGGTTCGGGCTGCGCTTCGCGGGCGCCCAGGGCAACGAGACCCTCGTGTGGCGCGTCGCCCCAAACTCCGGCGACCGGGGCTTGCCCCGGGATCGCTTCGCTCCTGCCGTGGAGGGCGAGGTCGAACTCAGCCAGCGAGGAGCTCGATGAAGGGCGGACAGGTGGCGAGCAGCTCGTGGGCCTCCATGCGGCTCGCGTAGAGCACCAGGGCTCCCCCGGCCCCCGCCCGTACGGTGGCCGAGGCGTTGCCGGCGGCGAGGATCGTCTCGGGGAAGAGGAAGTCGCCGGGCCCCACCTCCTCGAGGAGGCGGCCCTCCGCGTCCAGGAGCTCGAGCCGCCCGACGCCGAGGATGTACATGCCGTCCACGGGCTTGCCCGCCTCGAGCAACACGGCGCCCGGATCGAAGGCGCGGACACCGCACTTGTCGAGGACCATGCCCCGGAACATCGCGTCGAGGGAGTCGCCGAGGGGGCCCATGACCGCGCCCGCCAGGGCCTGATAGCGATCCGCGATCAGGGCGAGCTCATCGGCCACCCACGGGCACGCGGTGGTGGCCGCCTCGAGCCGCGCGTCGGACCAGACGGCGACGCGCGTCCCCGGGGCCGCGCCCACGACGCGCACGGCGACGCCGTCCGCGAGGGTTCCCCGCGTGAAGATCACCTCGCCGCGCCGGGCATGGGCGCAGGAGGCGTCCGCGACGGCGGGCATCAGCTCCACGGTCCCCTGGGTGACGAGCGCCACGCCGAAGGAGTTCACCTCCTCGCCGGGGGCCAGGTTGCGGAGCTCGGCCACGCGGGCGAGCTCGAGCTGGGCGTCCTCGGGGAGATCTTCGAGCCCGCGCACCGTCGTGAGGGACACGCCGTCGACGACCGGCTCCGTCACCTCCGCGGGGGCCACGGTCGAGGGACGGCGCGGCGACCTCGAGGGGCGCTCCTGCACCGCCGGCAGCTGCGCGGAGGGGGCGAGAGGGAACGGCTCCTGCGGAGGCACCGAGGGGGCGTGGCTCACCGGGCGCTCGACGGGGCGGCTCGCCGGACGACTCGTGGGACGCCTTGCGGGGCGGCTCGTGGGGCGATCGGCGGGGCGGCTCGCCGGGGCGACGGGCGCGGCGAGCTCGGGGCGCCCTTCCGAGCGCGGTGGGTGGCCGGGCTCCGTCAGCTCGTCGGAGTCCGTGAGGGGTTCGTCGAGGTCGGGGACGGCGCCGAGCGCGGCGGGCGGTGGCTCCGCGTCGACGTCCGTCGCCGCCTCCTCGCCGTCCAGGGTGAACGCCGAGGGGAGCTCGGGGGACTCCGCCTGGAGCTCGAAGGGCGGCGGGGGGTTCTGCGGGAGCGGCGCCTCCGGGACGACCGCCTCGGGAGCGCCTGCCGCTGACGAGTCGCGCCGCGAGAAGGGCGGCGAGGAGCTGACGTTCGTGGGCGCCTCCGACTCGTCGAAGCCCGCGTCGCCGTCGCCGTCATCGCCGGCGTCGACTCCGGCGTCCGACAGGTCCGTGAGCCCCTCGAGATCCAGGTCGTCGAGGGACACCTCCTCGACGGACAGCTCCGGGGAGCTGGCGCGCGCCATGGCCGCCTGCAGGGCCGCGCTGCCGCTGTCGCCTTCGCGCACCTGCACGACCGGCGGCGTGGACGGGACCGGCGGCTCGACGAGCTCGTCGACGTCTTCTTCTTCGAGGAGGATGTCGTCCTCGATGAGCTCGATGTCGTCGATCTCCTCGACCTCCGACTGGGAGACGGGCTCGATCTCGTCCGGCTCGAGCTCGTCCAGCTCGATCTCCAGGCTCGGCAACGCCGGCCGGAACACGCCGGGAGGCGGGGGCGCCACGGCGCCAAGGACGTGGGGCGGAGGCGGCGGCGCCGCGGCGCTGGGACGTCGCGACGGCGTGGGCGGAGGTCGGGGTGGAGGCGCCGTGGGGGGCGGGGGGCGCGTCGGCGCGGGCAGGTTCGCGAGGTGATCCGCGAGAGCCGCGAGCTCCACGGCCCTCGGCCCCTGGCCGACCTCCCGCGCGGTCTCCGCGGCGCGGCGCACCCAGGAGACCGCGTCCGCGCGCGCGTGCCGCCGCCACTGTGCCGAAGCGGCGCGCAGCGCCCAGGCAACGTCCTCGTGATCGTCGTCGCGGGGGGGCGGAAGGGTCAGGAGGGGAGCCGTCATAGGGAACGCCGTCGGGAGAGGCGGAGCGCGCGGGTTGGATGCATGATAGTCGAGTCGAGCAAGAGCCCAAGGGAGCTCCAGGGAACCCCCACCGGCTCCGCCTGGCCCACCCGAAGCGGCCTTTTCGAGCCGATCGCCGCTCCGAGGAGAGAAAATCCCCGTCGCGGCGGCGAGAAAGACGGCCACCTCACGGAGGAGGCAAGAACACCTCCCGATCGCGAGCGCCGTTGGCCGGGCCCACGTAGCCGCGCCGCTCCATCATCTCGACGATCTTGGCGGCCCGGTTGTAGCCGATGGTCATCTTGCGCTGGAGCCAGGAGGTGGAGCAGCGCTGGGTCTCCTGCACGATGCGCACGGCCTCCTCGAACCGCGCGTCGGACTTCTCCTCCGGCGCCTCGTCGTCCTCGTCCGCGTCGTGCTCCTGGAGGATCGCCTCCTGATACTGCGGCTCGCCCTGGGCGCGCAGGTGATCGGTGAGCGCGCTCACCTCCTCCTCGCTCACGAAGGGACACTGCACCCGCAGCGTCTCGCTGGAGCCGTTGAGCTTCACGAGCATGTCGCCCTTGCCCAACAACACCTCCGCGCCCTGCTCGTCGAGGATGGTGCGGCTGTCGACCTTCTGCGCGACGCGGAACGCGATCCGCGAGGGGAAGTTCGCCTTGATCATGCCGGTGATGACGTCGACGCTGGGGCGCTGGGTCGCCAGCACGACGTGCATCCCCGCCGCGCGCGCCTTCTGGGCCAGGCGGGCCACGGAGGTCTCCACCTCCTTGCCCTGCTGCATCATCAGATCCGCGAACTCGTCCACGACGATCACGATGTAGGGCAGCCGATCGGGCAGCTGCTCGCCGTCGCCGCCCTTCTTGGCGACGGGCACCTCGACGGGCTCGCCGTCCGCGTCCAGCGCCTGCACCGTCTTCACCTGGGGCGCAGGGAGCTCCCCGGCGCGCACGCGCTCCACGTAGCGGTTGTACGTGGTGATGTTCTTCGTGCCGGCGTCCGCGAAGAGCTGGTAACGGCGCTCCATCTCGTCCACGGCCCAGCGCAGCGCAGTGGCCGCCTGCTTCATGTCCGTCACCACGGGCAGGAGCAGGTGCGGGATGCCGTCGAAGGGCGCGAGCTCGACGACCTTCGGGTCGACCATGAGCAGGCGCAGCTCCTCCGGCGTGCGGCTGAACAGCAGGCTCGAGAGCATCACGTTCAGGCCGACGCTCTTTCCGGCTCCGGTGGCGCCCGCGACGATCACGTGGGGCATGGAGGCGAGGTCCGCGTAGAAGGGCGCGCCCACGATGTCGCGCCCCAGCACGACGGGCAGAGGCGCCTTCTTGGCGAGCTTCTGGAAGCGCTCGTCTTCGACGAGCTCCCTCAGGTTCACGGCTTCCCGCTGGTCGTTGGGGAGCTCGAAGCCGATCCGGCTCTTGCCGGGGATCGGCGCGATGATGCGCACCTTCCGTGAGAGCCCGAGGGCGAGGTCGTCGGAGAGGTTCGCCACCTTGCTGACCTTCGTGCCCGCGGCGGGGGCCACCTCGTAGGTGGTCACCGTGGGGCCCGGGTGGATCTCCTCCACCTTGCCGGTCACGCCGTAGTCGGCGAGGGTCTTCTCCAGGCGCTCGGCGTGGGCGAGCACCGCGGTGCGATCGAGATCGCGGGTGTTCGCCTCGGGGGGATCGAGCAGCTCCGTGCTCGGCAACACGAATCCTTCGCTCTTCGGGGCGGGCTCCGGAGCCTTCGCGGCGCGATTCACCTGCTGGTGGGCCTTGGTGTCGACGATGCGCGGCTCGGGATCGGCGGCGGGCTCGGGTTGGGGGCGCGGCCGGGGCTGCTGGGGCGGAGGCTCACGGCGCAGGGACGCCGGGGCGGGCGCTGCCTCGTCCTCGTCTCCGAAGACGAGCACCAGGTCCTGGGCGTCGGCGTCCGGGGACACCGCGGAGGTCGGCCCGTCCGCGTCGTCCGCGTCGTCGGGGAGCTCCTCCGCGCTCCCCGGCTCTCCCGTGAGCTCGTCGCCGGCGTCGAGCATCGCGCCCACGAGGCCATCGACGGCTTCGGACACCCCGCCGCGGCGCGTCGGGGTCACGTCCTCCAGGTCCACGCCGCGCAGCTCGGCGGAGGCCGCCCGCAGGGACTCGGAGATCGACAGCGGCGGCACCCCCGTCGCCTCGAGGGGGATCCACTCGGTGTCCTCCTCCAGCTGCATGATGATCGCGTCGTCCCGGTTGGGCGACTCGATGCGGGGGAGCGCGGCCTGCCGCGCCTCGAGGGCCCGCTCTCGCCGCAGACGCCACGCTTCGCTCCACGCCCGGACCACGCGCTCGCCGAAGGCGCGCAGCCGGAGCAGCAAGGCCTGGGTGAGCTCGGCGACCCGGCGGCACCAGCCGATGAAGGAGAAGCTGCTGCGCCCGATCAGGATCAGCCCCGCCCCGGTCACCCCGACGAGGAACGATCCGGGGGTCGAGAAGAGGGCCCGCATGAGCTCGCCAAAGAAAAGCCCCACGTTCCCGCCCGGCAGCCCCGCCCCGAACACCCGCGCCTGAGGCACCGCGACCTGCAGGAGCGCCGCGAGGATGATCACGAGCAGGAGATCCCCCGCGAGGCGCAGCCCGAGGGGCGGCGGACGCTGCCCCCGCAACAACGGAGCCCCCAGCGCGACGAGCTGGAGGGGAGCGAACCACGCGGCCAGGCCGAAACCCTGGATGAGCACCCCGGCGATGCCCCCCCCCACGGATCCCATCCAGTCCGCGCCGTGAACGCTCGGATCTTCGGGATCGAAGCGGGCGCTCGCGAGGGCCAGCACCAGGAAGGCCGCCGCCGCGAAGAGCATGAAGGCCCCCGCCTCCAGACCCCGGGGCGCGGACGTGTCGCGGGAGGTCGGCGTGTCCGCCAAGTTCCGGGGGGAAAAGGGTCTGGCTCCCATGTAACCTCTACACCTACATCAACTTACCCGGTGGCAGCAAATAATTCCGGGGAGCTGCCCGGGCTGCCCACATCGACGTCTCGGGGGCGACACCCCGAGCGCGACATGGCGTGCAACCCCGGGCGCGTGCACAGTGAGGTCCTCGGGACCCGAGGCGTGTATCATCGAGCCGCTGCCCTGGCGCTCGCCGGCAGCCCGGTTTGCAGGCTACCCCTCCGGCTCCGGAGGGGCCCAACTTCGCGCATCCGATCCCCAAAGACCCCACGATGAGCGGCACGCACGTCCGACGGACCCGAACCCCCGATTTTTCTCTCAGCGCCCCGCGGTGGTGCCGACCGCTGCTGGTCGGGGCAGCGCTGGGCTTGGCGTTCGCCAGCGTCGGCTGCCGCATCACCGAGGAGGACGTGCACCGCTGGGGCTCGCGCAGCCAGGGGCCGCGCAAGCTCGTCGCCGTGCTCACCCACGCCAAGTACCCGACTCCCCTGCGCGTCGAGGCCGCCATGACGCTGGTGCGCATGAAGCCCCGCGGCGGCAGGCCCGTCGGGTTGCAGGGGAACGACGAGTTCGTCGGGTTGATCCAGGCGTTGGCGGAGCTCCCCGCGGACGCGCGCACGGAGCTCCTCACGGGGGTGGTCCCGCAGCTCGAGCAAGGGATGCTCCAGGCTCCCGCGGCGCCGGGCGGGATCGACGAGAGCATCCCCTACAAGGACGCGGCCTTCGCCCTGCTGACCCACGACAACGGCGGCCTGCTCACGGATCCCGCCTTGCGCAAGCGCCTGCTCGACGCCTTGGTGCAGTGGTCGAACACCAACTTCGTCGCGCGCCTGGACGACAGCTCGCAGGTCTACAGCATGGAGCAGGTGCTCCGGCTGTTGAAGGCGGACGGCGTACGCGCCCTCACCGCGGAGCTCCAGCCGAACGGCAAGAAAATCGACGTGGTCGCGCGCCTCGTCCGGGACCTGGGCGACGAGGCCACGAAGCTCGACGCGAGCCGACGCCTGGTCGAGGTGGCGAAGGACGTCGACTCGCCGGAGTGGCTGAAGCGCAAGGCGCCCGCCGTGGAGGCGGCCAACAAGGCCTCGAAGCTGACGGTCACTCCGGCGCAGTTCGAGAAGCAGCTCGCCCTGTACCAGGAAGAGGAGCTGCTGCGGGTCTTCTCCTCGATGCGCAGCGTGGGCCAGAAGCCCGCCACGACGTACCTGCTCGCCTACGCCCAGAACCCGAAACATTCGGAGAAGGGGCGCATGGCCGCCCTCGCCGCCCTCGAAGGGAACCTCGAGCGCGGTAACCCCGAGCACGCGAAGATCCTCCTCGACCTGCTGAGCGACGACGCCACGCCCGATCCCGTGCGGGACCTCGCCTCCCGCCGCATCGGTGAGCTCCCCCGGGAGCAGGTCGCCGAGCGCCTCTACGCCCTGTTCCAGCACGAGCGCTGGCAGGTCCGCTGGGTGGCGGCCTCCTTGCTCCTGCGCATGAGCGCCGCCGAGCACCTGGACGAGTTCATGAAGCAGCTCGGCAGCACGAAGGACATGGCCCTGAGCGAGCCCCTCGCCTACGGCCCCCTGCTCCAGGACGTGCAGGGAGCTCAGCCGGACGAGCTCGTGGCGCGCTACGCGGACCGCAAGCAGCCCGCCCAGGTCCGCCTCTCGGCGCTGGGCTACTACTACGCCCACGGGACCGCGGCGGACCTACCCAAGGTGGAAAAGTACGCTCGAGACGATCAGCGGGTGCCGCGCTGCCACCCGGACGCGAAGGACTGCGACTGGGAATGCGCCGTGTCCGTCGGGGACGCGCGGGAGCTCAAGAAGGTGGCCACCGTCGGCGACTTCGTCGAGTATTGCATCAAGCCTACCCTGGCGACGAAGGGAGGCGGCGCGGGCGGCAAGCAATGAACGACGCGAACAAGAAGACCCAGCGGAGTTTCCAGTGTCGTGAGGCGCTGTGGCAGCGATTCGAGCACATGGCCCGGGAGCTCGAGTGCTCCGTCGACTACCTGATCAACGACGCCATGAAGCAGTACGCGCGGCAGCGCGGCTACTCCACCACGAGCACGTCCAGCAGCCACATGGCCGTGCCCCCCTCGTCGGTGCACGGCGCCCCCCCGCCCCCGCCGCCCCCGGGCACCCCCATCTCCAGCACTCCCGCCGCGCGTCCTCCTTCCGGCCGCCCCGGCTCGGGCCGCCCCGGCTCGGCTCCCCCCCCACCGCCTCTCCCGCCGCCGGTGCCTCAGGCCGCGGGCGTCACGACGAAGTCCACGGTCGGGCCGCACCCCGCGCCTCCGCCTGCGCCTCCACCTGCGCCGCCCCCACCACCCGCGCTGCCCGGTGGTGGTCCCGCCTCGGGCGCCGCGCCGACCATGGTGCGGCGTCCCCCTCCGGGTCCACCGCCGCCTCCGCGCGCGCCCCTCGGTACCTCGTCCCTGCCGCCACCCCCACCCCAGCCGCCCGCGGCGCGACCCGCGGCCGGGCTCAAGATCTACTACCAGGGGGAACCCTTCCCGGTCACGAAGGACCGATTCGTCATCGGGCGCGGCAAGCAGACCAGCGATCTCACCATCAAGGACCCGAACGTGTCCCGGCAGCACGCGATGATCGAGTTCTCCGGCGGCCAGTACTACATGGTGGATCTCGGCTCGACGAACGGGATCGAGTTCAACGGCCAGCGGGTGCAGCGCAAGATCATCCAGGACGGTGACGTCTTCCGGATCTGCGACTACGAGCTACGCATCGCCTTCCAGTGAGGGAGGGCGTGGGCTCGAGCTGAAGATCCATGGTTTCCATCGTCAGCGCTGCGCGCGACCTGGGGCGGGTGCGCGAGATCTCCCGGGTGCTGGTGCGCCACGGCTTCGGCGAGATCGTGAGTCGTCTCGGGCTGTCCCGCTCGAGCCGCGCAGCGGACAAGGGTGAACCCACCGAGGCCGGAGTCCCCGACTCCGTCCCCCCGGAGGAGGAGGCCGCGGGCCGCCGGGAGCGGGCTCAGATCTCCAGCGCCGTGCGCGCTCGCCTCGTGCTCGAGGATCTGGGGCCGTCCTTCATCAAGCTCGGCCAGATCGCGTCCACGCGCGCCGACGTGCTCCCAGCGGACCTCATCGAAGAGCTGAAGAAGCTCCAAGACGCCGTCCCGCCCCTGCCCTTCGAGACCATCAAGGGCCAGGTCGAGCGCTCCCTCGGCGCGCCCCTCACCGAGCTGTTCGTGTCCTTCGACGAGCGCCCGCTGGCCGCGGCCAGCATCGCCCAGGTGCATCGCGCCCAACTCCAAACGGAGGACGGCCTACACGACGTGGTGGTCAAGGTGCAGCGCCCGGGCATCGCCAGCACCATCGCCAGCGATCTCGACCTGCTGCACGCGCTCGCGGCGCTCATCGAGCGTGCCATCCCCGAGAGCCGGATCTACTCGCCGGTGGGGCTCGTACAGCAGTTCGACCACGCGATCACCAGCGAGCTCGATTTCGCCAGCGAGGCGGAGAATGCCCGGAGGTTCTCCCAGAACTTCGCCGACGACCCGCGCGTGCGCTTCCCGGCCGTGTATCGCCAGGCCTCGAGCAAGCAGGTGATCACCCTCGAGTACCTGGAGGGGCGCAAGATCTACGACGCGGTGGAGGCGGGCTACTCGGGCCAGGCGATCGCCCGGCTCGCCCTGGAGACCCTCGTCCGCCAGATCTTCGAGGACGGGTTCTTCCACGCCGATCCCCACCCCGGCAACGTGCTCGTGTGGGGGGCGCCGCAGGCGCCCAAGCTCGCGCTGATCGACCTCGGGATGGTGGGCCGCCTGAGCCCGCGCATGCGCGACCTCACCGTCGACGTGATCATGGCGGCCCTGCGCCGCGATTACGAAGGGATCGCCGACGCCCTCTACGAGATCGGCACCCCCACGAAGAAGATCGACATGGAGGCCTACCGGGCGGAGGTGGCCTTGCTCAGCGAGCGGTACGTCGGGCGCTCCCTCAAGGAGGTCGAGCTCAGCTCGATGATCCGCGACATCGTGCACGCGGCGCTCAAGTACGGCATCGAGATCCCGACCGACTTCCTCATGATGAGCAAGAGCCTCATGACGGTCGAGGGGATCGGCAAGGAGATCGATCCGGACTTCGACGTCTACGAGGAGTCGAAGCCGCTCTTCACGGAGATCCTGAAGAAGCGCTACTCCCCGGAGCGCCTCGGCGCCCAGCTGCTGCGACGCATCGAGCGGCTCGGCGGCGTGGGCTACAAGGTGCCCCAGCAGCTCGAGGAGGTGCTCGACGACCTGCGGCTCGGGCGACTCCGCGTCAACACGCAGGACTCACACCATGTCGCCGCCGTGGAGCGACACGGCCGCCGGCTGTTCACCGCCGTCGTGTCCGCTGCGCTGCTCATCGCAGGCGCGTGGCTCATCAGCGCGAGCGTCGTCTACGCGGGCTATGGCTTGCTGGCAGGCGCGCTGCTGCTGCTCAGCTGGCACACCTGGCGCGAGCTCTTCTACGACCTGCGCCGGCGCTGAGGGCGGGCGCCGGGCGTGCGCGCAGCGCGGCGACACGGACCGCGACGCGACACGGGCGCGTGACGCAAGACGAGCCGCGGCGCCGAAGCAGCCGCGGCTCGTTCGCAGGCTCGTACGCTCGCCCGCCCGGTCAGCCGATCTTGCCCTGGAGCAAGAACGCGATCACGAAGGCGAACAGCACGAGGGACTCGATGAGGGCCAGGCCGAGAATCATCGGGGTCTGGATGCGCGGGGCTGCGCCGGGGTTCCGGCTGATGCCCTCGAGGGCGGTGGCCGCGGCGCGCCCCTGACCGGTAGCGCCGCCGAGCACCGCCAACCCGATCGCAATGCCACCGCCGAGCGCAGCCATCGACTGCACGTCGTAGGTGTTGGAGCCCGCTTCCTGGGCGAAAGCGAGGGCGGGGGCGAAGGTGGTGAGAGCGGCCGAGGCAAGAGCCAGCTTCTTCTTGGACATTTTCAGATGGTCTCCTTTGGGTCTTCTGCGGGGCGAGGCGTTACCGCCTTTTCGTGTGGGCGGCCACCGCTTTTCGATCGGTAGCCGAAATGCTGGGGTTTCCTAGAAAGTCAGGGGGATCAGTGGGCCTCGTCCTCGGTGGCCAGGCCGATGTAGATGCTGGTCAGCAGGGTGAAGACGAGGGTCTGCACCACGATCACGAGGACACCCAGGAGCATCACCGGCAGGGGCACCAGCACGGCGACCAGGCCGAGGAAGATCGACAACACCAGGTGGTCCACCGCCATGTTGAGCATGAGACGGACGGCCAGGGTGATCGGGCGCACCATCAACGAGATGATCTCGACCGGCAGGATGAGCCAGGCCAGGTACCAGGCGGGGCCCAGCAGGTGCTTGATGTAGCCGAGGCCCTGCTCGCGCAGGCCGTAGAAGTTGAACAGCACGAACACGACGAGGGCGCTGCCGAACGTGATGTTCAGGTTGCTCGTCGCCACGGGCATCCCCGGCATCAGCGCCATGAGGTTCCCGAAGAACACGAACAGGGCCGAGCCGCCCACGATGGGGAAGTACTTCTTGGCCCGCTCCGGCCCCATGACGCTCTTGGCGAGGTCGTAGAAGTACTCCATGAACGCCTCGGTGAAGGTCCGCAGCGTCAGCCGCTCCTCGGGGATCAGCGCCTGCTCGCCCGAGATGCGCATGCGCACGCGGGTGGCGAACAGCAGCACGATGGCCATCACGAGCAGGGACGCGGCGATGGGCTCCCAGCTGAACCACTCGGGCTTCTCGCCACCGATGATGGTCGCGCCGAGCAGGTGGGCGTTGTGCTCGAGGGTGTCTTTGGCGTGGGCCAGGATGAGTGTCAGCCAGCTCGCGTGATCAGGCATGATCCATTTCCTCGTTCAGCGGTGCCCCGGGGAGGTGTGCTCCGTCGCGACGCGCTCGCTCCGCGGCGGCGCAGGGGCCTGGAACAGACCGCCGAACACGATACCGAGGGGAAGGGAGCCGAAGCCGAGGGCCACTCCCAGAGGCTGCAGCTGCGGGCTGCGCACCAGGACCCAGGTCACGGCGAGCAGCGCGAAGAACTTGAGGACGGACACCAGGGTCCACGGCAGGGCCGGGCCGTCGCCGCGGACGAGGTTCTGCACGGCCCGGGACAAAGCCCACAGGTTACCCAACGCCAACGCCGCGCCCGCCACGACGCTCAGCCCCCAGCTCACCCCGAGCCCGAGGGCCGCCAACGCCGCGATCCCGAGACCACAGGCGGCCACGGCGCCAAAGGTGCGCCGCAGGGTCAGGTCATCGTGGGTCGTCGTGGTCATCGAAGTACTTCCTTCGAGCGTCGCGTTCTTTGCGCTCCTCGTCCTCGGCCTCGCGGTTCGCGCGCTGGAGTGCGCGCCAGACCGCCCGCGCTCCGGCGATGGTGCCGAAGCCGAGCCAAACTGCCGTGAGCCACCCGCCGGTGCCTAACTTTTCGTCCAGCCATTGCCCGATGAAAAGCCCAACGAGGACGCTCAGCGCGAACTCGAGCCCGACCGTCGCGTAGCTACCAGCTGATTTCCAGTAGTGCTGCACTCCTGCGCGAAAGCGGGGCTCGCTTAGCACGGTGGGGGCAGGGGGGTCAAACGGCGCAGGAGGTCATCCATCGGCGTCCATCTGGATCCGCCAGGCGCGCAGCTGGGGGCGCAAGGCTCGAACGGCCTCGGCCCGATGGCTGAGCTCGTTCTTTTCCGCCGGGCTCGCCTCCCCGAGGGTGCGCTGCCCCCAGCCCGACGGCACGAACAAAGGATCGTAGCCGAAGCCCCCGTCCCCGCGGGCCGCAGGCGCGATGTGCCCCTCGCAGGAGCCATCCGCCACCAGCACGGTGCGCGCGGCGCCGCCCTGCGGCACTGCCAAAGCCATCACACATCGAAAGCGCGCCGTGCGAGCGTCGAGCGCCGTCTGCGCGAGCTCCGCGAGCAGACGCGCGTTGTTGTCCGCGTCCGTGGCGTCGTGCCCGGCGTAGCGCTTCGAGAGCACGCCGGGGCGCCCGCCGAGCGCGTCCACCTCGAGCCCGCTGTCGTCCGCCAGCGCCGGCAAGCCCGCGCGCTGGGCCACCGCCTCCGCCTTGAGCCGCGCGTTGGCTTCGAAGGTGTCCCCCGTCTCCTCGACCTCGAGCCCACCGAGGCCGACGTCGTCGAGGGTCACCAGCTCGAGGCTGGGATCGTCGAGGAGCACCGAGAGCTCCCTGAGCTTGCCGCGGTTCTGGGTGGCCAAAACGATCTTCACGCGCGACTCCTAGCGGAAGTTCGCTCGCGAAGCAGCGGTCGGAGCATGGTCGCAGCCAGGAGCGAACTCAGGAGATGACGTCCGCGGCGAGCTCCCGCGCGGTGGGGTGCTCTGGATCGTCGTCGTGACACGCCGGCAGCTCGATGACGAAGCGTGAGCCCCCCTCGGCGCGCGTCTCGTAGCGGATCTTGCCGCCGTGGGCCGTCACGATCTGACGCGTCACCGCGAGCCCGAGGCCGGTCCCGTGCCGCTTCGTCGTGAAGAACGGATCGAAGGGCTGCTCTCCCACGCTGGGATCGATGCCGGGCCCCTCGTCCTCCACGCAGAGGGTGGCGCCTCCCTCGCGGGGTCCCACGGCGACGCGCACCGTGCCCCCGTTGGGCATCGCCTCTCGCGCGTTGCGGATGAGGTTGAAGAGCGCTTGCTTGAGCTGCGCGTCGTCCGCGCGCACCAGGGGGGTGGCCGGATCGATCTCGAGGTCGAGCTCCACCGCGTGCCGGCGCAGCTCCGGCCGCATGAACTCCACGGCCTCCTCGACGATTTCGGCGAGCAGCTCCGGCTCCAGGCTCGAGGGCTGGTTCTTCGCCATGGAAAGGTACTGGCTGCTCAGGGCCGACAGGCGCTCCACCTCACGGGTGATCGCCCGGAGCAGGGCGCGGCTCTCGGCTTCGTCGCGCCCGATCTCCTCCTCCAGGAGCTCGAGGTTCAGGGCGATCGAGGACAGCGGGTTGCGCACCTCGTGGGTCACGTGGGCCGCCATCTTCCCGATCGTGGCGAGGCGCTCCGTCGCGAGCAGGCGTTCGTTGGCCTCGGAGATCGCGCTCACCATCTTCTCGAAGGTGGACGAGAGCTCGCCAAGCTCGTCCCTCGAGCCGAGGGGCTCACGGGGGGTCAAGTCGCCGCGACCGACCGCCTTCGCGCGCTCCGTGACGAGCCCGAGGGGTCGCAGCACGCGCCGCGCATACAGGACCATGAGCAACCCGAGGAGCAGGGTCAGGCCGACGAGCGCCACCAGGATCCCGAGGGCGAGCCGCTCCCGGCTCCGCGCCTGGTCGAGCAACCCGTCCACGTGGGTCTGGACGAGGCGCTCCAGGCTGCTCAAGCGCTTCTTCGCGGTGAACCCCCGGGTCACCAGCTCGTCGCGGAGCTGCTCCGCGCGATCGCTCAGGCTGCCGCTGGGGGCCCGCCCCAAGGTCTCGAACAGCTGCGCGACCAGGGGCTCGTCCTGGTTCAGGAAGCTCTCGATGTACGTCGTCTCCGCGAGCAGATCGGCGCCGATGGCCGCGGTCTGGGTGTCTCCCGCGGTGAAGACCTGCTGGATGCGCGCGCGCACCTCCGCCAGCCGCTTCGGGCGACCGATGGTCAAGGCGGTGTCGAACCAGATGCGTTTGTCCGCCGGGTTGCGCGCCGCGGTGACGTGGTTGAGCTGCGTGTTCCAGGTGTCCTGGCTCGCGACGAGGTCGCGCAGCGAGAGCGCCAGGGGCATGTAGCCGTCCCGCAGGAGCTGCGCTTCCCGGGCGGAGCTCCGCTGGGCCCACAGGCTCCAACCCGCCGCAACGCAGAACGCCAGGAGGATGGCGGCGTAGGACAGCAGGATGCGCGCCGCGACCGTACGCCGACGGGGCGGGAGGCGCGCGCTCATGGCTCCTCGAGGCCCTGGCGGAGTAACGACGTCAACTCCACCACGCGGGGCGCCTCGGCGGCCTCACTCTGCGCCGACGCCCGCAGGCGCCGCGCCCCGGAGGCGCAGCCCGTCACGACGCAGTCCACGCCCGCCGCTCGGAACGCCTCGAGCCGCGACACGCCGATGCGCCGCGACGCCTCCGGCAGCACCGACGGCACCAGCCCGCCGCCCCCGGTGCAGCCCGGATCCACTTCGACGAACTCTCCGATCAGCTGCTCGAGCAGGACCCGCGCCGCCGGCTCGGCGCTGCTCCCCCGGGCCCAACAGGGCGGCTGCCACCCGTAGCGGACTCCCGGGCGGTCCACCCGCCGCAGCGGCTTTCCTCGCCCTGCGGCGAAGGCGAGGAACGAGGTGTGTTCCAGCTGGCGCGCGAGGGAGCGGCGCCCACCGACGAGCTCCGTCACCGCCCGGTGGCAGCCCGGATCGGCGACGATCAGGCGGTCCACCCCCTGCAGGGCGCGCCCCAGGCGCTCCTGGGCCAGGCGGGCTCCCGAGGCGTCCCCGGCCAAGGACGGGATGAGCCCGCAGCACTCGGAGACGAGCCGGACGGGCCGCTGCGCCAACCGACCCGTGAGGCGCACCACCTCCTCGGCCATCCCCGGCGAGCTCTGCAGGGTGGCGCACCCGAGCAGGAGCGCCGTCGGCGCGGCGGGATCCGTCTCCACGGCGCGGCTCAGCCGCTCGATGTGGGCCGCCTGCCGCAGGAGCCGCCCGGGGTGCTCCTGGGCGATCCGGACGGCGGCCTCGGGCGCCCGCCCCGCCGCGAACACGGACGCGCGCCCCTCGATCAGCACCTCGGCGACGGGGTTGTCGTGCCG
>JAAZAA010000107.1 GCA_012514535.1 Myxococcales bacterium | reverse complement strand
GACGAAAAGGACCGCGCCACACGAAGCGAAGATACACCGCCCATCGGCGAAAGCGCAGGAAACTCGGCTGGGTCGACTTATTTTGACCCGTATCGGGGAAAAGCGACCCTGCTATGATGGTGACCACTGGAGACGTCGGTCCGAAGGCTCCGTCGCGCCGCCGCTCCATCGGAGCTGGCGCTCGGGCCACGTGCCGCCTCCCGGTCGCCTCGCCGCTCCACCTGGCCCCCTCGGCATGCAACGTTTGGCTCTGACATCCGGGTCTCACCCCACGGCGCAATCGTTGGCATCGCCCTTTGTAGAACGAGTGCCTGTCGCCGAAGAAATCGCGTTGTTCGAAGCCATCCAGCACGGCGGCTCGGATTGGCAGCGGCGAGCTTTCGACGATTATTACCGGCTCGTCTACGGCCTGCTGGTGAAATCCCTCGGACCCCACGGGGACATCGAGGATCTGGTCAGTGACGTCTTCGTTGGATTTTTCGAGAGTGCCAAGAACATCCGCCAAGCGAGCGGCATCCGGAGTTACATCGTGTCGATCGCGATGAACGTGGTCCGCCGGGAGGTCCGGCAGCGCAAGCGCCGCCGCCTCATCTACAAGCTGGTGGGCGGTCCCCAGGAGTGGGAGCGCGGGACCAGCACCGACGACCCCAAGGCGAAGGCCGCGCTGCTCCAGCTCAGCCGCATCCTCGACGACATCAACACGGAGGACCGCATCGCCTTCGTGCTCAGCGGCCTCGAGGGGCTCAGCATGGTGGAGATCGCCGAGGTGCTCCACGTCTCTCTCTCCACGGCCAAGCGGCGCGTCCGCCGGGCCAACGAGCACGTGCGCAAGCGCGTCAGCCGCAACGCCCTGCTCGCCGACTACATTCGGGACCGATCCGGGGGCAGCCATGGCTAGACAAGCACCGCCGCTCCGCGAAGAGCAAGTCACGACCGTGTTCCGGGCCTTGGCCGAGGAGCACATCCGCACGCGCCGCAAGGAGCGTGAGACCGCCGAGCTCACCTGGCGGCGCATCCAGCAGCGACAGCAGGCGGAGCGCCTCGGGATCCGCCCCGCCCCGGCGGCGCGGCCCTCCTGGGCCCGGCGTCTGCTCTGGATCGGTGTGCCCGCCCTGGCGATCGCCGCAGGGGTCGCCCTGATGGTCGACGGAGGTCCGCCTCCCGGCCTGGAGTACGAGCTCGTGGGAGGGCACTCCCAGGGAGAGCTGATCACCACCGAGGACGAACCCGCCAAGCTGCTGTTCAGCGACGACAGCTCCATCGAGGCGGCGAAGCACACCGTTCTCAACGTGCACGTGGTCGGGGAGCGCAAGCTGGTCACCCGCCTCTCGCAGGGCAAGGTCACGGTGCACGTGGTGCCCAACCCGGAGACCCACTGGAGGTTTCTGGCGGGCCCCTACGAGGTGGAGGTGGTGGGGACGCGCTTCGATCTCAGCTGGGACGCCGATCGCGGCCGGTTCGCGCTGGTGATGCACCAGGGTCGCGTCGTGGTGACGGGGCCGGGCGAAAAGCCGCGGCGGTTGGGGGCCGGTGAGGTGCTGATCCTCGACGAGCACCAGCAGGTCGTCGACGCGACGGAGGCCGCGCCCCTGGACGCCCTCCCCGGCGAAGCGTCCGATCCAGCGGTTACGGCCAAGCGCGAGGATCCCCGGAGCGCGACGCGACGGGGCCCTGGCGCGCCGAGCGATGGGGCCGGCGAAGGCGTCAGCGAAGGGCGCAGCGCGGGACCGAGCTGGCGCGAGCAGGTCGCGTCGGGGAAGTTCGAGGACGTCGTCCGCAGCGCTCAGCGGGAAGGCGTGGAGCAGGTGCTCGCTCGACGGGACGCCACCGAGCTCCAGGCCCTCGCCCAGGCGGCCCGCTACACGGGCAACACCAAGCTGGCCGTGCAGGCGTGGACCACGATCCGCAAGCGCTTCGCAGGTCAGGCGGCCAGCGCGCAGGCGGCGTTCTTCCTCGGGCGCATCGACGATCAGATGGGGCGCCCGGAGCAGGCGCTGCGCTGGTTCGACACCTATCTCTCCGAAGCGCCGACCGGCGTCTACGCGTCGGAGACCTTGGGACGGAAGCTGACCCTCATCCGCGCCACGCGGGGCGACGACAAGGCTCGTGAGGTGGCTCGTGAGTACGTCGCGCGCTTCCCCCACGGGCCTTACGCCGACACCGCCCGTGATATCTTGCTCAACGACTGAGCGGAGGGCGCCGCTTCGTTCCCGGGCCAGGGCCCACCGGTGAGCGCAGGCGCCCGCGAGCCGCGGCCGGAGCACGAGCGGTCGGAGCAGGAGCCCTCCGAGCGGAGCGCACTGGGGCGCGGGCTTTTCGGCTGGCCCCTCCGCATTGAAGTCTCTCCCCGACCGTGGGTATTCTCGGCTCACGTGAGCCGGCGTTCGACGACCCGTGCGAGGAGGGCGCTCGCCTGGCTCTTCGCGTTGCTCCTCACAAGCGCGAGCGCGCTGGCCCGGGGCGAGGCGCGGGTCCTGATCTTCCCTCCGGAGCGTACGGATCCCCTGATCGACGAGGCGCTCATCCGCATCAGCGGTGAGCTGGCCGCCGTCGGGCTGCGCGTCGAGATCCGACCGCCGGGGAGCGTCTCCGACGAGGAGCTCGTCCCCCTCGACGCGGGCGACTACGGGGCCATCGTCCTGTCCCAGCAGCGGTCGCGCATCGACATCCGGGCCTACGCCCGGGGCCTCGAGACCCCCGTGAGCCAGTCGGCCCAGCGGAACCACCCAGGCATGGACGCGGAGGTCGTCGCCGTGCGCGCCGTGGAGGCCCTGCGCGCCGCGATGATCCAGTACGCCCGGCACGAAGTGGAAACACAGAACGAGGCGGGCAGCGGCCTGCCCGGAGCGGTGACGGACTTCACGCGCATCGCCCCCCTCCCCGAACCTCGCGAGCCGACCGTCGCGCCGCCGCCGTCGGAGCCGCAGCGCGACGAGCCGAGCGGCCCGCCCGTGACTCCCCCCCCGTGGTCCGCATGGATCGGGGCCCTCGCCGAGCTGGAGCTTCCCCCGGGGACCGGACAGGGTGGGATCCAGGCCGCGGTCTGGTGGCAACCGTCCTGGTTCCGCCTCGGGCTGACGGTCCAGCACGGCTTCCTCGGGGGGCGCTACGACGCCGAAGAGGGCATCGCGGAGCTGCAGCGGACGTCCATGCACGTCGCCGTCGGCGCCGAGACCCAGCCCTGGCCCGGCGGGTTCCTGTTCGTCGCGGGAGGTCTCGGGGCGGCCCACTATGCGGCGCGGGCGGAGGCCCGGACGGGGTTCACCGCGGGCAGCGGCGTCCACTGGAGCCCCGCCTTCGGCCTGCAAGCGGGCGGAGGTCATTGGCTGACGAGTCGCCTCGGCGTTTACCTGCTCTCCGGAGGCTCGCTGCTCACGGATGCTCCCCGCATGCGCTTCGATCGACGGGACGTGGCGACCGTCGGACGCCCGACGCTGAACGTCTCCGTCGGCCTGATGCTCGGCTTCTGACGTCTCGGCGCGCCCCTACGCCTTCGTCAGGGACCCTTCACCCGCCCGCCGCGCTCATCCTGCCCGGACGTGCCCCGTCAGTACATGCGCGTCTGCCGCAGGTACTGCTCGACGTCCTTGTAGGCGCGCCCGACGCCGCCGAACTTCACGAGGTTGCGAGCGGTCTTCAGCCAGTCGAGGGTGCTCGGGACCGCCTCGGCGATCGCTCGGGTCAGATCCTCTTGCTGGATGCGCACCTCCTCCACCGCGTCGAGGAGTTGGAGCAGCGCCCCGTCCTTCGCCGCCTCGATCACCCCGTCGATGTCGGCGCCCGAGAAGTTCTCCGTCAGGCGCGCCAGGGCGGCGTAGTCGAGCTCCGCGACGGGCACGTCCCGCAGCTTCATCCGGAAGATCTCCTCCCGGGCCTGGGCGTCGGGCGGCGGAACGAAGACCTGCCGATCGAAGCGGCCCGGGCGCTTCATGGCCTCGTCGACGTCCCAGGGCATGTTGGTGGCGCCGAGCACGAGCACCCCGTCGTTCTGCCCGCTCATGCCGTCGAGCTGGTTCAGGAACTCGTTCACGGTGGTGCGGGTGTGATCCGAGTGGGCCTTGCTCCTCGAGTAGGCCAGCGCGTCGAGCTCGTCGAAGAACAGGACCGCCGGGCGCTCGCTGCGAGCTTTGTCGAAGACCCCCGCCAGGTTCTGTTCGGACTGGCCAACGAACATGTTCAGCACGTCGCTGATCCCCACCGCGGTGAAGCTGGCGTCGCACTCCGTGGCGATGGCCTTCGCCATCATCGTCTTGCCGCACCCCGGCGGGCCATACAGGAGCACGCCGCCGCCCGCCTTGCGCTTGAACCGCTGGAAGAGCCCCGGGCGCAAGAAGGGCTCGATGATGCGCAGGCGCAGGATCTTCTTCAGCTCGTCCATCCCCGCCACGTCCGCGAAGCGCACCTTGGCGGCGCGATGGATCGAGATCACCTCGCCCGCATCCGGCACCTCGTGCGCTCCTCCGGACACGAGCCGCAGGGGTTGGCGCGGCGCCCGGGCGCCCAGGGCGGCCCGCTGGGCGGGCGACAGAGCAGCCCGCGCCTGCTCATGGTCCGGCTGGCGTTCTGCGGCCTCCTGCGCATCCGCGGCTTCGTCGTCGCGGCCCAGAGCGCCGAGGCACAGCGCCACGCGGAGCCACACCGCGGCGCTCTCCCCCTGACTGCACAGGAGCCGCCACTGGGTCAGGGCGTCCTCGTGGCGCTCCGCGTTCTCCAAGGCCTCGGCGTAGGCGTGGCGCAAGCGCGCGTCGAAGGGGTTCTGGAGCAAGCTGCGCTCGAGGTCGAGCAAGGTCGTCATGAGGCCCTCCGGCGGACCCAGCGCTTGAAGATGGGCTGGTAGGTCCACGAGTAGATCACGAGGATCACGTAGGCGCCGAGGAAGGTCATCCCCACCGTCGGGTTCCAGCGCACCAGGGCGCGCCCTCCGACGATCGCCACGAACCACAGGGCAGCGGAGGCCGCCCAGCCCCACCGCAGGAGCGGGTAGAGGGGCCAGGCCGCCCAGTGGTTCGCCACCCGGAGCTCGACGAGGGCGTCGACGATGGACTCGTCGGTCGGATCGAGCCGCAGCAGCTGCTGCCCCACGCGCTCCGCCTCCCGATAGCGCCGCGCCGTGATCAGCATGTGAAAGAGCAACCACACCACCTGCGTGCTCTCGGGATCGCTGGCGAGGAGTGTGGTCAGGGCGGCCTGCGCCTCCTCGTCCCGACCTCGCACGCTCGCGATGAGCCCGTGCACGAGCAGGGCGTGCTGGTTCTCCGGCTCGAGGCGGATGGCTTCCTGAGCGAGGCGCCCCGCCTTGTCGAGCTCCAGGGCCAGGAGCATCACCCGGGCGTAGGCGGCGAGATAGTCCGCGTCCCGCGGGTTCTCTCGGAGCAGGCCGAGCAGCATCTCCTCCGCTTCTGCGTAGCGCTTCGACTCGCAGAGGATGGAGGCGCGCAGGAACCGGGCGCCCTCGTGGGTCGGATCGCTGGCGAGGGCGCGCTCGACGTGCTCGAGGGCTTGCTCCTCGTCGTCGTCGAGGTGCTCGGCGCGGGCGAGGCGCACCAGCACCTCCACGTCGTTCGGATCGCGGCGCAGCAGCGCGCTCAGCCGCTCCCGCGCCGTCGCCGTCCGGCGCACGTCGAGCAACAGATCGACCTGCTGCAGCTCCGCGAGCTCAGCCAAACTGCCCTCCCCACCACAGCACGACGCCGATGACCAAATGGCCGAGGAGCACCATCACGAGCCCCGGCAGCCAGGGGCGCGGCGGTGGCCCGTCCAGGAGCGCCGCGGCGCGGCGGGCGGCGCGCTGCGCGAGGAAGAACGCCCCACACACGAGGAGCCCGGTCCCCTGCTGGAACGTGCGCACGAGTCGCCCCTGCCCCAACCACTCGGGCACGCTCGCCGCGCCCGACGAGCGGAAGAAGAGCAGACAGCACCCCAGCCACGCCGCGAACAGCGCCGCCGCCAGGTACCCGTCCCACGCCGGGCGGCCCATCCGGCGCGCGTTGAACACACCGGCCAGGATCGCCGCCGGCGCCCCGCCCAGAAAGGAGATCACGACGGTGGCCGTGTCCGAGAGGGGTTGCTGGCGGAGCTTTCTGCCAGCCAGGGAGGGCTGGAGCAGCTCGCTGACCGAGGAAGTGTCCTCCATGGCGGCCCCCCACTATCTCAAATCCCCCCACCAGGGTACAGCGGCGGGCCCCTGCGCTTCCCTGGTGTGCCGCTCCGGCGTACAAGGCGCCGCATGGACGTCATCCCTGCCATCGACCTGCTGGACGGCAAGGCCGTGCGCCTCACCAAGGGGCGCTTCGAGGAAGTGACCATCTACTCCGACGCGCCCGCGGAGCTGGCGGCGACCTGGCGAGGGCTCACGCCGAGGTTGCACGTGGTGGATCTGGAGGGCTCCCGTCGGGGCCGCGCCGCCCAGGGCGATCTGGTGCGCGCCGTCGTCGACGCCTTCGGTCCCGGGGTGCAAGTGGGTGGCGGCGTCCGCACCTTCGAAGCGGTGGAGAGCTACATCGCCCTCGGCGTCGAGCGGGTCGTGCTCGGGAGCGCGGCGTTGCGCGATCCGGAGATGGTGCGTCGCGCCGCCCGCGCGTTTCCGAACCGGATCATCCTGGCGGTCGACGCGCGGCAGGGTTACGTCGCCACCGAGGGCTGGCTCGAACAAAGCGAGACCCGCGCCGTCGACCTGGTGCGGCAGTTCGAGGGCGAGGAGCTCGCCGCGGTGCTGTACACGGACATCGAGCGCGACGGGACCCAGGTGGGCCCCAACGTCGAGGAGACGGCGCGCCTCGCGGCGGAGGGCGGCGTGCCCGTGATCGCGAGCGGCGGCGTCGGGACCCTCGCGCACATCGAGGAGCTCGCCACGGAGCCGGGCATCGTGGCGGCCATCGTCGGACGCGCCCTGCACGAGGGCAACTTCACCGTCCAGGAGGCGATCGCGGCGGGCCGGGGAGGCCGCCGCGCCGAGTGATTGTCGCTCTGCCTGGTCCAGAGTAGGGTCCCGCCCATGTCGAGCCCGCGTCCTCCCCGTGCTTCGGGATCGCGCGACGGTGGCGCACGCCGCGCCCGCGCGGCGAGCCCCGAGCGGGCGGCGCGCCGTTCTTCCCTCAAGAAGGACGCGCTGAACTTGCCGAACCTGCTCACCATGGGGCGCATCGCCATCATCCCCGTGGTGCTCTGGCTGCTGGACAACGGCACCCCCCACGACTGCCTCGTGGCGGCGTTCGTGTACTCCGCGGCGGCGTTCACGGATCTGCTCGACGGCTACCTCGCGCGCCGCATGAACATCGTGAGCGTGCTCGGCAAGTTCCTCGATCCCCTCGCCGACAAACTGCTGGTCATGGCGTCGCTGGTGTGGATGGTGCCGATGGGGCGCATCCCCGAGTGGGCCGTGGCCCTGCTCCTCGCCCGTGAGATCAGCATCACGGGCCTGCGCAGCATCGCCAGCAGCGAGGGGGTGGTCATCGCGGCGGGGGGCGGCGGCAAGAACAAAACCGCGCTGCAGATGATCGGCATCCTCTGCCTGCTGATCGGGTACCCCTATCACCTCCACCTCGGCATCGTCGATCTGGGGGTCGTGGACCTCGTGGTCGTGGGGCGCGCCCTCGTTTACGTCTCACTGATCTTCTCGGTCATCAGCGCGTTCCAGTACGTCGGCCTGTTCGCCCAGGCCGTCGAGCGCAAGGACGCCAAGGCCAAGACCCACCCCACCCCCGGGGCTTGAGTCACCGCTGGCTCCCTGTTAAGCACGCGCCGTGACGCAGCGTGCCCTCCGCCTCCTCCTCGCGAGCCTTCTGGTCGGCCTTCCGGTGGCGTTCGCCAGCGGGGGCTGCTCCCGCCAAGGCGAGGGTGAGCGGTGCTCCCTGCTGAACGGCAACGAGGACTGCAGCGGCAGCCTCGTGTGTACGCCCGCCAACGAGCTGCGCGGCGGCGACGATCGGGTCGATCGTTGTTGCCCGGCGGAGGATCGCACGGACGCGGTGCCGAGCTGCCGTCCCCGCACCGGCAGCGGCGCGCCGACGGGGGGCACCTCGAGCGGAGGCGCCGGAGGAGCGGGCGGCGCCGGCTGACGAGGCGCGGTCGGAGGATGACCCTCGAAGAGCTGATTCGACTCGGGCAAGAGGCCCTCGTGCTCAGCGTGATGCTCTCCCTCCCCGTCGTCGGGATCGCTGCGCTCGTGGGGCTGGTGAGCTCGCTCCTGCAGAGCATCGTGCACGTCCACGACGCCGCCCTCTCTCATCTTCCTCGCCTGGTCGCGGTGGCCCTGGCCGTAGGCATGACGGCCACGTGGATGGGCTCCCAGATCGTGTCCTTCGCCGAGCGCGCCTTTGCCGGCTGAGACCGTTCTCTCTCCCCGCGCGCTCCTGCGGCGAGCCGCGAGCAGCGACGTCCTCGCCCTCGGAGGCCGGGTGGTCGCTCGGCGCACGGCCGAGCTCCTCATCGCGGACGCCTGGTGCCAGATCTCCTTCGAGCCGCCCCCTGGCGACGCCGACCTCCCGGCGGAAGGCAGCTGGGTGCTCGCGCGGGGCACCTGGGACGGCAGCCGCTTTCGCGCGACGTCCCTGGAGCTCAGCCCAGGCGCCGCGCCCCGGGGCACCGGCGAACACGCGCGCCTCGCCTGGTCCGGACGGGCCCACCACCTCGTCGCCCGCGACACCATCCTGCGGACGATCCGGGACTACTTCCACGGCGAGGATTTCGTCGAGGTGGAGACCCCCAGCCTCGTCCCCTGCCCGGGCCTCGATCCCCACGTCCATTCCCTCGGCGGGGTCGAGCGGGGCGCGGAGCGCGACTTTCTGATCACCTCGCCCGAGCTGCACCTGAAGCGGCTGATCGTCGGGGGCATGCCGCGGATCTTCGAGATCGCCCGGTGCTTCCGCGCCGAAGAGCTCGGCAGGCACCACGAGCCCGAGTTCACGTTGGTGGAGTGGTACCGCGCCTTCGCCCCCTGGACGGAGGTCGCCGCGGACACGGAGCGCCTGCTCGCCCGCGCCGCGTCCGCCACCAGGGGCTCGACGTCCGTGGCGGCCGTCGTGAACGGCAAGCAGCGCGAGCTCCAGCTCGCGCCTCCCTTCGAGCGGCTCACGGTGCGGGAGGCGTTCCAGCGTCACGCGGGGATCGCGGACGCCGTGGCCCTGGCCCGAGACGACGAGCTCCGCTTCTTCGAGCTGTTGGTGCAGGAGGTGGAGCCCGCCCTGGCCGCGGAGGCTCACCCGATCTTCCTCACCCACTACCCGCTGAGCCAGGCGCCGCTGGCGCGTCCTTGCCCGGAGGATCCCACGGTGGCGGAGCGCTTCGAACTCTACGTCGCGGGCATCGAGCTGTGCAACGGCTTCGGCGAGCTCACGGACGGCCCGGAGCAGCGCCGCCGCTTCGAGGCGGAGCGGGCGCGCCGTGCCCGCAGCGGGGAGCCCGTGTACCCCTTGGACGAGCGCTTCCTCGCGGCCCTGGACGAGGGCATGCCCCCGAGCGCGGGGAACGCCCTGGGGCTCGATCGGCTCGTCGCGCTCCTGTGCGGTCACGACGAGGTCGCCCTGGTCCAGGCGTTCCCGGCGCGGGATCGCTGAAGCTCGACGTCGAGCCCCCCACCACCAGACGCCGCAGCGCCGCGGTCCCGCCGCGGTCTCACTCGTACTTGAGCACGGACACGACGGGCGTCGGTTCGAGCCGTCCGCGCCCGCCGAGGGCCTCGAGCTCGATCACGAACGCGAAGGCGTGCACGTGCGCGCCCTGACGATCGACGAGCTCCGCGGCTGCCGCCGCCGTCCCGCCCGTGGCGAGGAGGTCGTCGACGATCAGGACCTGCGCCCCTTCCGCCAAGGAGTCGCGGTGCATCTCCAGCTCGGATTCCCCGTACTCGAGGGAGTAGGAGACCTTCTCCGTGCGGGAGGGGAGCTTGCCCGGGCGGCGCACGGGCACGAAGCTCGCGTTCAGGCGCGCCGCCAGAGCGCCGCCGAAGATGAACCCTCGCGACTCGATGCCGACCACCGCGTCGATGTGCTCACCGACGAAGCGATGGGCGATGGCGTCGAGCACGATGTGAAACCCCCGGGGATCCGCCAGCAAGGGCGTGATGTCCCGAAACAGAATGCCCGGCTGGGGAAAGTCCGGCACACCGCGGATGAGCTCCGCCACGTAGGCCACGGCGTCGAACTCCGGCGGACCCAAGAGCGCCACCCCTGCACGGACCGCCTTGTCCCGATCGACACCGCGGGGGGTCGGTTGGATGCGAGCCGGCCGCGGGCTCGCCGGACGTTTACGCGTGGCCATCCCTCACTAGCTACCCGATGGCGGTACGGGCATCAATCTCTCCGGCCCGACTGCAACGCATCCACCAGGAGCTGCGCGTCGGGCTCGAGGGCGCTCGACCACAGATCCAAGACGAGCGGGGTCACGCCCACCATCCCCGCGTCGTAGGCTTCCGTGTCGCTGCCCGGGGCCGACTCGTGCACGACCTCCGAGCTCCCCCCGATCCAGAAGTAGGGCCGTCCCCGGGGATCGAGGCGCTCCAGCACCCCTCCGCCGTACACGCGACGCCCCAAGCGCGTGGCGCGCACGGGCCACGCGGAGCCGGGGGGAAAGTTGACGTTGAACAGCCGCGGCCCCTGCATGCCGATCTCCACGATGCCCCGGGCGATCCGCGACGCCTCCCGCGCCGCCGCGGCGGTGTCCGCCTCCGGCGACGCGGAGACCGCCAGGGAGACGTAGCCCCGGAGCGCCCCCTCGCGCGCCGCCGCCACGGTGCCGCTGTAGAACACGTCGACGCCCAGGTTCAGGCCGTGGTTCATGCCGGAGACCACCAGATCGGGCTCACGGGGCAGCACCCCTTCCGCATAGAGGGCCACGTAGACGCTGTCGGCGGGCGTCCCGTCCACGGAGTACACCCCCTCCCCGTGCTGGGTGAGCCGCAGGGGCCGGTACAGGCTGAGGGAGTGGCTCGAGGCGCTCTGTTCGCTGTCGGGCGCGCAGATGACGACCTCCGCCCAGGTGGCCAGGGCGGCCCCGAGGGCCTGGATCCCCTCCGCCCGGACTCCGTCGTCGTTGGCCAGGAGCACGAGGGGACGGGGAGACGATGCCGAGCTCATGGCTCCGCTCCTACGCCGCGCCGGCGGATCCGTAAAGCGCTCCCGCGGCTCCGCGCCGCGCTCCAGCACGTCCCGCCCGGGGCGCGGGAGACCGCTGGGCCGGACTGCCGGCACGGAGGGGGTCGTCTCTCGGGCGGGGCGGCGGACTGCCCGCCAGCGGCCTGGATCCGCCGGGCAGCTTGCCAGGGGCGCGCCGGCAGGGCGATGATCCCGCTTCGTCGCCGCGGTGCCCGGGGCACCGCCGTGGCGCAGGGGAAGCGCATGTCGGCAGAGGACTCGGAGCGGCGCACGTCATCGGTACCCGCCGCGGCGCCCAGCAGCAGCCGGAGCACGCACCGAGAGATCGAGATCTACGCCGCCGAGAGCCTCGCGCGCTTCGGCGCCCCCGGCACCCTCTGCGTCGAAGGCGGAGAGCTCATTTGGTACGCCCCCCAAGGGGTGCTGCGCGAGCCCCTCGGCGATCTCGATCAGTCCTGGAGCGCCCTGCCCGAAGAGGGGCGGCGCCGACGCGCGGGAGAGCTCGTCCGACGGCTCATGTCCCGCCGCTCTCAGCTGCCCACCCTCCGCCCACGCCGGCGCTCGGGCGGCTGGGTGGGCGCGGTGGTGCTGCTCGGCGCGGTCGCCCTCGGCGCTGCCTACGCCGCGCGCCCCGACGCGCCCGAGCCGGAGGTGTCCCGTCGCGCCGCGACCCCGGGCGGCCACCGGAGCGGCGTCGTGGAGGGCACGGCGGATCTCCCGGGCGAGCGAGAGCGCGCCGAGCGGGCGGCACGCGTCTGCGCGGGGGCCCGCGCTCGGGTGCTGCGGGGAGGCACCATCGGCCCGGCGGAGACCGAGGGGTGGATCGTGGACTTGCTGCTCCTGAGCGGAGACACGTCGGCGTCGCTCCACGACCACCCTGCCCTGGGCAGCTTCGTCTCACCCGTGGAGACCGGGCGCCTCGCGTCCTTCGTGTGGCAGGAGGAGCCCGAGCTGGCGAAGCTCTCGGGGCCGGGCACCGGGGTCGAGCTCACCCCGGAGCTCGTGGAGGGCCCCTCCGGGCGCCGCGCCACGGGGCTGCGCCTCACCTTCCGGGGCCAGCTCGTCGACCCCTACTTCCGTCCGGAGGAGCGGGTGCGCTACTTCCACGTGGCGAACGCCCTGAGCGATCGGCTCGGCGCCACCCACGCGGGCCTCGTCGCCCGCTGCGACCACAGCGCGACCCACCACGTGGGCTCCTGGTTCCGCGGTCCCTCCCCTGCGGACGCGGCCACGGCCCTGGTCTATCTCGTGGGGCTCTACGCCGAGCCCCCTCACCTCGCCAGCGCCTTCCTGCGCGCGGGGACCGCAGGCGACCCCCACGCCCCGGGAGGGCCAGGCCCATCCTCCCTGGACCGCGCCTACGCCTTCGCCGCGATCCGGGAGGCGACGCGCCCCCTCGATCAGGCTCACCTCGCGGCCCTGCTCGGCAACAGCGGAGGGATGATCACCTCGTCCGCGGCGGGATCCGTGATCACGTTCCCCTTCACGGACGCCAACCGGGCCTCCCGCGCCAGCCGCGAGATCGCCCGCGCCGTACACGTCGGCGCCGACTGAGCCGCGAGCGGCAGGACCGCCCTACGCCGCCCGAGCGCCACGCTGTCCGAAGCGCCACGCTGCGCCGCCCGAGCGCCGCGCTGTCCGAAGCGCCACGCTGCGCCGCCCGAGCGCCGCGCTGTCCGAACACCGCACTGCTCCACCGCGAGACCACCGCGAGACCACCGCGACGCCGCCGCCCCCCCCGGCCGCCCAGCGCCGCGTAAGACGACCCCGGCAGCCGCGCAGCCCCGCTCGCGCCGAGCTCAGAACTCCTTGACGCCGAGATCCGCCAGGAGCTCGAAATCCCGCAGATCCCGCGGAAACACCGGCGAGGTGGCCACCCGCTGGAGCAGCGCCTGGGTCATGCCTGGACGCTGCGTGGCCACGCTCGTCGCGTCGGGATCCTCCGCGTCCAGATCGTAGAGCTCCGGGAGCGCCGCTTCGAGCCGCACCACCAGCTTGAGCCCGGTCTCGGGATCCAGGAGCCCGACGCGCACGAGCCGATCGCGGCTGGCGGCGCGGAGCACCAGCGGGTGCTGCCGCTCCGGGTGCTCCCCCGCGGCGTAAGCCAGCAGATCGATGCCCTGATAGCCCCGCCGATCCTCACCGTTGCCGAGGAACGGCGCGAGGGTCGGCGCGACGTCCACGAGGGACACGATGTCCTCGACGACCCGCGGCTCCACCCCGGGCACCCGCAGAATGAGGGGCACGCGGATCAGCGACTCCCACAGGAACACCGAGTGGACCCAGAAGCCCGCGCGGCCGAGGCCCTCCCCGTGATCGGCCACCACCAGGATCACCGTGTCGTCGAGGACCCCGAGGCGCTCCATCCCCTCGATGAGCCGCTCGAACTCCGCGTCGATGCTCCGCGCGATCGTCCGGTAGCGCCAGTTGAGCTCCCCTTCCCGGGGCACCCCGAGGGTCGCGGCGCGCTCCTCCACGTAGCCCTCCTCCATCTCCCGCCAGCTGTGCTGGTCGAAATGGAACATCCACAGAAAGAAAGGCTGATTTTGGGGGCGCTGCTCGATGTAGGCGAGCGTCTCGTCGACGAGCTTCGGAGCGGTGGGCTGGTCGGCGCCGTAGCCCCAGACCTTCTTCTCCTCCGCGTAGTCCCGCACCTCGATGACCTTCTCGAAGGCGAAGGCGGGGCGCAGCTTGCGGAGGAACTCGTGGGCGGAGCGCGGCGTGACGAGCACGGACTCGTGGGCGGTCCGCTGCGCGATGTTGCAGAGGTCGTTGGCGTGGTTGTGCTGGACGTAATAGTTGCCGCCGGTCAGCGCGGGCAGGGTGCGCAGGGTGTCCGAGCCGGGCGCGTAGGCGCGGCGGAAATCCAGGGACTGCTCGGCGAAGCGCACCATCGCCGGCATCAGCTCCGGATCCCGCGCCACGTCGTTGCGGAGGGTGTCGACGTAGAAGACCAGGACGTTGCGCGGCCCACCCCGCAGCTCCCGCACCGCCGCGGAGCTCGGCGGCGGCGGCACGTCCCAGCGCGGGTCCAAGGACGTGTTCCCGAGCCCGTAGCGCTCGGCGAGCCGGTGCACCCGCACGATCTCCAGGCTCTTCGGGTCGGTGCCCTGGAGGGTGGCTTCGATGTTCTGGGCGCGGCGCAGCGCGCGGCCCACGTAGATCTCGTCGACCCAGGTGTGCCCGAGGAGGCGGTCCGTCTGGTCCCGCAGGGCGGGGGACAGGGCGAACGTCGCGCCGTAAGCCACGAGGCAGGCGGCGATCCCTCGAGAGGCCCACAAAAGTCCGCTCCACCGGCGCACCACCACGAAGCCCACCAGCTGGCTCCCCGTGAAGATGAGGGCGAAGGCCAACGCCTCCAGCAGCCGGTGCAGGGGCTCGTAGAGGGACACGTACATCGTCATGTCCAGCCACACCGGCAGCGCCGCCGAGACGATCAGACCGCCGCCGACGAGCAGCGCGCGGCCGTGCTCCCCCCGCGCGCAGCGTCGCTCGACACCGATGACCCACCACACGAACCCCGCCACGACGGCCATCACCACCGCGACGAACAGGGGCGGCCCCACCTGCGCGAGCACGGTCTGGCTCACCCGCTTGCCCTCGAAGGTCCAGCGCGCCGTGCTCCAGACGAGCCCCCCGAACAGCACCGCGTGGAACCCCGCCCGCGCCCAGCGCCGCAAGTTCGGGCGGCGCCGGAGCGGCCGCGTGATCGCCAGCTCGACGAGCACGACCAGGCTCCAGATCAGCCCGAGCCAGCCCGCCACCGCGCCCACCAAGAGCGCCGAGCCGATCCAGTGGTCCTCCCAGGTGAAGTCCCAGTCCGGGCGGAACACCCGATCGGCGCCGAGCAAGAAGCTCGCGGCGATCCCGCTCGAGGTGATGAGCCCGGCCACCCAGTCGAAGAGGGCGGGGACGGAACGTCCCCGGCGGCGCGGGGTCGGCACCCAAGAAACGGCGACGGAGGAGACGGGCGGATCGCTCGACTCCCGGGCGACGCCGGCCTCGGCGGAGCTGGGGGAAACGGAGTGGCGTTGCACGGCGCGCGAAGGGGAAAAGCTGCGGGGACTCGGAGCGCCGTGCCACGAAGGGCCTGGCCCGGCCGAGCATAGCGAAAACGGCACCGGGCCAACCCCCTGCTTCGCCCTTCCTGCCCGGCGGCCCCACGTATTGTCCGACCGTCGGGAGCGAGCTAAGGACCGTCCGTGGCCGATCCCAGCTTCTCGCGCCAGCGAGCCGACGATGGCTCACGCCCCTCGCTCGCGGGGATTTCCGTGGCCCAGCTGGGCCTGTACGTGACGCTGGTGTCCCTGACCATGCTGTTCGGGGCCAGCATCATCGCCTATTTGGTCACACGGTCGCAGAACGAGCTCTGGCACGCGCGCCCCCTCCCTCCGCTGCCTTGGGGGCTCGCCGCCAGCAGCGCGCTGCTGGTGGGGGTGAGCGTGAGCATGCGCTGGGGCATCGCCGCCCTGAAGCGCAACGCCTTCACGACCCTCGAGCGCGCCCTGTGGATCTCCGGAGCCCTCGCGGTCGGCTTCCTCCTCGCCCAGATCCAGAACTGGCGCTCCCTGCTGGCCGCGGCCGTGCCCGTGGACGTCCAGCCCCTCTACGTCTTCACGGTCTACGCCCTCACCGCCCTGCACGCGCTCCACGTCCTGGCGGGCTTCATCCCGCTTGGTCTGGTGATCGCCCGCGCCCACGGGCGTCAGTACTCGAGCTCCCGCATGGAGGGGGTGCGTCTCTGCGCCCAGTACTGGGACTACCTGCTCGTCGTCTGGTTCGTCTTGCTCTTCGTCGTGATGACCTGAAGCCGAGGCTCGTCCCGACGGCCCCGTGGCCCCGCGTTGCCCGTCGCCGCGCGCTCGCGCGCGAGGCCGAGCGCCCTGCCCTCGCACTGCGCCCTCGCACTGCGCCCTCGCACGACGCCCTCGCACGACGCCCTCGCACTGCGCCCGCATCACCTGCGCCGCGCGTCGCAGGCACCGAGCAGAGCACCCCTGGAACCGAGTCGCGCGGAGCCGGAGCCAAGCGGAGCCGGAGCCAAGCGGAGCCGGAGCCAAGCGGAGCCGGAGCCCCGCTCTTTCGACCTTGATCCCTTCGGTTGACACTGTTAACCACGCGCCGTGGCGACGCGAGAGCGGCTGCTGGCGACCGCGCGGGATCTGCTCCTCGAGCAGGGCATCGCGGGGTTCTCCATGCGCAAGGTGGCGGCCGCCTGTGACCTGTCGGCGACGGCGATCTATCGCCACTTCGACGGCAAGGACGCCCTCGTGAGCGCTGCCATCCAGGAGGGGTTCCGCGTCTTCGACTCGTACCTGATGGACGCCCTCGAGGAGGCGACGCCCCTCGAGCGCATGCGCAAGGCGGGGCAGCGCTATTTCGACTTCGCCGTGACGCATCCGCGGGACTATGCGCTGATTTTCATGACGCCCTGGGAGGATCTCGGCCTCCACAAGCTGGATGAGGAGGCGCGACGGGAGGGCAGCGGCAGCTTCCAGTTCCTCGTCGATCGGGTGACGGAGTGTCAGGCGGCAGGGGATTTCGCTCCCGGAGATCCCCGGGAGCGCGCGGCGTGCGTCTGGGCCTCCGTGCACGGTCTCGCCAGCCTGCTCCTCAACGGTCAGCTCGAGCGAGACGCGGAGGAGGTGAATCAGCTCCGTGAACGGCAGCTGGATCTGATCTTGGCGGCCCTCGCGGTGGGGCGACCGAGCGAGCGCTGAGCCCGCGGACGTCCGCGCGGAATGCCCCGACAGTTAACACCGTTAACCCGTCCCCAGCGGCGCCTGCTTGCGCGGATTCTCGACGCCGCCGCCGAGGTGAACGATGTCAACCACGCGCCCACGCGCCCCACGCGCCCCACGCGCCCCTCGCTCGCGATGGGCGAAGCGCCGCGCAGCGACCACTCAGGGAGCCAGCCGCTGCCGCGCCCAGCCGCCTTCGACGCGATGGAAACGAAAGCGATCGTGGAGCCGCCCGCCCCGCCCGATCCACACCTCGACGCTCTCGGGCACGACCCGATACCCGCCCCAGTGGGGGGGCCGCGGCACGGGGCCGCCTTCGTAGCGCCGCGTCAGCTCGTCCAGGCGCTGCTCCAGCTCCTCGCGGGAGGCGATCACCTCGCTCTGGGGAGATGCCCAGGCGCCCAGCTGACTGTCCCGGGGCCGGGTGGCGAAGTACTCGTCCGACTCCTCGGCGGAGAGCCGCTCGACGACCCCCTCCACGCGCACCTGACGCTCGAGGGTCGCCCAGTGGAAGACGAGCGCCGCGTAGGCCACAGCGTCGAGCTGCTGCCCCTTACGGCTCCGATAGTTCGTGAAGAACCTCAGCCCGCCCCCCGAAATGCCTTTGTAGAGGACCACGCGAGCGGACGGCCGCCCGTCGGCCCCCACGGTGGCCAAGGTCATCGACTCGGGGAGCGCCAGGCCGGCGCTCTGGGCGTCGGCGATCCAGGCCTCCAACAGCGCCAGGGGATCGTCGGTGGTTTCGGGGTCCATGGGGAGCACGCCGTGTCTGCGGAGCACCCTGTAGCACCTCTGGTGGTCCCTCTGCCATGGCGGGTCGCAGACTGTTCGGCCGCGGCGAGGGCGCCGTATGCTCACGCATGCGCATCCTGATCACCGGTGGCGCTGGCTTCATCGGCAGCCACGTCGCCGCCGCCGCGCTGGCGGCGGGGCACGAAGTGGCGGTCGTCGACGATCTCAGCACGGGCAAGCGGGAGAACGTGCCCCCCAACGTCCACTTCTACGAGGTCGATCTGCGCCACCGGGAGGCGACGGAGCGGGCCCTGGAGGATTTCCGCCCCACGGTGGTCAGCCACCAGGCGGCCCAGGCGAGCGTCAGCGTGAGCATGCGCGATCCCGCCCTCGACGCGGAGGTGAACCTCCTGGGGGGCATCCACCTGGCGGACGCCTGCGTGCGCCTCGGCGTCGAGCGCCTCGTGTTCGCCAGCACGGGCGGCGCGATCTACGGCGAGGTGGCGGAGAACACCCTGGCCGCGGAGGACCACGGCACCGCTCCCATCAGCCCCTACGCCATCCACAAGCTCGCCTACGAACAGCTGCTCGACGTCTACGCCCGCCAGTACGGCCTCACCCCGACCCTGCTCCGCTACGCGAACGTCTACGGTCCGCGCCAGGATCCCCACGGCGAGGCGGGGGTCGTCGCGATCTACTTCGACCGCGCGCTCGCGGGCTTGCCGCTCACCGTCTTCGGGCGCCAGAAGCGCGGGGATGCGGGCTGCGTGCGGGACTACATCTACGTCACGGACGTCGCCCGGGCCAACGTCGCCGCCCTGGAGGGCCGCGTCCCCGACCGCGTCCTGAACTGCGCCACGGGCGTGGGCACCGCCACCGAGGAGCTCGCCCACCGGGTGCTCCGGCTCACGGAGGAGCTGGGCCGGGCCCCCGTCGACCTGCGCCACGGCCCGCCGCGCGCCGGAGACGTCGGGCGCTCCGTGCTGGACGGGCGTCGCTTCGCCGAGCTGCTGGGCGCCCCCCTCTCCCTGGACGAGGGCCTGCGGCGCACGGTCGACTGGTACGAAACCGGCGGATGAGCCCGGGCCTGGCAGCGGGCCGGAGCCTCTGACATGCTGGCACCGGCACCCACCCCACCGCTGGTTCGGCGCCCCCCCAAGCGTCGGCCCTCGAAGGAGCCCGCGTGCGATCGATCTCAGCCTCGCAAGTATGCCTCGGCCTGTGCGGCAGCCTCCTGCTGCTCGCCTGCGGTGCCTCGCAGGCCGACCGGCCGGCCCGAGCTGCCGAGGCGACCGCCGCCGCCGAAGACCTCGCTGGGGCCCCCGCCGGAGACACGAGCCCGGAAGATCCGGAGGGCCCCGCCCCCCCGGACGCCGCCGAGACCGCTCTCGAGGGCAGCCCCACAGAGCCCGACGAGGCTCCCCCCCGCGCCCAGGCTGCGTCCCCCGAGCAGCGTCGCGGCTCGCGCACCGCCCGGGAACGTCGCGAGGCACCCCAGCAGGTCTTCACGCCCCGGCACCCCTTCGACGATCTGTCCGACTCGGAGCTCGAGAAGCTCGTCACCGGCGACCGACCCGCCCTCGGCTCCCTCTCCGTCGGCCTGCCCAACAACGGCCGCCTCCTCAACGGCGTGCAGCTCCCGGAGGGCGAGCTGTTCGAGCTGGTGTCCCCGGGGTTCGCCTACGGCACCCAGGAGACCATCGACTACCTCGAGGCGGCGGTGCGCAAGGTCCACGAGCGGTTCCCGGGGACGCCGCCCCTGCACGTGGGCCACGTGAGCTCCCGCACCGGCGGCTACTTGAGCCCGCACCTGAGCCACCAGTCGGGCCGGGACGTGGACCTCGGCTTTTATTATTCGGGGGACCGGCGGTGGTACGCCCGCGGGACGGCCGCGAACTTCGACGTCGAGCGGAACTGGGCGCTGGTGCGCGCCCTGATCACGGAGACGGACGTCGAGATGATCCTGCTGGATCACAGCTTGCAGCGCCTGTTGAAGGCTTACGCCCTCGATCTCGGCGAGGACCCGGAGTGGGTGGAGGGCCTCTTCAAGACGCGCCCGGGCCGCCCTGCCCTGATCCGCCACGTCAAGGGCCACCACACCCATTTCCACGTGCGCTTCTTCAACCCGATGGCGCAGCGGGGCGCGCAGCGGGCCTACCCCCTGCTCGTGAAGCATCGGCTCATCCCGCCCGTCGTGTCCTACGTGAACCACGTGGCGAAGAAGGGCGACAGCCTCATCAAGCTCGCCCGCGTCTACGGCACGACGGTGCGGGCGATTCAGAAGGCGAACGGCCTGCGCTCGACGGTCATCATCGCCAAACGCACCTACAAGATCCCGCGCACCGGCGGCCCCGCGCCCGTCACCGGCAAGCTCACCTTCCCCACGCGCCGGCTGCCCCCCTACGACCCACCGGAGCGAAACCTGCGCAAACAAAGCTCCAAAGGACGCACCTCCGCCGCCGACGCCCATGCCGCCGACGCGGCGAGCGCCTCGTCAGAGCACTCCTAACGAAAGCACCTCCGCCGCCGACGCCCATGCCGCCGACGCGGCGAGCGCCTCGTCAGAGCACTCCTAACGAACGCCTTCTCTTTTTTTTCTCGACTCCCCACGGCGCTCCCCGTCCGCTCCCGCGGGCCAGCCCCGGGCGTCCGCCCAGGCGCGGCAATCCCCCTCCCACAGCGCGGCCGCCTCGGCCCCCCTCGGCGGCCGCTCCGTCGGCCCCCGCCCCCGACGTCCGTCAGCGGCGGGGTCTTTTCCCAGCCTGAGGCACACCGGACTGCCCGACTTGTGCTGTAATGAATCAGGTGAGCCGGGAGACCCTCAACAGAGTGCTGGAGCTCGTGTGCCGCGAGCTCGGGTGTGACGACGCGCGTCTGGAGCTCGGCGGACGCCCCCCGGAGGGGCCACGCGCCGTGTACGCGGAGCTGGCGACGGGCTGGCGGCTCGTCGCCCTCTTCGAGGCGCCGCCGGAGGCGCCCCATGAGGTCGCCGTGCGTCTCCGCCACATGGCGGCGTCGTTCTTCGACATCGGGATGCCGCCGGCGCCGAGCGCCCGCCCGGACGCGGAGCGACACCTGGCGCGACGCCGGCTCGAGGACGAGCTCTGTGCCCTCGCCGGGCGCACCGGGGCGTCGAGCGCGGTGGTCATCGACGTCACCTCTCCCATGCTCTGGGGGACCTCGGAGCCCCGGGGCGACGACTACGACCTGAACGAGGCCCGCGCCCTCGCGCGGCTGTATCGCGTCGCCCGGGAACACCACGTCGACCTGGCGATGGTGGCGGGGCTGAACCACGAAGAGATCGATCACGCGTTGGGGGAGCTCGCGTTGGGAGGCGAAGAGCACCGGCGGGCGCTGCGCCTCGTGGAGCGTCTCGTTGGCCGCCCGCTCCGGGCGCGCAAAGCCCAGATCCTCGAGGCCGTCGTCCTCGGCGAGCTGCGCGGCGAAGCGGAGCAGGCGGAGGGGCCGCCCTCGTTCCGGCGGCTCGTGCGCCGGCCGGGGTTCGGCTACTTCGCGCGCTCCTTCGCGTCCATCTACGTCCTCGTGCTGTGCTTCGACGGCGAGTTCTCGGAGCTGCACGTGGAGGGCGCGGCGCTGCACGCGCTCCCCGTCATCGAGCGGCACGTCCTGGCGCTGCCCCCCGTCGAGCCGCCGCCCCGGGGCGGCCGCGTCGTCCGTCTCCCCCGCCGCTGAGCCCCTGCCCCGACGGAGAGCACGGGCTTTCCTCGAAGGCTCCCCTCAGGGGACCCGCCCAGCGGTGACCCCCTCATCGCCAACCCGTCCGGCACGACCGCGGATCACCACGCAGCGGACCCAGCCACGCAGCGGACCCAGCCACGCAGCGGACCCAGCCACGGCGCCACCGGCGAGAGCCCGGACGCCGAAGGACTGACCGAGCGACGGCCCGAGGTGGCCCGCAGAGGTCGTCCATGGCATCGATCGGACGATGAGCGGCGACGAGAACACGGCTGCACGGAAAACGGCTCCGCGCCGCCGCCTTCCCTGGGGCCTCGGCGCGGCGGCGCTGGCCGCGGCGAGCCTGTTCCCCTGGGGCTCGGCACAGGCGGCGGAAGCGCCGCCCACGGAGCTCGCGGAGGAGACCGAGCCGGCGACCTGCGTGTCCTACCGCACCCAGGCGCGTTTCAGTGTGGGCTACGACCACCTCGTTTACGTCACGAACGCCTGCGAGCGGCCCGTCTCCTGTCACGTGCGCACGGACGTGAACCCCAGCGGTCTCCAGATCCAGGTCGCCCCCGGACGCACGGAGACCGTCGTCACCTACCGCGGCTCCCCCGCCAGCAGCTTCACGGCGGAGGTCACGTGCGCCTGGGCGGCCTCGTAGGAGGCTTGCCCCGTTTTTCCCGCCGAGCCCGTTGCAGGACCCACCCACTGTCGCTATAGGACGGGCCGCCTGTCCCCATCGTCTAGTCAGGCCCAGGACATTGCCCTTTCAAGGCAACGACGCGGGTTCGAATCCCGCTGGGGACGCCATTTTTACCTTGCTTCGTAGTCTTCGCGGGGCACCCCCGAAGCAAGCGTTGGCCCCCGGCACCTCGCCAAAGGGCCGAGCAAGCCCCAGCCCAACGGCGCGAGCGGGCCCACCCAGCCCTCGCGCCGTGTGGGCGGACCGGTGCCAGCGCTTGATTCATCGCGCTCCCTCGGTACCCGGCGCGGTCCGCTCCCCAGAGCTCGGTCCCACCGTCGGCGCGCCCGGCGTCGCGACGGTGGGGGACCTCCTGCTTAGCCGGCTCGCTTCAGCTCGACGCCCGTCGGCGGCGGCATGAGCTTCTCCCGGACCAGCCCCAGCACGGTCAACGGCACCCACGGCTCCATGGGGCGCTCCTCACGTTCCCAGCGAGAAACACTTTCCTTGGTGGAGCCGATGCGGTCTGCGAGCTCGGCCTGGGTCAAGCCCAGGGCCTTGCGAGCGAAACGTACCATCTCGCCAGTCACGCGGGGGGCATCGGTGAACGCCACCAGCGCTGCCCGCAGTTCGACCATCTCGAGGTCGTCCGCCGAAATCGTGAACTCGCCGCAGTCGAGGCAGACGGGCCGGGTCAGCGTGCGGTCAAGCACTGCGTGCGGGCCCACCTTCGTGACGAGCTCCACCGTCTGCCGTTCGAGCCTCTCTCTGTTGCAAGCGTGGCAATGCATCACATTTCCGTCGCAGGATCACCGCGACTCTCCCTTTCACAGCACCGTGACGACGAGGCATCGTCCAGTGAGGACGACGACCAGTTCGATCCCATCTCCATCCAGGTCGTGGCCACCGGCAAGCCGCCACTTCGTCTCGTTCTCACAAGTTGCGGACGTGGCCGTCTTGAGCGCTGAGCAGATGTCCAGACGAGCTCTCCCATCCGTTGCAAGGCGTGTCTGCTCACCTCGAACTGCTGAGCACGCCCCGCAAGGGCCGCTTCCCGGAGCGCCTCCACTGGCGTCATCTGTCCTCATACCTTGATGGACGGTTGACGCTACGTCAACCGTCCAATCGTCACGCGCCGCGTGGCCGAGGCAGGTAGCCTTCGCCCCCCCTAGCCGTTCTGGGCCGACGGCTCTGGAATTCGTGGGCGGACCATGGCAGGAGGCTCTCTTCCAGGGAGGTCCGATTCCGTGAGCCGTTTCACCAAGATCCTCGTTCCCATCGATTTCTCCGACCACTCCATCCGCGCCATCCACTACGCGGCGGAGCTGTCGAAGACGTACAATGCCCCCGTCACGCTCCTCCACGCCTACCAGACGCTGAACTACGCGCTGCCAGAGGGCTACGTCTTCTACTCTCCCGAGCAGCTGGCGGAGCTCACTCAGGCGATCGACAAGCAGGTGCAGCAGTCCAAGGCCGTCGCGGAGCACGCCGGGGCCGTCTCGGTCGACACGAAGACCGTGATGGGCGCCGCCTTCTCGGAGATCCTCCGGGTCGCGGAGGAGGAACACTTCGACCTGATCGTCATGGGGACCCACGGCCGCACGGGCCTCGGGCACACGTTCCTCGGCTCCGTCGCCGAGCGCGTCGTGCGCCAGGCGCCCTGCCCCGTCCTGACCGTCCGCGCCTCGAAGGCGGACTGAGCCCCCGGCTCCCTCACGGCCCGCTCGACGACGCCGGGACGTCTGCGGGCGGCGCCGGAGGGGGTGGCGTCTGGCTCGATCGCGGCACCTGCCCAATCTCGCCCGCGCGGCGCAGCGCGTGCTGAAAGCCGATCGGCCCGATCAGCTCATGGAGCGCGATCATGGCGATGATCAGCACCTGGATGTCATCGCCCCACTCGGGGAAGGCTCGCCCCAGGATGGCGGCGAGCGCGAGGGTGACGCCCGCCTGGCTGATGAGCCCCATCCAGGCGTAGCGGGCCACCACCGGCTCCACCGGGCTGATGGCGCTCCCGACGCGGGTGGCCAGCCAGATCCCCACGCCACGCACGGACGAGAGCAAGAGGGCCAAGGGGCCCATGGCCGCGAGGGCGCCGAGGTGGACCTTCGCCCCCGCCGCCGCGAAAAACAGCGCGAAGACGGGCAGCGACACCCGCTCGATCGCCTCGATGAGCTGCTCCCCACGAGCGCTCGAGAAGTTCTCCACCCAGAACCCCGCCGTGAGGGCGACCAGGAGCGCCTCGAGGTGCGCCATCTCCGCGACCTGCGCGATGCCGAAGCAGAGCGCGAGCACGAAGACGGGGACGTCCCGGTTCACGAACTCGAGGAAGAAGCCGATCCCCACCCCGCACAAGATCCCCGCGACGATGGATCCGCCGATGTCGCGGAGCAGGGTGAGCGCGAGGGAAGGCCCCGCGCCCGCGCCGAGGGTCTCGCGGGCGAACCCCAACGTGACCGCGAACAGCACGATCACGCAGACGTCGACGAGCACCGTGACGCCGAGCACCGTGCGACTGAGCGGTCCCGTTGCCCGGTTCTCCGCGATGACCGCGATCGTGACCGTCGGTGAGTTGGAGATCGCGATGGCCGCGAGGCAGACCGCGATGATGCCCGCGAGGGTGAGGTCGTCGTTGGGGATGAAGGGGAAGAGGGATCTCCCGAAATAGACGACGGCGGTGATGCTCACCCCGACGAAGAGGAGCTGCAGGCTCGTGAGGGTGGCCAGGATCCGCGCTTTCTGGCGGAGCCAGGTGGTCCGGATCTCGCCCCCCGCGGTGAGGGCGATCAGGGTGACGGCGACCCCTTCGATGGTCTTGGTCGCCTGGAGCATGTCCCCCGTGAGCAGGTTCGACACGTGGGGTCCGAGGACCATGCCAACGAGCAGGTAGCCCGAGATGCGCGGCAAGCGCGCCCGCACCGCGACCTTGCCGCCCACGAAGGCGGCGATGAGCATGAACCCCAGCGCGATGGTCGTGCTCTGCGGCCCGGTGGCGTCGACCCCCGCGCCGCTCAGGCGCAGGAGCAGCAGCACGCCGAACAGCACCAGGAAGGGCAAGGCGCGGTGGATCAGTCGATCGAGGACGGAGCTCGTGTTCATGACGGACTCACTCGAACGTCACGGCGAGCTCGCCGCCGCGGAGCGGACGGAGACGCCCTTGAGGAGGCGCAGCAGCAGTGGCGGCGCCGCCACCTCGTTGAGCACGCTCGCCAGGGCCACCGCCGCGAGCACGGAGCGCGCCACTTCGTCCTGCCACACGTAGAAGAAGCTGAGGGCGACCACGAGCCCGAGCGTGCCCTGGGAGACGAGCCCGAGCCCCCACTCCGGGCTCGCCTCGAGCCCCGGAGCACGAGGATTCACGCCCGCCACCGCGTCCCCGGCGTACCGCTTCGCCAGCCCCCGCAGGAGCGTCAGCAGCCCGGCCAGGGGCAGGAACAGCCACGTCGTCGTGCCCGCGACGTGGAAGCCGATCACCGTCATCAGGATGACGACCGCCGGGCGCTCCATGCGCCGGACCGCGAGGAGCAGCTTCGCCATGCGGTCGCCGGGCAAGTTGACGAGGGTCATCGCCGCGACGGCCGCGACGCCCGCGGGCGAGACGTGGAGCCAGCCGCCGAACCCCGCGATGAACGCGACCATCGCGAGGCCGAGCAGGAGCCGCTCGTCCTCCGCCGCCCGTCCCCCCAAAAATAGCCAGATCACCCCACCGAGCAGGGCGCCACCTGCCAGCGCGATGCCGACGAACCAGACGACCGCCACCGGCTCGGGGCTGCTGCGGAAGAGAGAGAACCCCACGATCGTGAAGGCGACCACCAAGATGTCGTCGAAGCCCGCCGACAGCTCGAGCATGCGCAGCACGGGCTTGGCGCGGGGCGCCTGCCCCGCCTTGCGCGTCCGCGCGATGGCCACGAGGGTGGGCCCGCTCGTGCAGGCGGCGGCGCCGAGGACGAGGGCGGCGGCCGGGGCCTCGGCGCCCCCCGAATGGAACAAGTACAGAACCCCCGCGCCAGCCAGCCCCACCGCCAGGGCCGCGGCCACCGCCGGAGTGAGGGCCACCGCGAGCACCCGCACGGGGACGGCGCGGAGCACCCGGAGGTCGAAGCGCATCCCCGCGGCGAACCCGACCCAGCCCGCGGCGAAGGTGACCGCCGGCGCGAGATCCTCCGCCAGGGTGGTGGTGCGCTCGAACATCGAGCCCAGCAGGAAGCCCGCCAGGAGGAACGCGTGTCCGGTCGACAGCAGGTAATCGAAGCCGAGGGCGCTGCGCACCCGCCGCAGCGGCCGCCAGTAGGTGACGGCGATCACCCCCAGCAGCACGACGGCGAGCAGCCCTCGGCTCATCCGTGTCCCTCACCCCCGCCGCTCACCGGAGCGACGGGGCTGGCCCAGTGCAGCTGCAGGGGCAGAACGGAGATCCGGGCGTCGCGGGCCTCGTGCTCCTCGCAGATGCGCCGCACCGCGCTCACGAGCCCCTCCGTCCGCTCTTCGGGAGCCTCCAACAACAAGATCCGGCGCCCCCCGGGATCACCGAAGATGTCCCGGAAGCCCGCGAAGAGCGGCACCTCACGAGCGGCGGCCTCCCGAAGGCTCTGGGCCTCGAGCACGCAGGCGTCGTCGAAGCCGTCGTCCACCAGACCGATGAGGAGCGCGTCCACCAGCTTCTCACCGCTGACGGAGATCAACACGAGATCGTGGGACGCTCGTGGGCTCGCAGCGCCCGCGTGCGCGCGGTGGCGCAGCTCCGCGGCGTCGACCAGGGCCAGCACCTCGTCGGGCGTGGCCGAGCGCCGCAGCCCCTCGAGGAACGTGCGGCTCTGGGCCAGGCGCGCCCAGTGGGCCAGGAGCACGAGGTGGGCGTGGGGATCCGGCTTGGACAGGATGAAGAGGAAGATGTCGGGCGCTCGCCCGTCGAGGGTGCGGAGGGGCAGCGGCGCCGCCGTCGTCACGAGACAGACCAGGGTCTCCTCGAGGCCCGGGTCCTCCGTGTGCGGGATGGCGACCCCGCTGCCGAGGGAGAAGTTCTCGCCCGCCGTGGCGCGGCGAAAGGCCTGGCTCACCCGCTCCGGATCGATCCCGCCCACCTCCGCCATGTTCTGCGCGACGATGGCGATGAGCTGCTCCAAGCTCTCCGCGGCGACCGCGGGGAGCACGTTGCCGGCTTTCAACCAGCCCTTCGAAACCATGCCGCCTTTGTAGAGCACCGCTCGGCTCACCACCACATCCAGGCACCCTTCCATCGCCGACGGCGACGAAGGGAGATCCGAGCGGCGGCGTCCGAGGTTCAGGCGGACCGCTGGACCGAGCGGGCCCCGCGGCGGCCACGGGCGGCCACGACGGCATAGCCCGCGTCCTCGAAGGATCCGTCCGCCTCCCAGGTGGAGAGCTCCCCGGGGGCAGCATGACGCGGGACGACGTGCGGACGCACGCAGGAGCTGTCGAGGCGGGCGGACTGGAGCATTGCCTCGCACAGGCCACCGAAGTCGTAGCCGGCGGCCGCGGCGATGCGCGGGAAGAGGCTCGTCTCGGTCATCCCCGGCAAGGTGTTCACCTCCAGCACGTACTCGTTGGCGCCCTCGGTCACCAGCAGGTCGACCCGCGCGGCGCCGCGCACCTCGAGGGCCTCGACCGCTCGCTCGGCGAGCTTGAGGACGCCGGTGATCCGCGTGGCCTCCAGCCGCGCCGGGATGAAGTAATCGCTCATGCCGGGCGTGTACTTCGCCTCGAAGTCGTAGACGTCACCGCGGGGCGCGATCTCGATGGCGCCGAGCACGCGCCCGTCGAGCAGGCCCACCGCGATCTCTCGCCCGCTCACGAAGCGCTCCACCAGCACCGAGTCGTCGTACTGCAGCGCGTTCTCCACCGCCGCGCTGAGCTCGGCCAGGCTGTCGACCTTGACCACGCCCAGGCTGGAGCCCTCACGGCGGGGTTTGACGATCGCCGGGTATCCGAAGGACCCATGGATCTCCGCCAGCGCCTCCGTCTGGGAGCGCCGCAGCTCGTAGTACGGGGGCGTCGGCACGTTGTGCAAGCGGAACAGCTCCTTGCTCTTCAGCTTGTCCATCGCCAAGGCGCTGCCGAGGACCCCCGAACCCGTGTAGGGAATGCCGAGCATCTCGAGGATGCCCTGCACCACGCCGTCCTCTCCCTGTCGCCCGTGGAGAGCGAGGAACGCCACGTCCATGGACGCACCCGCCAGATCCGCCAGCGCGCTCGCGCCCGAGCCGAGGTCGATGGGCACCACGTCGTAGCCCAGCTGCCCGAGGGTCTCGGTGACCGCCGCGCCAGACCTCAGCGAGATCTCCCGCTCGCTCGAAACCCCACCCATCACGACACCGACTCGAACTGCTTGCATCTGTACCCCGACCTTCTGGCGTGGCTGCTGTTGTTGAGGAGAGGTCACTCCGACCGGACGCGCTCCTCGTGGAGACCCACGACCGCCGCTGGGGCTCGCCCTGGGGCGAACCGTCTGCACGACCGCTACCAGGGTCTGCGCGTTCGACACAAATAAGTGGCTCACTCGGCGGCCCCGAAACGCTCGAGCATCACCTCTCCTGTGAACTCACAAGCCACGAGATTCGCTCACATTTTTCAAACTGACCCAGAGACCCCGACTCGGCCCACCGAGCGCTCCCCTCCCCCGGCACCGACCGGGAGACGAGAGCCGGACACGGCGCGGTCCGACGGGATACTCGCCGCGCGGTACGTCAGACGACTTCGACGAGGACGGCGGTGATGTTGTCCTTGCCCCCTCGTTCGTTCGCCAGGCGCACCAGGTTGTCGACGGCGGCCTGCCCCCCGGGCTTCACGTACTCGGGGATCTCGGCGGGGTGCAGGTAACCGTGGAGGCCGTCGCTGCAGAGCAGGAACTGATCGCCGAGGGCGATGTCCGTCTCGATCAGATCGACCTGGACGTACTCGCGGTTGCCGACGGCGCGAGTGATGACGTTGCGCTGCCGGCTGCGGCGGGCTTCTTCCTCCGAGATCAGGCCTTGCCGCAGCTGCCAGTTCACCAGCGTGTGATCTTCCGTCAGCTGCTCGGCCCGGGCGTCCCGGATGCGATAGATGCGGCTGTCCCCCACCTGCGCGAGCACCGCTCCCCGGGGGGACACCAGGAGCGCCGACAAGGTGGTGCCCATCCCCGCCTTGGCCCGGTCGAGCTCGGCCATCCCGAAGACCATGTACGTCGCCGCCTGCACCGCGGACTCGAGGATGCGCGGATGGTTGAGGGTGTGTCCCTCCTTGGGGCTCCGGAGGGCGCGCCGGACCATCTCCAGCACCGTCTCCACGGCCTGTTGGCTCGCGACCTCGCCCGCGGCTTGGCCGCCCATGCCGTCGGCGACGACCCACAAGCCCAGCTCGTCGTCACAGAGGAAAGCGTCCTCGTTGTGTTTACGACGACGCCCGACGTCCGTAGCGGCGTAGGAGGTCAACGTGACGGGAAAGGCCGCCATGCTCCCGCACATTAGGTCAAACGAGCCGGCCACGGTAGAGACCGCCGACGGCCTTTTCGCGGGGCTCTTACGGGAGCCAGCCGAGATGGGGTAGACAGGAGGACCGGGCGGGAAATTCACTGAGGCAGCAACGGAGGACCATGGGGAACGGAGCGGCGAGCTTCGAGGTGCGCACGGAGCGGCCCGATCGGGTCGTGAAGGCCGCCCTCGACCGGTGGCGTCGCCTCCGGAGGCCCTCCGTCGGCCTGCTCTTCGTGAGCGGGCGCCTGGCCGAGCACCTCTCCGACATCGCCGCCGGGCTGGCAGCGGGGCTGACCCGAGGGCTGGCCAGCGAGTCGGGCGGCAGGTCGGGCGGCGAGTCAACCAGCGCAGCGGCGTCGAGCGGCGCGTGGCTCGTCGCCGCGGGCGCAGGGGTGCTCACGGAGCGCGGCGAGGTGGAGCGCCAGTCGGCCGCGGCGGGTCTGATCCTCGAGGGCGTGCGCGCCACCGGCGTGGGCGGGGAGGCGCGCGTCGAGGCCTTCGCCCAGGCGCTCGGGGACGCCCTCCGGGCGGAGCCGTCCGCTTCGGCCTTCGTCCTGGTGCGGGCGGATGCCTTCGAGGAGGACCTCTTCGGCTCGATCGGTGCGACCTCCAGGCGCTCTGGGATGGGGCAAGCGGAGGGAGAAGCGGCCGGGAGACGGGCGGCCGGCGCGCGGGTGTTCGGAGGGGGGACGCTGCCCGAACGGGACGTCCTCCTGGTCCACTCCGGGCGGCTCCACGCCGGACCGGGGGCGGCCCTGCTGTTGTCCGGCATGGGCCCGGCGCGGATCGCCGCCGCGCCCGCGTGCCGCCTCCTCGGGCCCTGGCGCGCCGCCACCCGCACGAGGGGCTCCATGCTCCTCGAGATCGAGGGGGAGCGCGCCCTCGACGTGCTGAGCGCCTCCGCCGAGGGCCTGCCCGATCAGCCCCTGCTGCTGCTCGCGATCGAGGGCGCCCCCGAGGACGTGGAGCCGGAGCGGAGCCCCTGGAGCGGGCTCCCCTCCTTGGAGGTCCCGCGCGCGACCTCCTCCTCGATCCTGCTCCGGGCCATCCAGGGAGTCGATCCGAGCCGCGGGGGGGTGCTCGTGGGAGAGCTCCCTCCGGACGCACGGGTGGCCTTCGCGGTGCGCGACGGTTCGACGGGCCGCCAGGCCCTCGGCGATCGCCTCGGGGCGCTGTCTCGCGCGGTGGCGGGCTCCGCGCCGCGCTTCGGCATCTACGTGAACTGCGCTGGTCGGGGCGCGGCCCTCTACGGAGCCGCCGACGTCGACACGAAGCTCATCCGCTCGCGCTTCGGTGACCTCCCCCTCGTCGGCTTGCAGACGGCCTTCGAGCTCGCGCCCTTCGGCGAGGTGACGGCGCTCCAGCTCTACACGGGCGTGTTCGCGCTCTTCTGCGCCCCAAGCTGAGCTCGCGCCCCCTTGTGAGGGCCCCTTCCCCTTTCTACCGTCCGCTCTCATGGGCGAGGAGGGGATGGGGGCGCGAGCCCGGCGCCAGCCGGGCTCCTGGGCGGACGTGGCCTTGGCGGGCTTCACCATCGGGGCGGTGGCCCTGCTCCTGGTGCCCCTCCCTACGCCGCTCCTCGACGTCCTCCTCGCCGGGAACCTGGCCGCGTCGCTGGTCCTCCTCCTCGTCGCCCTGCGCGTCGACAACCCTCTCCGCGTCGCCGCGTTCCCCACATGGGTCGTCCTCAACACCCTGCTGCGGCTGGCCCTCAACGTCTCGTCGACACGCCTCATCCTCGCCCAGGCCGACGCCGGCCGCGTCATCCGCGCCTACGGTGACCTCGTCGCAGGCTCCAGCGCCATCATCGGCGGAGTGCTCTTCGCCCTGCTCTCCATCGTGCAGTTCGTGGTCATCGCCCGAGGCGCCGAGCGAGTCGCGGAGGTGGGCGCGCGCTTCGTGCTCGACGGCTTGCCGGGCAAGCAAATGGCCATCGACGCAGAGCTCCGTGCCGGCACCCTCGACGCACGCGGCGCAGAGGCGCGCCGCGCGCGCCTCGACCAGGAGGGCCAGTTCTTCGGGGCGATGGACGGCGCGATGAAGTTCGTCCGGGGGGACGTCATCGCGTCCCTGCTCGTCATCGCCGTGAACTTCATCGGCGGCTTCGGCGTCGGCATGGCCGAACACGGGCTCGACGCTCTCACGGCCTTGCACCGGTACGGGTTGCTCACCATCGGCGACGGGCTCGCCGCGGCGGTCCCCTCCCTGCTGGTGGCCACCGCTGCCGGAGTGCTCGTGACGCGCGTCGCCGGGGAGACCCGAGCGGGCATCGGGGCGGAGCTCGTCCACCAGCTCCTCCGCCAGCCCCAGGTGCTGCGCTGGGTGAGCGTCGCGTGTCTTCTCGTGGCGGTCGCCCCGGGGATGCCCGCCTGGCCCTTCGTCGCCGCGGGAGCGGCCTGCGCGCTGGTCTCCCTGCTCCGCCCCGGAGTCCCCTCGGCCCAGGAGGAGGACGGGGCCCTCGCTTTTGCGGTGGCCCCCGATCGCGCCACCTGGTTGGCCCGCGGTCCCATGCCGCGGCTCCGCCTCGGGCCCGCGCCCCTGGAGCGTGTCGCGCGGGGCTTGGTGGAGACCACGCTGCGCCCTCTGGGGCTGCCCCCCGCCGTCCTCGAGCAGCGCCCGACCTTCCGCGTCGACGAGCGGCTCCCGGACGGCGCCGTCGAGCTCCTCCTCCGGGGCACCCCGGTCCACCGCGCCGCGCTGCACGGCCCCCCCGCCAACGAGCCCGGCGTGGAGCGCCTCGTCGCGGAGCTCTCTCCTCCCCTGATCCAGCACGCCGCGGAGCTCCTGGGCCTCGAGGAGGTCCAGCAGTGGCTCGACGAGCTCGCGGTCCAGGCTCCCGTGACGGTCCGCGAAGCCGTGCCTGGACGTATCCCCCTCGCCACGTTCACGGAGGTGCTGCGCCTCCTGCTCCGGGAGCAGGTCCCCCTCACCGGGATCCGAGCGATCCTCTCCGCCCTGGCCCGGCCGGCGACGCCCCTCCCCGAGGAGACGACGCCCGGCGCGCTGCTGCCCCTCGCACGCCACGCCAGCCGGGCGGCGCTGTCGCGCGCCCTCGCCGGCTCCACCTCGCGCCTCCGCTGCCTCCGCTTCGACGCCCTGATCGAAGACACGATCCGCGAGGCCAGGCGCTTCGCGTCCCGGTCCGACACGGTGGCCCTCGCTCCCGCCGCCACCCGGGACATCCTCCGCGCCCTCCGTCACACCCTGCACACCGCGGCCAGCGCCGGGCAGCGTCCCCCGGCGACGCCGCCGCACGGGACGACATCCCCCACGACGCCGCCCGTCGTCCTCCTCGCGCCCGCCGAGCTCCGCCCCCACGTCCGGGGACTCATCGCCGAAGAGTTCCCGCTGCTGCCGGTCGTGAGCGCAGCCGAACTCCTGCCCCAGCTGGAGCTCGAGCTCGTCGGCACGATCCGCCTGCTCCCGCCCGCAGCACCTCAGCGAGGATCACTCGATCCCGAGAGCCGCGGCGTTCCCACCGCACTCGAGCCGTCCGCGACCCCTGCTTGAGGCGACGGGTGAGCCGGCGGCGCCTTCGAGCGGGCCTCCAGCGACCGTCGCGCCTCCGTGAGCTCAGCCCCGGGGGCGCTGCACGTGGATCTGCCGGGGCACGGCGCCGCTCTGCTCGACGAGACGGCGCGCCTCCTTCTGCAGCAGCGGGTGGGTCTTCTTCATGAGGAAGCCGCCGAGCAAGCGTACGTCGATGTCGAGCATGCGCCGGAGCGCCCGCCGCAGATCCTTGAGCCGATTGGTGTGCGCGTACGCGTAGGCGTACGAGCGGTAGATCTGCGGTCGCAGCGGCTCGAGCTGCGCGTCCGTCAGGTCGAACACGTCGAGGGTCTCGATGGCCTTCTTCGCCTGTCCGCTGCGGGCCCACGCCTCCGACACGATCGCGGCCATCATCGCCCGCGACCGAGGATCCTGCTGACGCTTCAGATCGACGTTGTCCGCGAGCTGCCGCGCCAGGCTCACCTCACCGAGCATCAGGTGGAGCATGGCCCGCTGGGTGCGCGCTTCGTCCGCCACGGGCGCCATTACCTTGGACAGATCGAGCTGCTCGAGGGTCGCGAGGGCCTTGCGCGGGTCCTCCTGCATCTCCAGCTGCGCCTTGGCGAACACCTTCGCGGGATCGTTCTTCTTGAAGCCGGCCTCGAGCTTCTCGAGGGCGGCCTTGCGATCTTCCGCGGACTCCACCCCTTGCAGGATGCTGGCCACGCCCCGGGCCTTCTTCGCCTGCCGGAGCGTCCAGACCAGGACTCCGAGGATCACGACCGTCAGCACCCCAGGGACCGCCAACGCCACGGTGATGACGGTGGACGACGTGCTCACCCCCGCGACGAGGGCGCCGACGAGCCAGAGCGCGCCGACGATCAACCCCACCCGGAGGAACGTCGCCCGGAGCTGCGCGGGGCCCAGCGGATCGGGCACGTCTCCCGGCTGCAAGGCGAGCGGCTTCTTCAGCTGTGCCTTCTTGCTCTTGCCGCTCGTCTGGTCCCGACCGCCAGCCCTGCGGATCTTCCGCGTCTCGTTCGCCACGGCGGGCCTATAGCGTCGCCCTCGCGGCCCGTGCAAGTCGCGCGCCCCCCTCGCCTCCTCGGCTCGGGAGCCCTCGATTCAGGAGGGATCCCGGCGGGCCGTCCGCCGAGCCAGCTCCTCGGCTCCGAGGCTGTCGGGGCCCGCGTACGGCAGCCACTCGTAGCGGAAGTGATTGAACAGGCTCTGAGTCAACGACAGCACCGGGACGGCCAGCAGCGCCCCCCAGAGGCCGAAGAAGTGCTCGCCCACGAGGAGGGAGAACACCACGAGCACGGGGTGGAGCTTGGCGGAGACGCCGATGATCTTCGGGTTCAGGAGGTTCGCCTCCACCTGGTGGATACCCACGATCCACACCAGCACCCAGAAGGCGGTCCAAAAATCCTGCGTCAACCCGATGGCCACCGCGGGCACGGTGCTCAGGATCGAGCCGAAGATCGGCACGATGCTCATCACGCCCGCCACGATGGCCAGGATCGGCCAGTAGTTGAGGTTGAACATCCAGAACCCCACCGCCGACAGGACTCCGTTCACCAGGCAGATGAGCAGCTGCCCGCGCACGACGCCCGCCAACCCGCGGTCCATGCGAAACAGCAGCCGGTCGAAGCTCTGCCGCGACAGGGGCGGCACGAGGGATCGGAAGAACCCCAGGATGCGCTCCCGCGTGTGCATCACGTAGCCCGCGACCATGAGCGTCATGAAGGTCAAGAAGATGGCGCGCGCCACGTTGGCGACGATCGTCTGCCCCAGCTTCAAGACCCCGATGGCGTTGAGCTTCACGTAGTTGATGAAGCGCTCGAGGCTCTCGTCCACCAGCGCCGAGACGCTGAAGCCCTCGGGCGGGATCTCCTCCCGGGCAGAGATCCGCCAGCGCCGGGGGTTCTCCTGGATGACGTCCACGCCCGAGCGCAGCTCGATCGCCAGGGAGCCATCGGGGCGTTGCAGCACGGCGATGGCCGGCTCGGAGGCGGGCGCTTCGGGCTCCGCCGCGCCCTCCGGCGCCGCCCCACGCTCCGGTCCTCCCCGCTCCAGGTAGGCGTTGACCCACGCGTCCACCTGGGGGCCCCAGCGCGCCGCGGCCTGACGCAACAGCGCCGGCGCGTCCCGGGTCAGATGCACCGTCTCTTCGTAGAGTCGAGGCGCCATCGCCGCGACGCCGGAGTAGATGCCGCCGAAGGTCACCGCGTAGACCACGAGGATGGCGAGCGACCGGGGCATCCGCAGACGCTGCTCACAAAAGCCTACGAGGGGCGTCAGCACGTAGGCGATGATGAGCGCCAACACGAAGGGCAGCAGCACCGTCCTCGTCGCCAGCAGCAGCGCCACCAAGGCGACCCCGGAGATCGCCAAGAAGACGACCCTGCGACGGGTCCAGGACGGCTCGAGATCGCCGTAAGGGCCCCCCTCGGTGGGGCCATGGTCGAATTGCCCAGACATGCGGCGGCTCGGGACCCTGGCGGGTCCTTCCGCTAAGGTAGCTACGTACCCCACCCCATTGGAAGAGGAGCCGACCGAAAACCGTGGCCACCGACATCGACGACGACTCCCTCGCGGAGCTCGAGGAGCTGCTGCACGAGGACCCCGAGCTCGGCTTGCGCGTGATCGCCGCGATGCCCCCGCCGCTCCGGGAGACGCCTCCGGTGCTCTACCTCCGCGCGCAGGGTCACGCGGCGTGCGGCGCGTGGGAGGACGTGGTGGAGACGCTTCGTCGCGCCGTGGAGGTCGACGACGAAGACGCGGACGCGCACCACCTCCTGGGAAGCGCTTACCTCGAGCTGGACGACCACGACCGCGGACGAGCGCACTACCTGCGCACCTGGGAGCTGGACGGCGCGGCCGACGAGGCCGACGTCGATGGGCCCCTGGCGGATCGCATCGCCGACGAGGCGCGACGCGTCCTCGACTCCCTCCCCCAGGAGTACCAGGAGCGGCTCGGCAACGTGCTGGTCGTGCTGGAACCGCGTCCCTCCCGCGCGCTGGTGGAAGAGGGCTTCGACCCACGCGCCTACGGCTTGTTCGAGGGGCTCGACCACGTCGCCCACCTGAACCACGCGCAGAGCACCCAGATCACTCGGATCGTGCTCTTCTCCACGAACCTCTGCGCGGATTTTCCGGAGCCTGAGGACCTCATGGAGGAGGTCCGCGTCACGGTGCTCCACGAGGTGGGCCACTACTTCGGCCTCGACGAGGACGACATGGTGCGGCTCGGTCTCGAGTAGACGTGTCTCGCGTCAGGGGCGCGAGTGGGGCGCGAGTCAGACGCGCGAGTGGGGGCGCCTCGAGGGACGGGACTGAGAGCGCCGCTGGCTCGTCGTCGCAGCATCGTTCGTTCTCCGTGACGAGGCGCTCCGCGCGGCGCGCCACCGCGCTCTGTCACCGCGCTCTG
>JAAZAA010000106.1 GCA_012514535.1 Myxococcales bacterium | reverse complement strand
TACGCATCTGTATATGGTCGGCAAGACGAAGCAGGGCAAGAGCAAGCTCCTGGAGCACCTCGCCCGGCAACTCATCGCCCTGGGCCAGGGGTGTGGCGTGCTCGACCCGCACTCCGACCTCGCCGACGACCTCCTCGCCGCCCTGCACGGGGATCTCGCGGACCCGGCCCTGCGGGCGCGCGTCATCTACCTCCAGCCCGGCCGCACGGACACCCTCGTGCCCTTCAACGTCCTGCACAGCCCCCACGACCCCTACACCACCGCCCAGCACGTGCTCGAGGCCTTTCGCCGCACCTGGCCCGAGACGCTCGCCGAGGCGCCGCGCTTCACGAACATCCTCCTCGCCGCCCTGCTCGTGCTCATCCAAGCGCGCCGCACCCTCGTCGAGCTGCCCCGCTTCCTCACCGACCCCGCCTTCCGCGAGCCGCTCTTGGCCCGGAGCCAGAACGCCGAGGCGGTGCGCTTCTTCCGCGACCGCTACGACCGCTGGGGCCGGGAGCAGGCCCTCATGGTCGAGGCGGTGCTCAACAAGGTCGGGGCGCTGGCGCTCAACCCCATCCTGCGCCGCATGCTGGGCACCCCCGACAACGCCCTGCCCTTCCGGCGCATTCTCGACGAGGGGAAGGTGCTCCTCGTGGACCTCGGGCGGGTGGACGGCGAGACGCGCCGGTTGTTGGGCAGCCTCATCATGACCGGGCTGGAGCAGGCCGCCTTGAGCCGCAAGGACGTCCCCCGCGCGCAGCGCCGCCCCTTCTACTTTTTGCTCGACGAGTTCCAGGACTACTGCGCCAACGCCGGCTCCACCCAGACGCTGTCGCGCATGCTGTCCGAGTGCCGCAAGTTTGGGCTGCACCTGGGACTCGCCCACCAGACGGTGGGCCAGCTGGCGGACGCCCAGCTCAAGGTGGTCTTTGCGTCGGGCCGCGAGACCGCCCGCCAGCTCGTCGGGGAGCTGCACCAGCCGAGCCTCACCCAGGTGAAACACGACGTGCGCGACCTGGACTGGCGGGAGCGTAGCCATCCCCTGTACTACACGCTGCCCGAGCAGTGGGAGCGCCTCATCCAGGACGCCCAGCGCCTGCCCCCGCGCGTGGCCCTCGTGCAGCGGCCGGGACGCGCCGGGGCGCTGCGCCTGCGCACGGTGACTCTGCCTACCGGGCGCCTGTCTCCCGAGGCGCTCGCCGACCTCCAGCGCGACCTGGCGTCCTCCTCCGGCCGACCCATCGTCGAAGTGGACACCCCCGATCCGGCCCCCGCGCTGGACCATTACGAACCGATTGGCGAGCGCGCCGTATGATGGCCCACCGCCCTCGCCGCCGTACCGGACCCATCCTCATCACCACCGCGGCCCTCGCCTATCGCCCGAACCTGCTGGCCAGCATCCAGCGCGCGGGCCGTGGCGTGCTGATCGTGGTGCCCCGCGACCGTCCCGCCGTCGCGAAATGCTTGCGGCGCGTTGCCCAGAACTTTGCCGCGCGCCGCCCCACGACCCTCGTCACCGCCTGAGGCGAGCGAGGCAGGGATATCAAGATGATGGGGAAGCCCGCCACCTGCTGCCCCCTCCGCTCGAGACGGGGGGGAAGGAAGTCTCGAGACGATGGGGAAGCGGGACATGAGACGGCGGGGGCACGTATTCCAATAGGACAGATACTACAAAGGAGGGGCGGCGTTCTGCTACAATGGGAAGGACATGGCTACCATCCACCCGATCCACCATCCGCACGCCCCGCCCGCTT
>JAAZAA010000105.1 GCA_012514535.1 Myxococcales bacterium | reverse complement strand
GCGGAGGCGTCCGTGTACTCGAGGACACCCGACAGCCCGACCCGGATCCGTGAGGCCTCGGGGAGCGCGCTCCAGGGAACGCGGGCCTCGAGGTGGTAGCCCTTGCTCTGAGGGTTCTCGACGGCCTCGGCGCCCGCGACCTTCTTGCCGTCGACTTTGACGAGCCCCGCGAGCTTGCCCGGATCGCCGGGATAGATGTCGACCCGGTAGGTCTTGCGAGTCGTGGGCACCTGCACTCGCCAGGTGAGGTGATCTTCGTTGGGACCGGCGCCTGCGGTGCGGGCGATGCGATCGTCCTGTGTCTTCAGAGCGAAGTAGAGGTACTTGGAGTCGTAGCCGATGAGCGCCTGGGTGCTCACCGCCGCGCCGCGCACGGTCACGTTCAGGGGGACGAACTCTCCGGGCCACTCGGTGAGCATGCCGTCGATGCTGACCTTCTTGCCCTCCATGGGCTCGAGGGCCACGTAGCTCCGCGCCGTCGCGAGGGACGACGCCAAAAGGCAGGCCAGCGCGGCGCCCGCGGTGACCAGGCGGCGCCGGGCCGACGACGACCAGCGCGATCTCGGCGGGACGGCGCGGTTCGCAGCGGCGGGAGCGGTGGAGTGACGAGAGGGAGGGGCGGAGACGAGGGAGCAGGGGCGCGTCATGAGCGGTGCACGGATCACGTCGGTGGGGATGACGTCGAGTCGCGACGTCAGCGCTTGCCGCTGAGCTGTCGGTTCTCTTCGGCTTCGAGCTCGGCCAAGGCGCGCTCGAGCTCGGCTTGTTCGGCGGGGTCGAGGGCGTCGAACTCGCTCTCCGCGCTCGCGCCGCTGTCGACGCGCACGGCCTCCGCCGGCGGGGCGGGCTCGGGGGGCAAGAGCCCCATCTTCCGCTTCAACGCGATGAGATCCTCCTCGGAGCCGTGGCTGACCTCCAGGTCCTTGAACTTCAGGGCGAGGACGTCGCCGGTGGCCTCCTCCTGGAGCTCTGCGGCCGCCTCCGCCTCCGCCTCCATCTGGTGGATGCGGCCCTCCATGCGGTCGAAGGCCTCGAAGGCGCTCGCGTTCTTCAGCCCGCTCAGCGTCTCCTGGATGGCCTTCTGCGCCTCCGCGCGCTTCTTGCGCGCGATCAGGAGAGACTTCTTGCGCTTGGCCTCTTCGATCTTGCCGTTGAGGGCCCGCAGCGCGAGCTTGAGCTGATCGACGGCCTGCTTCTGCTTCTGCCATTGCAGCCGGTACTGCTCGACGATGCCGTCGTGCTCTGCCTTCCGAGCGAGGGCTTCCCGCGCGAGGTTGTCGTCCCCGGCGCGCACGGCCATCATCGCGCGCTTCTCCCATTCGTTCGCCTTGGCGCGCTCCGCGTCCACCTGCTTGGCGAGACGTTTCTCATCGGCGATCGACGTGGCCACCTGCTTCTTGGCTTCGAGCAGCTGGTTGTTCATGTCGATGATGATCTGGTGCAGCATCTTCTCGGGGTCCTCCGAGCGGCTGATCAGATCGTTGATGTTGGACTTGATGAGTCGTGCCAGGCGACCAAAGATGCTCATCGTGCGCCCTCCCGCGGGGTGTCGTCGCTGACGAGCCTGCGGAGCTCGGGGACGTGCTCGGCGAGGGCGATGTCCAGGTCGGCGAGGACGGCCTCCAGCTCGTTGAGGTCCAGGTTGGCGAGCTCCACCGCAGAGGCCAGGACGATGTGTCCGCGGCCCTGGTGGCGCTCGATGCCGTACGCGGCGTGCACCAGACCGCTCGCGTTGAGCTCCAGCAGGCGCCGGTAGAGGAGGGCGGCGCGCTCGGCGTCCGCGCCGGTGTCCGGGGGGCAGGGGCCGATCTCCGCCTGGGCCAGGGCGACGGGCGGCGCGACGCGCAGAGCCACGGGGGGCTGCCCGGGGCCGAAGGCGACGAGCAGGGTCCCGTCCGGCTGACGCTCGTAGCGCCGCTCGAGGCGGTCCAGGTACATTTCGAGATCCTCCACGGACGTTGCCATCGGGGCGGAGCCTACCACGCTCGGGGAACACCGCAGCGCTCCAGGAGCGCTGGCTCGCGTGATCCCCGGGAAATCGCGTTCCGGGCCCTCGTGCGCTGGCCCAGCTCCGGGAACGAGTCGGCGCTCTCGCAGGCGGGCGGCGTCTCCTCCGGGGAGCGTGTGCCGCAGGGGCGCGGGGGCGCGGAGGGCCCGCTCGGGCGACGCGGAGGTTGACCGGCGGCGTTCTCCGCAGTATTGGGCGCCATGTTTCAGCACGGCCTACGCGAATGTCTGACGTTCGATGATGTCCTGCTGGTGCCCGCCTACAGCGAGGTCGTTCCCGCAGAGGTCGACGTTCGATCCCGCCTGACCCGCGGCATCGAGCTGAATGTGCCCATCGTCAGCGCGGCGATGGACTCGGTCACCGAGGCTCGCCTCGCCATCACCATGGCGAGGGAGGGCGGCATCGGCATCGTTCACAAGAACCTTACACCGCACGACCAGGCGCGCGAGGTCGCGGCGGTGAAGCGCGCGGAGAGCGGCATCATCCTCGATCCCGTGACCGTCGAGCCCGACCAGTCGCTGCGCGACGCGGTCGCGGTGATGCGCCAGCACAACGTCTCCGGGGTGCCGGTCGTGCGCGGCTCACGTCCGGTCGGCATCCTCACCGCGCGGGATCTGCGCTTCGAGAAGAACTTGGATCAGCCGGTCAGCGCCATCATGACCACCCAGCTGGTCACCGTCGGCCCCGGGTGTCGCGCGGAGGAGGCTCGGGAGATGCTGCACAAGCATCGCATCGAGAAGCTCCTGGTGGTGGAGTCCGGTGAGCTCGTCGGGCTCATCACGATCAAGGACTTGATGCAGGCGGAGCGAAACCCGCTCGCCGTCAAGGACGAGCACGGCAGGCTGCGCGTCGGCGCCGCCATCGGCCCCGGCAAGGATCGCCTCGAGCGAGCCGACGCGCTCGTCGAGGCGGGCGTCGACGTCATCGTCGTCGACACCGCCCACGGCCACTCGAAGGGCGTGCTCGACACGGTGCGCGAGGTGCGCAAGCGCCACCCCAAGCTCCAGATCATCGGCGGCAACATCGCGACCGCCGAGGCCACGAAGGCGCTCATCGACGCCGGAGTGGACGCGGTCAAGGTGGGTATCGGCCCGGGGAGCATCTGCACGACCCGCATCGTGGCGGGCGTCGGGGTGCCCCAGATCACCGCGATCGCCGATTGCGTCGAGGCGGCGGAGCCCCACGGAATCCCCGTCATCGCGGACGGGGGCATCAAGTACTCCGGGGAGGTGGTCAAGGCGCTGGCCGCCGGGGCCTCCACGGTGATGATCGGCTCGCTCTTCGCGGGGACGGACCAGGCGCCGGGTGAGCTCGTCCTCTACCAGGGGCGGAGCTACAAGGTGTACCGCGGGATGGGCTCCCTCGGGGCCATGAAGCGGGGCAGCAAGGACCGCTACGGCCAGGGGGGCACCGCGGACGAGAAGCTGGTCCCGGAGGGCATCGAGGGCCGGGTTCCCCACCGGGGCTCGCTCCCGGCCATCATCGGCCAGCTCGTGGGTGGGCTGCGCTCGGGGATGGGGTACACGGGGAGCGCCACGGTGGAGCAGCTCCGCAAGAACGCCAAGTTCATCCGGATGACGGGGCAGGGCCTCCGGGAGAGCCACGTCCACGACGTGATCATCACGGAGGAGGCGCCGAACTATCACGTGTGATCCGAGGCGATCGCGCCGTTGACACTGCTCAAGCGTGCTGCCACATTCCGCCGCGGAGAGATGACCGAGTGGCCGAAGGTGCCTGATTCGAAATCAGGTGTGCTCGCAAGGGCACCGTGGGTTCGAATCCCACTCTCTCCGCCGCGCCTCTGAGACCGAGGTCGGCTCCGCCCAAGGGCTTCCCCAAGAAGAACGCGCCGAACCGACCGAGAACACGACGAGACGAAAAGAGGGTTCGCTCCCCCGAGCGGACCCCGGCCTGGAGAGGTGACCGAGAGGCCGAAGGTGCATGATTGGAAATCATGTGTACGGGCAACCGTACCGCGGGTTCGAATCCCGCCCTCTCCGCAAAGCAACTGGCAACCGCTGACGCCCACCGCACGACCACGGTTGCCCCTGGGGCGGGATTCGAGCCCCGCAGTGCAGCGTCTCCGAGAGGCGCTGATAGAAACCTAACGACTCCGGGTTCGAGCCGTCCGCCCCAAGTCCGGACAGATGGAGACGAGGTGAGGCAGCGTGGCCCAGTTAAGGCCCCCGCGCAGCGCAGCGGCGCGAGTCATCCCGCCCTCTCCGCGAGCCGCGAATTGGCTGCTGCAGCCTGCGTCGCGCGCAGCGCGGGCAAGCCCTGAGCAGCCGTAGAGAGGACGACTCGGGTTCGATCCGTCCGCCCGTTCGCCTCCCCACACCCTTCCCCACCCTCCCCACACCCTGAGCGTGTGTGACGTTGGCGCCGGCAGGGCCTGCCGGTGCAATAGCGGAGATCAGAAATCGGTGACTCCCGGGACGACCTCGAGCCACGCGGAAGCGGTTTACAGATATGAAGGATAGATTCGGCGTAAGCGGATGATTCCGGTCACTCCCCTGTCGGAACGCACTCGGTTCGGGGGGCCTTGCGGTCTCACGTCTTGCGTAGGGCGCCAAGGTCTTTCAAAGTGCCGCTAGCGGTACCGCTTCCGGTCAGGGCTGGTAGGGCAATGTGCTCAGACCAGACCGGTGGCCCTAGCTTAGTGAGACCTACGATGCGAAACAGGGCGATTCTCGAGGGGTTCGGTTGGGCACGCGCCGCCGGCCTGGCGTTGGTCGTTGCGGGCCTGGCGGCCTGCGGAAGCGACGAAGGAACCCGCAAGGTCGGGGGCGGCAGCAGCCCAGGGGCGGGAGCCTCCGGGAACGGGGACGGGTCCGGCGCGACCGGAAACCAAGGGACCGGGAGCACGCTCCTCCCCACGGACGGGACGGGGGGCACGGACGACGGCGGGCGTGAGGTCGTGTGCAACGATGACGGCGTCTGCACCTGTATTGGTATCGCGGTGTTCGGGCGCCAGGGCACGTACGGCGCCGTCCCGGGCTCGGACGGCACGTCCGCCATCGAGGCCTGGCTGAACGAGAACAGCAACGCCGCAGTTCAGAGCTACCAGCAGAAGCCCGCGATCACGCCCGAGTTCTTCGAGGGGCTCGACGTGATCCTGCTCGAGGCGATGGAGACCCAGGAAGGCGCGGGGAACCAGTGGCAGTTCACCCCCGACGAGCTCGCGACCTTCGAGGCGTGGGTCCGCGGCGGCGGCGGTGTCATCGCCCTCACCGGTTACGGCGGCTTCCCGAGCGAGGTGGAGCCCACGCACGCGCTCATCGGTTTCTCCGGATTGGCGTATGCGGGTCTGACGGGACCTGGCGATACTGCGACGGCGGCGGACGACACGTGCGCGTACTGCCGAGGCAACTCCTACTCGCAAGGAGGGTGGAACTCGGCCCACCCGATCGCTCGGGAGATCACGGCCGTCGGGGCGCTCTATGGGCGTTCCGTGAGCGTGCCGCCGAACGGCGAGATCGTCGCTCAGGCGGGCGCACAGGTGTTCGGCGCGACGGTGCAGGTCGACGCGGGGCGCGTCTTCATGTTCCACGACGAGTGGGTCACCTACACGAGCCAGTGGGACGGCTCCTCTCTCGAGAACGATTGCCGCACCATCGATGATCCCAATCACTCGTGCCTCGGGGTGCACCCGACCACGACGTACCAGGTGCCTCAGTTCTGGTACAACGCGCTGCGCTGGGTCTCCGGCGATCCGGAGTGCTTCGACATCGAGGATCCGGTCATCGTCCGCTGAGCGGCGGGACCGACGGATCGGCGGCGGCTGCGTTCCTCTCGGGGCGCAGCCGCTTTGCTATTGGGGGGGCGCGAGCGGGGGCGGTCCGTTGTAGGTTCCGCTCATGACCGTCAAGCCGTGGGAGGTCCTCGAGAGCCGCTACCTGCTGGAGCGCTACTGGCTGCGGCTCCGGGAAGATCGGGTGCGGACGGCGAACGGGACCATCATCGAGCAGTTCCACGTGCTGGAGCAGCCGAGCTGGGCGGCAGTGGTCTGCGTGACGGCCTCGGGCGAGCTCGTGCTCTCGGAGCAGTACCGTCACGGCGCCCGCGCGGTGACCCTCGAGCTGCCGGCCGGCGTCATCGACGCAGGAGAGGAGCCCCTCGCCGCGGCGCAGCGAGAGCTTCGCGAAGAGACGGGCTATCAGTCTGACCACTGGGAGCCCTTGCTGACGGTGCGCCCGGAGCCCGCTCGCCACGATCACTGGGCTCACTTCTACGTGGCGCGGGGGGCCCATCAGGGCTCCGAGCAATCCCTCGATCCCGCCGAGAACGTCGTGGTGCGCCGGTTCCCCCTGGCGGACCTCGATGGGATCCTGTCGGAGCTGAGCCACGCGGCGCACATTGGCGCGCTCCTGCTGGCGGAGCGCAGGGGCTTGCTCCGCCCTCTTTGAAGAGATCTCGCGTCGCAACGAGCGCCGCGTTTCGAAGCGTCGGCGCACGCTCGTTCGCTCGCGGTTCTCCACACCGTGGAGCTTCGTGCTTGACATGGAGGAGAAAAATCGGGGGCTGCCCCCTTGCGGAGGTCCGTCGGCGTGACCAGGTTTTCGAAGTGCCACCCTCCAAATCTGCGGAGCCCTCCACCGTACTGCTCTTGGGTGGAAAGGGCGGCTTGCTTCGCCATTACCGCGACGCCGTCGAAGAGCAGGGCTACAAGCTGCGCTACTTCGAGAAGCGCCTCCCGTCCAATCAGCGTCGCACCTTGGGCAAGGTCGCCCTCGTCGTCGTCATGGTGAACATGATGTCTCACGCGCTGCTGAATCAAGCGCGTGAAGCAGCGGACGAGGGCGCGTCGGTCGTCTACCTGAAGACCGCGTCCGTCTCGGCGCTGCGCGACGCGCTCTCACGTAGAGCGTGAGCTTTATGTGATGCACTTCTTCGGGCAAGCCCGGGTGGGGCGCGCGGGTAGCCCCATGTGCTCGGAGATCGACGCGTCCGTGTCCTTCTCGGAGAAGAACCGTCGCACGCGCCTTCGGGGCGCCGTATCGTCGGGGGAAACCCCCAATGGTCGTTCGCGGGAGCCGGAGCTGATGTGAGCGGGCCGCAGCGTCGTGCAGGGCGCCCCGTTTTGGGGTGCGCGACAACCAACTCCGGCGCTCGCGAGAGCCTCACCGCGAGCTGCTCGGGAAAGGACCGAGGTGGAGGCCTGGTGGAGGCCCGGGAGAGCGGGTCCGTAGGATCGCCGCGTGAAAATTGGTGAAGGCCCGGAGTTGACGCTCCGGGCCTTCGGGGTGTGCATGGTGCACAGGCAAGAGGCGAACAGCGTGCCTCATGAGTCGGCCTCAGGCCCAGAAATCGGCACCGATTTTCGACCAGCGCCGCGCGTGAATCCGATGACTCAAACGCGAAACGTCTCCTGCCGGGGCTGCCGGAGGAGACGTTCGAGAGAAAGGGGGCTGATCGCCCCGGGGCTCACTTCTTCTTCTTGGCGTAGCGCTGACGGAAGCGCTCGACGCGGCCTGCCGTGTCCACCAGGCGCTGCTTCCCCGTGTAGAAGGGGTGCGTGTAGGAAGAGATGTCGACCCGCATCACGTAGTGCTCGACGCCGTCGATGGTCTTCTTCTCGGAAGACGTCAGGGTCGAACGGGTCACGATCTCGTGGTCACCGTCGATGAAGACGACGGGGTGGTAGTCGGGATGAATTTCGGGCTTCACGGCGCTGTCTCTCGGCTGTTCGTTGAAACGGTTGCTGGACTCGGCACATCAATGGGGCACATCAATGGTCATCACCGGGCGGAAGACGAAGGGCCTGTCTGCGGGGCCCGAAGCTCTGCGGCTCCTTGCTTTTCCGCTCCCTGGGCTGCCCTGGGGGCGACGCCGAGTGATGAGGGCGGCTCTCGACAGCCGCCGCGAGGGGCGGGAAAGCTAGCAGATCGTCACCGCATGCCAAGCCCCCGCCCCGGGGAGGCTCACTCCAAGACGGTCAGCACCAACACGGCCCAGCCTCCCGGTTTCAGGTCGACCTGGGTGCGCCGGTGGGTGTTCTGGGCCTGGAGCACGACCCGGTGCTTGCCCGGGGGGAGGGAGACCCGACCGATGGCGATGCGGGCCGGTAGGGTCGCCCAGCTGCGCGTGTCCGGGGTGTCTGCGGCGGTGAGGGCCGCCTGGGTGCCCAGGCTCAGGAGGACGCCGATCAGGCTGTCTCGCCCGGCGGCGGCGCGGGTGGCCTCGCCAGCGACGACGCGCGTGATCATCCGGGTGATGGCGGAGGCGACGATGGCGCCGCGGTGCGCCTCGAAGGCTTTCCGGGCCGCCTCATCGACGGCGAGGGCGCCCTCGAGCCTCTGCCAGCGACCGTCGACGGAGAAGCTCGGCCTCCTCAAGGGGCGCCGCTGCTTCTCCAGCTCGGGGTAGTTGACCCACGTGACCAGGCCCTGGGCGGCCAGGCGATTGGCGCGCGCCGCGTCTCCGGCGCCCAGCGCGCCGCTCGCGTAGGTGAGGGCGAGACCGATGGGGACGCGCGCGGCGACCTTGGCGGGCACGCGACCGTAGTTGATCACCACGAGGAGCTCCGCCGCGGCGGCGGCTGCCTCGTCCTCGGTGGTCGCCGTCGCCGTCGACTCGGGCTCGGCGGGGAACTGCTCGAGCAGCTTGCGCAGCCGGGGGGTGGAGTAGCTCGAGCGCGTGGACAGGCGCCGCACCGGCTCCGCCAGGGAGGGGAACGTGCCGTGCTGCAGGGCTTCGTCGTAATAGCGGAGCGCCTCGTCGGCGCGGCCGCTCTTCTCGAAGACGAAGCCAGCGAAGTAGCTCCCGGGCGCGTTCATCGCGACAGCGGCGTCGTCGTGATCGCGCAGGTACTTCTGCATCACCGCGAGCCGCCGCGCCTCGATCCGCGCTCCGTTCAGATCGCCTTTGGCCAGGTAGTTCACCATGTTCATGGTGTTGACCATCAGCTTCTCGTAGGGCGGAGCCCGGTACGGCCCCGTGTCGTCGGAGAAGACGTACTTCCCGATGTCGTCCACCGCCGAGCGCGAGAAATCGAGCATCTCGATCTGCTTGTCGGCGATCTGCAGGTCGCGGCTGGACAGCTGGTAGTCGTGGAGCTGCTGCAGCACCATCGCTCGATCCAGCAAGAGGAGCGCCGCGTCCCCCTCCAGATCCTCCGGCAGCTCCTTGGCGTCCTCGACGTCGAGGGCTTCGTTGTAGAGGGCCAGGGCCCGCTGCGGCCGTCCCGCGTCGAGCGCCTGGCGAGCCTCCAGGGTCTTGGCGGAGTGGCCCGAGCAGCCCAGCGCCGCGGCGCCGAGGAGCAGGGCCCAAGGCAGCGAGCGCAGCGAGGAGCGTGCCCCGGCAGAGGACGGACGGCGCCGTTCGGTGGCGAGGCGCGCGACGCAATCCGCGCTGCGCCGCGCAGCGCGCCCGACGACGCGGCTCTCGGCGACGTGTCGAGAGCGTCCCGCGTGAGCAAGCGCTTCCATGGTCCCGGGAGCGCTCTCCCGAGCGGACGGTGGGTCCGCGCACTGGGCTGCCGCTGACGGGAGAGGCGCTCGGACGCAGGACATGAGCAGACCCGCTGTCGTCAGAGCATCGCCTTCGTGACCGCCGAGCGGTTCTGGAAGACGATCTGCCCCGTCTCCACCTCGAGCACCTGCATGAACATGTAGTACTGGACGCGGCGCTCCTTGCGCAGACGCTCGTCCGTGCTGAAGACCTTGCCCGTGACCAGATAGCGGACCCCGAGCTGCCGCCCCCAGCGCGAGACCTGCCCGGCATCGAAGCCATCCCCCTGCTGGTGCCTGATCTCCGCCATCAGGTCACCCTGGCGCTCGAGGCTCACCACCCGCACGTGGCCCGCGTTGATGAGGGTCGTCTCGACGTCGCTGATGAGCGCCTCGAGGGCGCTGTCGATGTGCTCGCTGGTCTCGTTCCGGAAGGGCAGCACCGCGACCGTCGGGCTCTCTTCCTGCTCCCAGCGGCGGACCACCGCCGAGCTCTCCATCGCCGACATGTTGTCGTGGAGGAGGCGCTCGAGGTCCCGTCGATCCAGGCCGGTGCTCATGGCGTCGTCGTCCAGGCCCTCGACGTCGTCGCCGCGGACGGCGCGGGGCCCGCAGGCGACCAGCTGGGAGGCGCCAGCGAGGAGGACGAGGGCAAGGACCGAACGGGGGAGAATGGGGGACATGGGGAACCTCTGTCGCGGGGAAAGACCGTCACCGTCAGCGGCGTACGGGAATGATCTGGACTCGGCGATCGTCGCCCTCGCCATCACTCTTGGTGATGACGCCTTCGAACTTGGCCAGCGCCATGTGTACCACACGCCTGTCCCGGGGGTTCATGGGCTCGAACGTGATGATCTTACCCAACTCCACCGCTTGTTTGCCAAGGCGGCGCGCCATGGTGGCCAGGTTGTTGTCTCGGCGGCTGCGGTAGCCTTCTGCATCGACCAGGATGTGGCGGCGCTCCTGACCTGGACGGTTGATGACTCGGTGCGCCAGGAACTGGAGCGCCTGGAGGACCTGCCCCTTCTTACCGATGATGCGGCCAGAGTCCTTCCCGAGGATCTCCACGATGATCTCGTCCGGGTTCTCCTCGGGGGGCCGACGCAGGCGCACCTCGCAATCCATGTCCATGTCCTCGATGACGTCCTGGACGAACTCGAGGGCCCGGCGGCTGCGCTCGTCTGGCGGGGCGTACTCCTCGCGGCGCCCCCGACGCGGACGAGCCTCTTCGGCTGCCGCCTCCCGGGTGTCCCGTGGTGGGTCCGGGTGCTCGGTTCCAGCGTTCTCGGTCGGGTGCTCTTGGTCCTGCTCGGGGACCCAATCGTCGTTGTGACTCATGGCGCGATCTTGCCTTTACGGTGGATTCGGGAGTGGGGCGCCCCGCTTAGGCGCCGCTCCGCTTGACCTTGCGTTTCGAGCCGGCTCCGGTGGGCTGGCTCTCCTGGGGGCGCTCCGCCTTCCGCCCCTTCAGGGTCTTCTGGACGTGTCGCTCCACGACCTGTTGCTGCAGGATACCGAGCAGGCTGTTCGTGAACATGTACACACCAAGACCTGCCGGTAAAAACAGCATGAACACGGTGAACATGCCCGGCATGAAGTACATCATGATCTTCTGCTGGGTGGGATCCCCCGCCTGCATCGGCATCAGCTTCTGCTGCAGGAAGAACACGCCGCCGATGATGAAGGGCAGAGCGTAGTAGGGGTCCGGCCGCGAAAGATCGGGGAACCAGAGGAAGGGGATGTTGTAGAGCTCGACGGCGGTCTGCAGCGTCGTGTAGAGCGCCACCCAGACCGGCATCGAGGCGAGCTGAGGCAAGCAACCCTTCATCGGGTTCACGCCGTGTTTGCGCCACAGCTCCATCTGCGCGAGGCCTTTGGCCTGAGGGTCGTCCTTGAACTTCTCGTTCAGGGCGTCCATCTCGGGCTTGAGCTCCCGCATGTGGACCATGTTCTTGATCGAGGGCACCGACAGCGGGAACAGCAGCAGCCGCGCGGTGATCGTCAGGACGATGATGGCCACGCCCCAGTTGGGGATGAGCGAGTAGACCTTGAGTAGGAAGGAGACGAGGACTCGGGCGATCGAGGAGAAGAACCCGAGATCGATCAGCTCCACGAACTGCGGTCCCGCGGTCTCGAGGGCCTGGCGCTCCTTCGGGCCGATGAACGCCGTGTGCTCGAAGCTCTCGCTCTGGCCCGGCGCGAGGGTGCGGACCGGGTACGCGAGGCGGGCCTTGTAGAGGGCCGCGCTGTTCGGATCGGCGCTCTTCGACCGGTACTGACCAACGTGCCAGCGCTCCTCGATCTGCAGCTGGCAGAGGGGCGCCGCCGGGCCCTGATCGTGGAAGATCGCGTTGGTGAAGTACGCGTTCGAGACGGCGGCCAGGGTGGCGTTGCCCGCCGACTGGAACCAAGACCCGTCCGTCAGCTCCGTCCGCGGGAAGTTCTCCTGCTTCTCGAAATCCGAGGCATCGAAGTCGTCCCTGCGCCGACGATCCGCGTCGCCGTCGGGCGCCACGCACTCGACGTGCGTGTTGAGCGGGTTCATCGTGAACATCGCCCCCTCGACCTCGTCGTCGCGGCGGAAGTCGGTGGTGCTGACGATCAGCGCGTAGTGCCGCTTACGGTCGGAGAGGTTCTCGACCGTCGTCTTCACCGACAGCTCGTAGGGGCCACGTCCTGCCTCGATCGTCCTGGTCAGGGCGACGGTCGCGTCCCTGAACTCGAGCTCGCACGAGGTGGCGGTGGACCGGACGATGCGCCAATCGAGCACGTCCTGCTGCACCAACCAGTTCTCGTGATCGTCGCGGATCGCGGTCGGGTTGCGGAACGCGGTGAAGAGCGGGTTCAGGTGGGGATGGTCCGGGGTGGTGACGAGGTCGATGGGCTCGCCGTCCCGCCGGTACTTGGCGGGGAGCACCTGGAGCTTCTGGAGCGCACCACCGCGGCTGCTGATGCGCGCGCGGAAGTGCTCCGTCCAGAGGTCGCAGTGCTGCTCCGGCGGGCGTTCGCCCTCGGGGTGCACCACGGGCACGGGGCGGATCGGCTGCAGCTCGGAGCCGCCGCCGGAAATGCTCCGCCAACCGAAGAAGAGGAGGAGGAACAGGCCGAGGATCAGGAAGAGGCGCGAAAGGCCCATGTCGGACTACGTTTGCGACCCGAGCGAGGCAGGGGAGCGCTTCGAAGGGTGGGGCGGCGGATCGTAGCCGCCTGGATGGAAGGGGTGGCAACGCAGGATGCGCCGCACCGCGAGCCAGGTACCGCGCCAGGGCCCGTGCGTCGAGAGGCAAGCGATCGCATAGCGGGAGCAGGAGGGCTCGAAACGACAGCAAGGGCCCAGCAGGGGCGACAGCACCCACTGGTAGATGCGAATGAGCGCGATGAGTGCTTTGGCCAGCATCGTGATTCGTCCCGCCCCCGGGGAGCGTGCAACGAAACAGACGACGTCGCTAGGGCGACGGCGCGTCGTCCGCGCCGGAAGGAGCCGGGGCGGCAGAGCGCTTCGAGTCTTCCCGCGCGCTCCGGGCGGCCTTGAGGAGACGGCGCTGGGCGGCCCGCCACTCGTCGAGGACCTGGGCCGGCTGCAAGGCAGCAGCGGCTGCGCGGGCGATGACCACGACGTCGAGGTCGGGCTCGAACAAGGTCCCCGACCGGCGAAACGCCTCCCGCACCACCCGCTTGACCCGGTTCCGGACCACCGCGTTGCCGACGCGCTTGGAGGCGGTGATGCCGAGGCGCGCAGCGGCGCCGTCCGCCTCACGGGCGGCGAGCAGCAGCACGAAGGAGGGGGTCGTGACCCGACGCCCCTCGCGCTGGATCCTTTGGAACTCCGACCGGGAACGGACACGGCGCTCTCGACCCAAGCCCTGCGACGAACGACGGCGCGCCGCCCCGTCAGGGCGCCGCGCCGTGTCGGGGGGCAGCGAAGATCGTTCCCGGTCCGTGTTGCTGGGGATGGTCCTGGCTCCTCGAGGAGGCGCTCCTTGGCGGATCTCCCGAAGCGTCGGCCTGGTGTCGCGGCGTCGCGGCTCCGGTCCCGCTCGGGGTTCGCGAGAGCCCCCTACCATGGCCCGAGCGCGCCGAGCGGCGGCGGGTCAGGGAGCGGGCGGGAGCGCTAGCTCACTTCTTGTAGGTGGAGACCGCGAGGCGCCAACGACCGCGGCGACGGCGGTTCTTCAGGACCTTGCGCCCACCCTTGGTGCTCTTGCGCTTGCGAAAGCCATGGGTGCGAAGGCGGCTCGTATTGCTGGGCTGGAAAGTACGCTTCATGGTGCAGCCTCGATCGAGGTGCCCTCCTGGCGGAGGGACGGCTGGATGACTTTCGACGCAGCGCCGGAGAGCGCCGCCTGCTCGCGAGGAGACCCCGTAGCAGATGAGTGTTGCGGAAAGTCCGAGGGATGAACCTCGGACCCGGGGGCGCGAGGGGCGGTGAGTCAGCCACGGAGGCGCGCCGCCGTCAAGGCCCGGCGGGCGAAAAGCGAGGTGCGGCCTTGCTCAGGGTGGGGCGGCGTGATAGTGCGCACGCGCCATGCGCGACAACATTCGCCTCGTCTCCTCCGCCGGAACCGGGTTCACGTACTACACGACGAAGAACAAGCGGACGCAGACCGGCAAGCTCGAGCTCAAGAAGTACGATCCGGTCGTGCGCCAGCACGTCGTCTTCAAAGAGCAGAAGATGCCCCCCCACTCCAAGTGAGGGGTCCAACGTAACCGGCTCCGCGGGAGCCCGCTGGCGTGGCCTTCGTGGCTCGCGGCGGGGTCTCCGCGGTCGTCTGGTGAATCGCAGGCCGGCGCTCCTTCGGGGGGTGACCGGCTTTTCGTGTTTGGGGGCGCTGCCGAAGGCGAGGGCGGCTTTCAGCGAGAACGGTCTGCCGGAGGCGGGGCGGGCACCGAGCGGTGCTCCGCGGATGTGGGACTCGCGGACTTGGAGTTCGCGCCAGGGACAAAGAACGACCGGTCGTGCTTTTTCTCTCTCGATAGCACGACCGGTCGTGCTATTCACTCCGGGTGAGCCGTGCCCTGCGAACCCGGGACCGCATCCTCGAGGGGGCCATCGACCTGGCGGCCCAGCTCGGCCTCGAGGGGTTGAGCTTGGGGCACCTGGCCGAGCGCCTCGGCCTCTCGAAGAGCGGCCTGTACGCCCACTTCGGCTCCAAGGAGGACCTGCAGATCCAGGTCCTCGGCGCCGCGGCGGAGCGCTTCGTGGACGAGGTGGTGCGTCCGGCCCTGGAGGAGCCGCGAGGAGCACCGCGGGTCGCCGCCCTGTGTGAGCGCTGGCTCGCGTGGGCGTCGACGGGGCGCTCGGGAGGGTGCGTCTTCGTGGCGGCGGGCACGGAGCTCGACGATCGCAGCGGGCCGGTCCGGGACGCGCTGGAGGCGACCCAGCGCGCCTGGCTGGAGACCCTCGCCCGCGCGTGCCGCATCGCCCAGGAGGAGGGACATTACGAGCAGGGCGTGGACCCCCGGCAGTTCGCCTTCGAGCTGCAGGGCATCCTGTTCTCTTTTCACCATCAAGCCCGCCTGCTGCGCGATCCGGAGGCCGCGAACCGGGCCCGCCGAGCCTTCGGTGACCTCGACGCGCGAGCTCGTGGCGGGGCGTCCTCGCGGGAACCCTCCTGCTAGCGGTCTTTCTCGACGTTGGTTGGCGAACAAGGAGCACACCTCATGCATCCCTACGAACTGCTTTGGAGAGTCCCAGGGTTGGCCGATCGGCTCGCCGCGACGTTGTTCCTCACACCGTTCGGAGAGCCCGACGCGACGGCGCCGCCGCGCGCTCGCTCCGAGCGAGTCGTGCTCCCGGGGCCGCAGGGCGCCGTCGCGCGGGTCCATGAGCCCGTCGATCGCGGCTCGGGGGACGCCGCGCCCGTCTTCCTCGTGCACGGGTGGGGCGGCGCTGCGTCACAGATGGCGGGGTTCGTCGACGCGCTCGTGGAGCGTGGCCATCGGGCGATCACCATCGATCTGCCCGCTCACGGAGAGTCGCCCGGGCGACGGACGAACGTGCTCGAGTGCCGCGACGTGCTGCTCGGCGCCGCGCGGCGCTTCGGTGAGCCGCGCGGGATCATCGCCCATTCCTTCGGGGCGCCGGTGGCCGCGCTCGCCGTCCGCGAGGGGCTGGCCGTGGGCGCGCTCGTGTTCATCGCGCCGCTGCCGTCGATGGATCATGGACTGCGGCAGTTCGCGCTGCGGGCGCGCGTGCCGCTCGACGTCATGGACAGAGCAGCGCGACGGATCGAGGCGGATCTGGGGTTTCGGCGGACGGTGATGGACCTGGTCGAGCTCGCGCAGCGGAACCAGGCGCCCTTGTTGTGCCTGCACGACGTGGACGACCGCGTCACGCCCGTCGAGGCGAGCCGTGAGATCGTGCGCAGCTGGCCGGCGGCGCGGATCCTGGAGACGCGCGGCCTTGGTCACCGCCGCATCCTCCGGGATCCCGCCGTCATCGAGCACGCGGTCGCGTTCCTCGCCCAGGGGCACCAGGAGCGCCCCCGGGATCTCGAGCGCGCTCTCGCCGCTCAGTGCGCGCTCGAGGCCTGAGGGGCTTCCCCGGGCCTTCCCTCGTCAGGTCTGCGCTCTCGGGCCGACGTCCTTCAGGCTCGCGCCTCGCCGGTGCTCACGACCTTCGACGCGCCGGCGCGCTCCAGCGCTCTCTTCGCCAGGCGCTCCGTGTCTCGATCATCGACGTGGACGGACAGGAGGATGTTGCCCTCCTTGAGCTTCCCCTCGTACTGCTTCGCTTCGAACTCGGGCATGCCGAGGCCCACCAGGGCTCCCGCCACCCCGCCCACGGTCGCGCCCGCTGCCGCGCCGCTGAGGGTGGCCAGGATCGGACCTGCCGCGATCAACGGACCGACCCCCGGGATCGCCAGGGCGCCGATCCCCGCCAGCGCCCCCAAGGTGCCCCCGAGGACGCCGCCCACGCCGACGCCCGCGAGGGCGCCCTCCGGTGCCTTGGTGTGATGTTCGAGCGCGAAGTCGTGGGCGCCACGTTTGTCGGGGAAGAGCGCGGAGATCTCCTCCGGGGAGACGCCCGCCTCCTTCAGCTGTGTGACGGCCTGCTCGGCGGCGTTCTGCGAGGGAACGACCGCGATGACGGATTGTGCGTGTGCCATGTTCTTGTTTCCTCCTCTTACATCCCAGCAGGTTGAGCCTGTTGCCGTGGGCGCCCCACGACCTCGGTGGTACGATGGTGAGACCAGAGCTTGTGCTCGATCGCCCCGATGACGGTGCCCGTGAAATCCACGCCGAGGAGCATCTCGCCGCAGCCGAGCCCCCCGGGGCTGAAGGCATTGACCTCCATGAGCTTGCCGTCGGCGATGTCCAGCCCGACCAGGAACAGTCCGTCCGCGATGAGCTTCGCTCGCACGGCTTCGACGATCGCCCACTCGTCGTCCGTCAGCTGGCAGGGCTCGACGTAGCCCCCGGCGTGGAGGTTGCTGCGCAAATCGTCCGCCGCGCCGATCCGGTGCATCGCGCACAGGGTGCCCTGGCAGGTCAGCGGCGCGCCCTCCAGCATCAGCACCCGAGTGTCGGTCGCCGCCCGCGGCAAATACTCCTGCGCGACGATGTAACCGTCGCGGGAGAGGACATCCATGATCTGGTTGACGTTGCGGCTGCCCGCCTCCACGAGGAACACGTTGCACCCGCCCGAGCCCTGCAGGGGCTTGAGCACCGCGCAGCCCCCGAGATCGCGGATGAAGGCCTTCACCTCGGCCCGATCGCGGGTGATCAGGGTGCGCGGGCGCATCCAGCGCGGGAAGCCCTCGAAGTAGAGCTTGCTGACGGCGCCGCTCAAGGTGAAGGGATCGTTGATGACCAGCGTGCCTTGTCGGCTGAACAGCTGCGCGAACTGCACGCCAGCGAACTGCGCCCAGGGGCGGTGCTGGATCTCGTCGGCGGGATCGTAGCGGAGGAACAAGACCTCCGGTTCGTCGTGATCCGCGAGCTCGGGTCGCACCGCGCGCGCGGCGGCCAGGAGCTCCGCCCCGTTGCGGTACGTGCCCTCGGGGACCCGGCGCACGTGGACCTGCGCGTCGCCGTCGGGCGAATGACCGAAGTCCCCGAGTTCGATGTAACAGGGACGGTGACCCCGACGTAGCGCCGCCAGCGCCAGCTGCGTCGTCGAGTAGGCGGCGCGCTCCGTGTCGATGGAATTGACGACGAGGCCCAATGTCATGCTTCGATCGCTCATGCGGCCCTCCTTGGCAGCAGGCCGTGCAACTCCTGAACCTGCTTCAGGTCCCTCAACCGGTCCTGCGCCTCCTGCAGCCGCAGGTGGTGGGGCGTCAGGGCGGGCGGTTGCAGGATCTCTCGCTCGAGGAGCTGGCGGACGAGCGGGATGTGGTTGAAGGCGAACTTGCCCACGAACAGCATCTCCAGGGGCTCGCCGCGAGCCAGGTAGTCGAGCAGCGTCTGGAGGCCCCGCAGGTAGATGGCGTCCTTGGTGAAGCCGCCGCCACGGAAGACGCGCAGGGCGATCCCGAAGGCCTTGCGCTTCTTGAAGCCGTACTGCTGTGTCAGCTCGCGGAAGACGTCGACGAAGGTGGCGCCCTGGGTGAGCCGATGCACGGCGAGCACCCTGCCGGCGAGCAGGCGGAGGCGCGCGGGGGTGAGGGCTCCCAAGAGCGCCTCGGCCAGCACCGCGAGACCTTCCTGCAGCTCGTCGGCCCCCGAGAGGCCCGAGGCGAAGAGCTTCAGGCGCTGCGCGCGGCCATTGAAATAGGTCACCACGTGGGTGCCGAGCTCGTGGGCCAGGAGCCCCTCCACCCGAGACAGAGGGCAGCGGGTGCTCTCCGGCACGAGCAGGTTGCCTTGGGCGACCATCACCGAGGCGACGTCGTCACGCACCTCGACCCGCGAGGTGACGGCGGGCAGCTCCTCCTTGTAGAGCTGGAGGCGCGCCTCGGCGACGCGGGCGAACTCGTCGGCGTCCAGGGTGGGCTCGGGCGAGCCCGCGGGCGCACACTCCACCGTCTGGAGCACGTTCAACGCGTGCTGCAGGAGCTCGTCCTCCACCATCCCGTAGAGATGGAGGCTGTCGAAGATGAAGCGCGGCGTGTCGCGCTGCTCGAGCATGCGCAGCTTCTGGTCGATGCCCTCCTGCTCGGCCCGAAAGAGCTGGGCCAAGGTCGGATCTTCCGCGTGGTGGATGGGGATCTGGAACAGCGCGCGGCGGAGCTCCTCCGGATCGACGTCGACGGGGCGGTAGCGGAGGCGCGGCGCGCGTTCGAAGCCGGACGCTTCGAACTCGTGCCAGGCGGCCACGGAGTTGGTGGGCGTGATGTTCAACAGAAAGTCGTAGCTCTCGTTGATGCGCGTCAGCGCCCGATCGGTGCTCCACTCGGGGGCGAGCAGGTGTCGGCGTCCCACGGCCGCCGCGGAGCGGACGCGGACGCTCGTGTGGTGGCGCAGGAACTGAAACCAGCACTCCCGGATGGCCTCATCGAGCACGATCTCGAGGGCGCGCCCGACCATCGGGTAGGCGCGGCCCGTCTCTGGATCGAAGTGGAGCGGATCCAGATCGATGGTGAGCCAGTAGCCGGGCGTCGACGCGGGTGGGCTCAGGAGCGCAGCGGGGTCCACGCGCTGCCGCACGTGGAGCGCGGGTACGTCACCGAGACGCGTGATGGGCTCGAGGCCGGAGGCGAGCGCTCCCAGGACGTCCGGGTGGGGCGCGCGGCTGCGCACGCGGATCGTCGCTCCGCCAGCGGGGTGCTCCAAGAGGTTCAGCTCCACCACCAGGAACGCGCCGAAGCGGCGGATGCGCTCCCGGGCGACGTGCTGGAGGACCGCCAGCGCGCGGGTGCCGAGGGCAGCGTCCGGGGACGAGGAGACGTCCTCCGTCGTCCCTTCGAGCTGGGAGTACACCAGGTAAGCGGGCCACCCCTCGATGAGGGTGCGGTCCGAGGAGGTGACCCGTTGGGACACCTGACAGACGCCCAGACAGGGGAGCGGCCGATCGAGGTGGAGCCGCCCCCAGTCCGCGCTGACGCGCACTGGGGTCGGTGAATCGAGCGCTGGGAGCGTGAAGGCGGCCACCCCGTTCACCTCCCGTGGGGCGCCGCGGGGCGGCGGGGGGAGCCAGCGTGCGCAGGGCGCGTCCGCGGTGGCGGCAGCGCAACCTCGAGCACGGGGCCCGTCGTGGATTTCAAGGCGCGACCGATCTCCACGAGCAGCCGCTCGTCGACGTGACCGGACCACTCATCCATGAAGAACTTCTTCACCTCGATGGCGAGGGCGCAGCCGCTGTCCCCGAACTGTCGATGGACCCAGCGCGAGAGGTACCCGCCGCGGAAGTTGACGTTCTCGCGCACGTCGAGGGGACGTCCGAGGAAGTCGTGCCTCCGCAGCCGCTCGACGAAGGTGTCGACGACGTGCCCCCACCGACGTGCGTCCAGAGACCCGGTGCCCACGTTGATCTCGGGAGCCAGCGAGGCGGGTGTCGCGGGCGCCCCCGGGCCCGCCCTGCGGTGGTTGTAGCTGTGCAGGTCGTAAAGGACGAACCCGCCGAACCGCTCGCAGAGGTGCTCGAGCAACGAGCGCACCTGGGCGTAAAAATCCCGATAGGCGTGGAGGGACTCCCGCACCTCGAGATCCGCGAGGGGAGCACGCCACACCTGGAGGCCCCACGCGTCGTCGGGGCCGCGGTACACGCACGAGTCCGGGGGGCGGTTGAGATCGACCTCGAAGCGCGAGCGGTCGATGCGCACCCAGGTGTCGCTCAGGTCGAGCCAGCGGGCGGTGTACGGGTCCTCTTCGCGTAGACGCGCGGCGTCGTCGAGCGCGATGTTGGCTTGCACCGACGGGCGCAGCGCGTGCCCGTCGTGGATCGCGGTGGCCACGAGCGGACTCGTCCCCAGCTGCGCCACGCCTAGTTCGAACTGCCACCGTTGGGTCATGCGGCACCCTCGAGGGGACCTGTCCCGTACCGGGGATCACCGAGCTAGTCGCTCCGCTTCCCTGCGCCGCCCCTGGGCTGGCCGCTCTGCCGAGGCCCCGTCCCCTCCCTGGGCCCCCGCGAGCCGTCGTGTCGGCGGGTGGGCTTCGCACGCTCAGCGGATTGTGAGCGCTGGGCGGAGCCCCCGTCGGCACGGCTCATGCTGTCGTCGATTACGGAGAGCGTAGCACGCGCGGCGACCTCGGCGACCTCGTCGTCGCGCGACCTGGCCCGTCGACGAACCGGCTTCGACGAATGGAGTCGACGACCGGGGTCGACGAGGACAGGTCACGCGGCGAGGTCACGCGAGAGGCGTCGTCTCAGAGGCAGGCCTCGAAGGCGCGGCCGAACTCGAGGGGCGTGGGACGATCGCGGGGATCGAGGGCCGTGGCGGCGCGGAGCAGCTTCGTCAGCGCCGCGGGGTATCCCTGCACGCGCTCCGGATCTTCCAGGGGCAGCTTCTGCATGTGGGCGAAGATGCGGTCCCGCGGTGAGGTCACGTCGTCGAAGAAGGTGCGCCCCGTGGTCACGTTGTAGATGGTGCCCGCGAGGGCGTACACGTCCGCGCGCCCATCGAGCTCGACGGGATCCAGCACCTGATCCGGGGCGATGTATCCGGGGGTGCCGGCCACGAAGCGCCCCGCCGCGTCCGGGGTGATCCGCATCGGCCGCACCATGCCGAAGTCGATGACGACGGCGGAGAGGGGGCGCGTGTGGGCCGGGTCACGGTGGCGCTCCGGCGCGAAGCGCTCGCCCCCCTGGAGCGGCAGGCGCAGCCAGATGTTCGCGGGCTTGATGTCACGGTGCACCAGCCCTGCGCCGTGGAGGGCGGCCAGCCCCGCGCAGGTGTCCGAGACGACCTGCCGCAGCTCGAAGAGCGAGAGCAAGCGGGCGGCGGAGTACTGCTGGAGGTCGGCGCCGATCAGGAGCTCGAGCACCAGGAAGGGGACCTCTTGGGCGACGCCACGATCGATGATGTTGGCGACGTTGGGGTGGTAGATCCCGGCGAGCGCGTTCGCCTCTTCCACGAAGGACGCGAGGATGCCGGCCCGCTCCGTGTCGCTGGCCGCGGCGAGGGCCTCGCGTTTGGGGACCTTGAGCACGAACAGACGATCGGCGCCCGGCTTGCGGACGAGCCACACCTTGCCGATGCCGCCTTCCCCGAGAGGGCGGACCAGCTCGTAGCCTTCGAGGGTCTCCGGCTGGAGCTTCTTGCGCGAGGGCGGGGGCGGGGGCGTGCGCGCCGTGGCGTCGCGGATGGCGTGCTCCACGAGGGCGGAGGTGACCGGGCCCAGAGACGTGAACCACACGTCGAGCATGCCGAGCTCTCGGGCGCGGATGGCGCGCGCGACCAGCGCCGCGATGCGCGGGGCGTTCTCGGTGCTCGCGCGCTCGAGGGAGTCGTCGGTCGCGGGCGCCGCCGGGTGCAGCGCCTTCACGGGATCCGCCAGGGCGCTCTGGAGCCGCTCGGCGGCGAGGACGAGCTCCAGGCAGAGGCTCTCCAGCTCCGGGGTGCGCCCCGAGCAGCCATCGAAGCGACCGAGGCTCGTCGCCAGGGCGTTCAGCGCCTCGGCGAGCTCGGTGGGCCCGGCGTGCAGCTGGCGCAGGGGCTCGAGGGCCTGCTCTGCCCAGCGACCGCCAGCGGCGCCGGAGGCGACGGCGGAGCGGATCGCGTCGGCGAGCTCGCAGCAGCGCTCGAGGGCGCCCTCCTGGATCATGGGCAGGGCCGTGGCCAGCTGTTGCAGCATGGCGGGGCGATCGATCACCAGGGCCCACCAGGCCGCGAAGGGACCGAGCCACTCGACGTCGTCGACCTCGCCGAGGGCGGTGCCCCGGGTGGTGTCCACGAGCCGCCAGAACACCGAGCTGAGGGCGGCCTGCAGGGCTGAGCGGCGGGGCGACGGCAGCTCCCGTGAGCCGTCGGCGATGCCCTCGAGCTTGCGCAGCCAGCGGCAGGTGTCGTGGGCGGTGGGCCCTGCCTTGAGGGTGCTCCCGGCGCCGCAGGCGTCCAGCGCGTACCCGCCCAGGCGGATCGCCAACACCTCCAAGGCCTCGTCGTCGGCGCCCGCCGTCCCCGAACGACGGCGCTCGGCGAGCTCGTCGAGGAGCTCACTGGGGGCGCGCGCGAGGAGATTCCACGTCTCGGTGAGATCGGGCTCGGGGATCGCCTGGCCGCGGGGGTGGGTCGCCAGCTGGGGGCTCCACAAGCGCAGCGCCATGGAGCGCGCGCAGCCCTCGAGCGCGTTCATGCCGGCGGCGCGATGGCGCAGGGAGCCCTGCCCGAGGGCGATGCGGCGCGCCTCCTCGAAGGTGCGGGAGAGGCTCTCGGCGAAGCGCGCGGCGCGCGCGTCCGCCTCCTCGTCGTCGTACTGGGCGGCGAGGTGCACGAGGTTCTCGAGGCCGAGCTCCACGTCCAAAGGATCCCGCTCGGCGCCCTCCACGGGATCGGTGAGCGCGATGACCGTGAGCCAGTCCCGCCACTCCTCGATGGAGTCGGCGCGCGCACGCCGCGCCATCTGCCGGAGCTCCTCGAGGGGAGCGCGCACGGCGGACTGGCGCTGTCCCGTTCGCCACAACGCGGCCAACCCCCGCGCCAACGCCCGAGCAGCGACGCTGCCCCCCGCGCCCGCGGCGATCCGCTCCGCGAGCTCGTCCCAGATCTCCCGCGCCTCGTGGAACAGGTAAGGAGTCCCGGCGGCGGCCGCGGGGAGGGCCCACTCCTGCGCGTCGCCCCGGCGAATGAGCGCCGTGAGCTCATGCCCGAGGATGCGCAGTCGCGGAGCCGGCAGAGAGGCCAGCGCCGTCATGCCGCGCTTGCGGAGGACGAGGGATTCTCCGCCGAGCCAGTCGAGCAGCATCCCCTCGAGGTGCTCCACCGCCCCGGCGAGTCGACCGAGGGCGCGCGCCGCGTGGACGGAGACAAGGGGCTCCGGGTGGAGGATCAACGGTTGGAGGATCTGGAGCGCGCGGCCGAGCTGGGCGGGATCCGCGGGCGACGGCAGACCGGGGACGCAGATCTCGAGGCAGCGCGCGGCGAGCACGCGACCACGCAGCGAGCCCCGCGCCGGCTCGGCGACGAGCACGTCGAAGCTCTCGTCGGACTGCCAGAGCCACGCGCCGAGCTCGGGCAAGGGCAGCGCGCTCGCCCCTGCCTCCCAGATCAGGATCTCGAGGCGCGCGCGGGCTTCCGCGTTCTCCGGGAGGGTGAAGATCGCGCCGGTGCCGAGCAGCGGCACGCAGGCGAGCGCGTCCAGGAGGGGGCCTTGTACGAGGCGCTCCTGGGCGGCGACGAGGGCTCGCTCTCGGAGCTCGGGGTGCGCCAGCGCGAGCCGGAGCAGCGGCGCGGTGCGCACGTCCGGTCGAGAGGCCACGCTCGTGCACCAAAGAAAGAGGAGCGCGGCGCGGTCGTCCCGGAGGGCCGGGGCCAGCCGGTCGGCGGCGTTGCTCGATCGGGTCAGCGCGGGCAGGCCCTTGTCCAAGGCATCCGCCGCCTCCGACCAGCGTCGTGCCTCGTCCGGGCTGACCCCTTCGGGGATCGGGAGCGCTTCGCGGGAGCCTTCCCAACGCGCGGCGAGCCACGTCGACAGGGCGGGGTGGAGGGTGGTGGCACCTGTCAGCACTCGCAAGGCATCGTCCAGCTTGCCGGGGATGAGGGCGCCGGTAATCATGAGCAGCGAGCGTACAACGCTCGCCCGGGTGGGAACCAGGCTGCTCCTCCCGGAGCTTCCGGTCCGTCGCCTCCCTCGAACGGTCGCTCTCGTGGCGTTGCGAGCTCCTCACCCCCTGTCACCTCGCCCAACGAGGACCCCCTGACGTCCTGGCTCTCGTGGCGGACCCACGGCGGGCGCCTCGTCGCGGGCGCCGCAGCGCTCGGCGTCCTGGCGTGGGCGCTCGCGGCCGTGCTCACCGGGCAGGCAGGCGCGGGCGCCGCTCCCGACGGGCTCGATCCTGGACGACAGGGCGCCACCGCGGCGTTTGGGGTCGTGTCCTTCGTGCCGCCCCTGCTGGCGACCTTGCTCGCGGTGGCGAGCCGGCGCCTCGTGTTCTCGCTGCTCGCGGCGGTGTTCGTCGGGGAGGTGCTGCGCCACGGCTGGCTGCAGGCGGTGCCCCGTGGCGTCGGCGAGCATCTGGTCGGCAAGCTGTTCAGCCCCTGGCACATCCAGGTCCTCGGGTTCACCTGCATGCTGCTCGGGACGGTGCGCGTCGCCACGGTCTCGGGGGGCGCCCAGGCGGTGGTCGATCGGGTGTGCGGGTGGGTGCGTTCGGCGCGCAGCACGCGCGTGGCGACGGTGCTGCTCGGCTGCCTCGTGTTCTTCGACGACTACGCCAACTGCATGCTCGTCGGCCCCACGATGCGGCCGCTCTCCGACCGCTACCGGATCGCCCGAGAGAAGCTCGCCTACCTGGTGGACTCCACCGCCGCGCCCGTCGCCGGGCTCGTGCTGGTGTCCACCTGGGTGGGCTACGAGGCGGGGCTCTTCCAGGAGGTGGGGCAGGAGCTCGGGCTCGCGCTGGAGGGATACGCGCTCCTCTTCGCGGCGCTCCCTTTCCGGTTTTATTGCGTCTTCGCGCTGGTGGCCGCCCTCACCTGCGCGATCCTGGGGCGCGATTTCGGGCCGATGCTGCGGGCGGAGCGAGCGGCGCGGCGCGCGGCGCCGAGAGACGCGGCGTCGGGGCGCGGCGCCCCCGAAGGGGCGGCCGCGCGAGGAGCAGCCGAGCCTGGTGAGGAGAGCCGCGTGCCCGTGGAACGACGTCGGGGGCGTCACGCCGTCCTACCGATCCTCACGATCCTCGTCGGAGCCCTGGGCGGGTTCCTGATCGACGGGGGTGCCGTGTCAGTCGTGGCGGAGCGGCCGAGCGCGGTGCTCTCCGCTGGGTTTTGGTCCCAGACCCTCATGGCGACCCCGAGCCACGCGGCGGTGTTGTTCCGCGCGGCTCTCGTCGGGGCGCTGCTCGCCATGGTGTTGCCCGCCCTGGAGCGGGTCCTGTCCCCGCGGGAGTCCGTCGAGGCGTTCTTTGCGGGGATCCGCTCGGGGGGCCAGGCGGTGTTGGTGTTGCTCTCCGCGTGGGCGCTCGCCGCCGTGTGCAAGGAGCTCGGGACCGGGCCGACGTTGATCGGGCTCCTGGGCGACGATCTGGCCCCGGTGCTCGTCCCGGTGGGCACTTTCCTGCTGGCGGCGCTGATCGCGTTCTCGACGGGCAGCGCCTTCGGAACGATGGCGATGCTCATCCCGGTGAGCCTCCCCGTCGCTCACGCCACGGGCTCGGAGATGCTGCTCGTGCTCACGGCGGCGGCCGTGCTCGACGGCGCGATCTTCGGGGATCACTGCTCGCCCATCAGTGATACGACGATGATGTCCAGCATCGGGGCGGGCTCCGATCACCTCGCGCACGTGGCGACGCAGCTCCCCTACGCGCTGCTGGGGATGGCGGCCGCGCTGGGCTTGGGTTACCTCCCCGTCGCCTTCGGTGTGCCCCTGGTCCTCTGCTACGGGGCGGGGATCGCGTTGGTGTTCGTGGTGTTTCGCTTCCTGGGACGGCCGAGCGGCGACGACGTGGAGCCCGGCGAGCTCCTGGCGCCGCAGGGATCATGGCTCGAAGCGCCACAGGGCAACGAAGAAGGGTGACACCCCGACGTCGGTCGTCTCCAGGTGGGTGAGGGCGCCGCTGGCCTCGTCGATGCGGAAGATGGCGACGTTCTGGGAGTCCTGGTTCCCGACGAGCAGGAGCTCCCCCGCGGGCTCGATCGTGAAATTGCGAGGTGTCTCTCCGCGGGTGCTCTCGTGGCCCAGGAGCGTGAGGTCGCCGTCGGCGGTGACGGCGTAGCGGGCGAGGGTGTTGCTCTGGCCACGGTTCGTCACGTAGGCGTGCCGCCCCGAGGGGGTCACGTGCACGTCGGCGCCCGTGTGGGTGGCGGGGGCGGAGGCGTGCTCCGCGGGCAGGCGTCGCGCGGTGCCGCGCGCGGACAGGGTGCCCGCGGCGGAGACGGCGTAGATCCCGACGACGTCGCCGAGCTCCGACACGACGTAGGCGCGGTGCCCCTCGGGGTGGAAGGCGACGTGCCGCGGGCCCCCCGTCTGTGGCACGTCGGCCGGCGTGAGGGGCACGAGGGCGCCGTCTGCCAGCCTGAACTGGGCGATGGCGTTCCGATCGAGGCTGGGCACGTAGACGTGGGAGGTGCCCGGCCGGATCGGCGCGGCGTGGCTCTTCGCTCCCGTGGCGTAGGTGTGCGCCGCCTCCCCCACCCCGCCGGCGCGGTCCAGCGGGAACACGACGGTGGTGCCTTCGCCGTAGTTGGCGGCGAGGAGCACGGTCCCCGCGGCGTCGACGGAGAGGTAGACGGGCTTGCCGGAGGAGCCTCGGTGCTCCCCCGAGGTCAGCTTGCCCGTGGCCGGGTCGACGTGCACCGCGTGCACGCCGCCGAGCTCCTCGTCGGCGACGTACAGGATCGGCAGCGCGGGGTGACGGGCGACGAAGGACGCTAGACCGCCGACCTGTTTGCGATCGATTGGCGTCAAGCTGCCTGTCTCCCGATCGAGCGCGTAGCTGGTGAGGTGCCCGGGCTCTGCGGGGCCCCAGGTGCCGCTGGCGACGAAGACGTATTCTCTCGGTTCGGTCACGACGTGATCTCCTGTTGGGC
>JAAZAA010000104.1 GCA_012514535.1 Myxococcales bacterium | reverse complement strand
TGGGGGGCGAGGCGCTGAGGGGCGAGGCGCTGGGGGGCGAGGCGGCTCCGTTCGGCTCGGGGACGCCCCGGAGGCCTCCGTCGGCGTGGATCGACGCCAGGGCCTTGCGAATGGCCGTGAGCATGCCGAGCCCCAGCACGTCCATCTTGAAGAAGCCGAGGGCGTCGATGTCGTCCTTGTCCCAGGGCAGCACGGTCCGCCCCTCCATCCGAGCGGGCTCCACGGGCGCCACCTCGTGCAGGGGCTGGGAGGACAACACGAACCCGCCGACATGAATCGACAAATGACGCGGAAATCCCTGGAGCTGCCCCGCGAGGGCCACCACCTGGCGGAGCCTCGGGTCGTCGATGTCGAAGCCGCGATCGGTGAGCCGCTCCTCGTGGGCCTCCGCCGTGTCGAAATGGGTCACGGAGCCGCTGAGGCGATCCGCCTGCTCCTGGCTCAGGCCGAACACCTTGGCCACTTCACGAAGCGCGCTCTTGCCCCGGTAGCAGATCACCTCGCTGACCATCGCCGCGCGGTCTCGCCCGTAGCGCTCGTAGATTTCCTGGATGACCTCTTCCCGTCGTTCGTGCTCGAAATCGACGTCGATGTCGGGCGGCTCCGCCCGCTCCTCGCTCAAGAATCTCTCGAACAATAGACTGGAACGTGCCGGATCTACTGCAGTAATTCCGATCACGTAGCAGACGGCGCTGTTGGCCGCGCTTCCCCTCCCCTGGCACAGGATCCGACGCCGTCGGGCGATCTCGACCACCTCGCGGATGCTGAGGAAGTAGGCTGCGACCCCGAGCTTGGCGATCAGGCGCAGCTCCTTCTCGAGCTGGGCCCGGAGCTCGGCGCTGATTCCCTCGGGGTACCGCTGACGCACTCCCTCCCAGGTGAGCTCCGCGAGCCGCTCGTCCGGCGTGCGACCGGGAGGCAGCTCACAGGGAAAGTGATACTCGAGCTGGGACAGGTCGAAGCGGACGCTCTGGGCGATCTCCGCAGTGCGCCCCACCCAGTGAGGCCGCTCGGCGAACAGACGCAGCATCTGCTCCTCCGAGCGCAGATAGGCCTCGTGGTTACCCCCGAGCTCCCGACCGGCGGTGTCGAGGGTGATGCCCCGCCGGATGCAGTGGAGGACGTCGGCGAGGGGCTTGCGGGTGGCCACGTGATACCGCGGGCGGCTGCTGGCCACGACACCGAGGCCGAAACGGGCCGCCGTGCGCTCGACCCAACGGATGCGGCGGCCATCCCGCCCATCGAGGTGACAGTGCGCCGCCAACACCGCCCGCTCCCCCCAGGCCTCCCGGAGGATCCCCAGGAGCTCCTCGAGGGCCCCTTCGGGGACCGCCGAAGGCTCCTCGGGGGCGGGCAGCACGGCGATCAGCCCCTCGGCGCGGGGCGCCAACCACTCCAGAGCGCACAGCGACTCCCCTTTGGGGCGCCCGGCATGGCTCTGGGTCAGGAGACGACACAGGTTTTGATAGCCCGCGCTCGTCTGGGCGAGGAGCGCCAGGGTGAGGGGCGCGTCGTCCGGAGAGCCCCCGAAGCCGAGAGGCTTCGCTCGAGGCGCCGCTCCCTCCTCGGTCCATCCCAGGGTCAGCTCCGCGCCGACCAGGAAAGGCAACCCGAGGTCCCGAGCCCGGGTCCAGCCCCGGACCACCCCGTACAGCCCATCGAGATCGCACAATCCGAAGGCGGCGTGCCCCAGCTGGTGGGCGCGCTCGACCAGCTCCTCGGGGTGGGATGCTCCCCGGAGGAAAGAGAAACAGGAGCGCCCGAGGAGCTCGGCGAACATGGCGACTCTGCTCCCGAGCGTCGCTGGCCCAGGACACTGAACAGAATATCAGTCGCCAGAGTGCCCGTCCAGCGTCAACAGAGCCCTGAGGCCCCCCATCCCCACGTGCCGGCTCAGCGTACGATGGGCAGACAGCACCCCTGCTGACAGTAGGCGGAGCCGTCGCAGTCGCTGCTCTGGCTGCAGGCAGGGGCGCCGTCGCAGGTGGGCGTCGCACCGCACTCGGCGGGCAGATCGTCGACGGTCTTGCCGGCGCAGAGCTCGCACTCGCCGCAGGTGTTCATGCACTGCTCGCTCTGCTGGCACTGGGTGCAGGAGTCGAGGTCGTCGAGGGAGCACTCGGCGCCGATGTAGACGAACACCGGATCACCGCCCGTCTCCACCGCGCAGCAGCCGAAACAATCGCAGCCGTTGGGAGTGAGCTGGCCGCAGAAGTCGATGCAGGCATCGACCACCTGGCACGAGGGATCCGAAGAGTCCCGCTCTCCCGTGATGCACTCGGTGTGGTAGCGGCACTTGTCGTCGCCGGCGCCGGAGTTGCCGTCGAAGAAGCAGTCTTGCCAGAACGGATCCTTGTTGTCCCCGGGGATCCCGGTCGCGAAGCTCGACTCGTTGTTGTCCCAGGGAGCGATGCAGTAGGGGTCGAAGCCGTCGATCAGGCCGTCGCCGTTGTTGTCGATGCCGTCGTTGCACTCGCAGAGCACGCCGCCGCAGTAGAACGTGCCCTCCTCGACGCTGACGTCGCCGCCGTACCCATCGCCTTGGCCCCCCTGGCCACCGGAGCCGTCGTCTCCGCCAGAGCCGTCGTCTCCGCCAGAGCCGTCACCTCCGCCCGTCGTCGAGGCGCCCGAGCCCCCGGTGGCGCCATCTCCGCCACCGTCCTTGGACGAGCAAGCCACGGTCGTGGTGGCGGCGAAACACAGGGCAAGGGCAGCGGTGAGAAGGAAGGGACGTTTCATGATGGCCTCCGACGCAGATGCTTGCGCGGCGATCCCCACGTGGGGCACCGCCAAAAGACCAGTATCGCCCGAGTCCCCCGGA
>JAAZAA010000018.1 GCA_012514535.1 Myxococcales bacterium | reverse complement strand
CCGCTCGCCGTGCGCCGGCTCAAGAAGGGGGCGGACCGCGACGTCTCCGTCTCGGGGCCGACGCTCGCCGCGCGAGCGATCGCAGCCGGCCTCGTCGTCGAGGCCCACCTGTTCATGACTTCGAGCGTCGTGGGCGGCGGCAAGCGCTTCTTCCCCTACGGCGTCCGCCTCGACCTCGAGCTCGTCGAGCATCGTTCCTTCCCCGACAGCGGACTGCTCTACGCCTACTACCGGACGGCGTGATGGCGGAAGCTCAGGCCCCTTCCAGCCAACGTTCCGCCGGCTGATCCAGGAACCGCTCGAGGTCTATCCCGTCGCCGCCGACGAGCAAGGTCCTACGCGGTGAGAACGCCCTCCCGAACGCCTCGGTGCCGGGCAGGCGGTCCGGGGACCGCGAGCTCTTCACCTCGATGGCGGCGAGGCGCTTGCCCGCCCTGATCACGAAGTCGACCTCGTGGTTGCGCTCTCGCCAGTAGTAGAGCTCCAGGTCGCCGGCCGCGGCGGCGTTCGCCAGATGGGCTCCGACCGCGGACTCCACGAGACGCCCCCAGCGCTCCCCGTCCGACCGTACCTCTTCCAGGCTCTGGCCCCAGAGGGCCGTCATGAGAGCCGTGTTCAGCACCTGGAGCTTAGGGCTGGAGGCCCTGCTGCGTGCCGCGTCTCCTGCGTACTTCTGGAGCCCGGTCACGAGCCCGGCACCCGACAGCAGGTCGAGGTAGTGGGCGAGCGTCGTGGTGTTGCCCGCGTCCTGGAGCTGACCCAGCATCTTGTTGTAGGAGAGCACCTGGCCCGAGTAGCGGCAGGCGAGCTCGAAGAGCCGCCTCAAGAGCGCAGGCTTGTCTATGCGCGTGAGCAGCAGCAGGTCGCGGGAGATCGTCGTCTCGATCAACGAGTCGAGCACGTAGCGCCGCCAGCGGTCGGACTCACCCGTTAGCGCCGCGGCACCCGGGTAGCCACCGAAGTAGAGGTAGCGCTCTAGGTCGAAACCGAAGGCCGCCCGCATCTCGGCGTACGACCAGTGGCCGACGTGCAGGAGCTCGAAGCGGCCCGCTAGGCTCTCGGTCAGCCCGCGCTGCACCAGGAGGGGTGCTGAGCCGAGGAGGACGACCCTGAGGCCCCTGCCCGCACGGGTGTCCTCGTCCCAGAGGCGCTTCACGGTCTCCGACCAGCCGGTCACCTTCTGCACCTCGTCCAGGACTAGCACGGCTCCCTCGAGCCTCGCCGCGTCCCACTGCTGCTGGATCCACGCGGCGCCGCGCAGGGTAGGTTCATCCGCACTGGCGAAGCGCGGCGGTACGTCGAGCCCGGCGACCGCCTGCAGGACGAGCGTCGTCTTCCCCACCTGGCGGGGACCCGTTACCACCTGGATGAACCGGCGCGGCTCGGCTAGGCGCCGCACGAGCTCCGCCACATGAGGCCTCTGGTAGGGGTGCGACAGCATGCTCATCGCATTGAGTAATTTTACTCAGTACGATGAGCAAAACGCAACCCACTACCGGCACCGACCGAGCCTTCTCGCGTAGGCCATCACAGGACTCGTCCGGAACACAACTAGGCGGAGGCACGAGACCTCCTTACAGCGCGAGCGCCCACGGCGAACACGTCGTCCGTGCGCTGGGAATCGCTTTCCTATCTCCCTGATAAGCTGACGTGCCCTCGCCCAGGAGCGCGTCGAACAGCTGGGAATCGCTTTCCTATCTCCCTGATAAGCTGACAGGCTGGTCTTGGTGATTGCCCTCATCGCTGGGAATCGCTTTCCTATCTCCCTGATAAGCT
>JAAZAA010000103.1 GCA_012514535.1 Myxococcales bacterium | reverse complement strand
GCGCGGAGACCACGCGCGGAGACCACTCGGAGACCACGCTCTGACCACGCGCGGAGACGGAGCCCGGAGAGAGCGCTCCCTCAGAGGGGTTCGTCTTCGTAGAAGCGCTTGCCCTCGGCGGCTTGGCGTTCGATGGCGGGCGCGGGCGTGAAGCGCGTGCCGTAGCGGCCCCGGTACTGCTCCAGCCTCCTCAGCACGGTCGGCGCCCCGGTCGCGTCCACGTAGCGGCAGGGCCCCCCCAGGTACGGAGGAAACCCGAGCCCGAAGACCGCCCCTACGTCCGCGTCCCGAGCCGAGCGCACGATGCCCTCCTCCACGCAGCGCGCCGCCTCGTTGACCATCTGAAGCAGACAGCGCTCCGCCAGCTCGTCCGTCTCCTCGTCGCGGGGGGTCACCCCGAGCACCTCGTAGACGGTTGCGTCCGTCGGGCGCCGCCCCTTCCGGTAGTCCTGGTCGTACAGGTAGAAGCCGCGCCCGTTCTTGCGCCCCAGCCGCTCGCCTTCCACGAGGCGCGCCATCCCGGGCGGGGGCGCGAGGCGCTCACCGAAGGCGTCGTGGAGAATGCCGCCGACCTTGGCTCCGACGTCCAGACCGATCTCGTCGAGGAGCTGCAACGGCCCCACCGGGAACCCCAGCCGCGTCAGGGCCAGGTCGATCGCCTCGACGCGGTACCCCTCCGAGAGCGCGTGGGCGGCCTCGTTGAGGAACGCCCCCAAGATGCGCGAGGTGTAAAAGCCCGGCCCGTCCCGCACGACGATGACCACCTTGCCCTGCCGCTTGCCGAGCTCCACGCACGTCGCCGTCACCCACGGCGCCGTGTGCTCGCTCACCACCACCTCGAGCAGCGGCATCTTCGGCACCGGCGAAAAGTAATGCATGCCGATCACCCGCTCCGGGTGCTGGGCGGCCGCAGCGATCGCGGAGATGGGCAGCGACGACGTGTTCGAGGCGAAGATCGTGCGCTCCCCACCCGAGGACTCGACGAGCCGTAACATCTGCTTCTTCAGCTCGAGGTCCTCGAACACCGCCTCGATCACGACGTCGCAGGAGGCGAGCCCGGTGTCGTCCGTCGTCGCCGTGACGCGGCTCGACATCAGGTCGAACTCGTACTGCGTGATGCGCTTGCGCCGCAGCCGCTCGCTCAGCTCCTCGCGGATCCTGCGGAGCCCCGCGGCGAGTGCGGCGTCGTCCCGCTCCTTGAGCCGCACGAACGTCCCGGCGTTGTGCGTCGAGACGTACGCGATACCGCTGCCCATCAAGCCGGCGCCCAGCACCCCGACACGCTCCACGTGCTGCGGGCGCACGTCTTCGTCGACGCCGCGGTCCTTCTTCAGCGCCTGCTGCGCGAAGAAGATCTCCATGAGGCGCTTGGCCACGGGAGTGACCGCGAGCTCGCCGAAGCCCTCCGCCTCCGCCTCGAAGCCCCGGCGCACGCCCCGCTCGAGCCCGAGGCGCACGACCTCGAGGATGCGCTGGGGCGCGGGGTAGTTGCCGTGGGTCTTCGCGAGGAGCTTCTTGCGGGCTTGATCGAAGAGGAGCTTCCTGCCGAGCGGGTTCTCCGCCAAGGCCAGCTCTTCGAGCTCGTCCGTTTGAAAGAACTCACGGAACGTGTCGAAGGTCTTCTTGGGGCGGGCCACGCGCTCCGCCAAGGTCAGGGCGTGCTGCGCCGCCACGTCCACGAGGATCGAGCTCGGGCAGAGCCGATCGACGAGGCCGACCTTGTGGGCGCGGCGCGCGTCCAGCTGCTTGCCCGTGAGGAGCAGATCGAGCGCGGTGCGGACCCCCACGAGGCGGGGCAAACGCTGCGTGCCCCCGAGGCCCGGCAGCACGCCGAGCTGCACCTCCGGCAGACCGAGCTTCACCTCTCGATCCGAAGCGGCGACGCGCCCGTGGCAGGCGAGCGCCAGCTCCAGCCCGCCGCCGAGGCAGGGGCCGGCGATCGCCGCGACGACGGGCACCTTGCAGCGCTCCACCCGATCCATCGCCTTCTGCCCCGTCCGCGCCAGGGTGATGCCCTGCTCACGCTCGGTCAGGCCACGCAGGAGCTTGATGTCCGCGCCGGCCACGAAGGAGCTCGGCTTCCCGGAGGCGATGACCACCGCCCGCACGTCGCGGTCCTCGTCGATCTCGTCGAAGGCCTTCGAGAAGTCCTCGGCGAAGGTCTCCTTCAGGGTGTTCACGGGCTCGCCAGGGACGTCGATGACGAGCACCGCGACGCCGTCCTCCCGCCGCTCGATGCGCAGGGGCCCGCGTCCAGCTTCCGGATGAGGGATGTTCTCGTTCATGGCGCCTCCAAGACGACCGCTGCCCCCAGCCCGCCCGCTGCACAGGCCGTACACAGCGCGAAACGCCCGCCGCGCCGTCGTAGCTCGCGGAGGGTCTGCGTGATCTGACGCGCGCCGGTCGCGGCGAAGGGGTGCCCCAGCGCGATCGAGCCGCCCAGCACGTTGAACCGATCCCAGTCGATGGTCCCGACCGGCCGCGAGCGGCCGAGCTTCTCTCGAGCGAAGCGCTCGCTCTCCAGGGCCTGCGTGTTCGACAGGATCTGCGCGGCGAAGGCCTCGTGCATGTCGACGAGATCCATGTCCGCCAGCTCGAGGCCCGCGCGCTCGAGCGCCAACGGCGCCGCGAAGGCGGGCCCCATCAACAGCTGCCCCCCCGGATCCACCGCCGTGAACGCGTAGGACCTCAGGTAGCCCAGGAGCTCGCGCCCCTCGCTCGTGGCCTTCTCTCCGTTCATCAACAGGATGGCGCTGGCGCCGTCCGTCAGCGGGGAGCTGTTGCCCGCGGTCACCGTGCCGTAGGCCCGATCGAACACCGGGCGTAGACGCCCGTAGTCCTCCAGGTTCGAGTTCTTCCGGACCAGGTTGTCCTCCACCACCGCGGAGAACTCCGGAGGCACGTAGAACTTCATCACCTCTTCGCGGAGGCGACCGTCCTCCCAGGCGCGGGACGCGAGCACGTGACTCCTGTGGGCGAACTCGTCCTGAGCCTCGCGGGAGATGCCGTTCTCCTTGGCCATCTTCTCGGCGCTCTCGCCCATCGTCAGCCCCGTGGTCGGCTCCTTCAGGGCGGGCGGCACCGGCACGAGGTCGGCGGGTTTGAGATCCGTGAACGCCCGCACCCGCTCCGCCAGCGAGCGCGCGCGGCTCGCCTTGACCAGGGCCCCCGCCAGCTTCTTGCTCACGGCGATGGGCGCGTCGCTGACGCTATCGGCGCCGCCGGCGATGCCGCACTCCACCACGCCCGCGGAGATCGCCTGCGCCACGTTGACCACGGACTGGTAGCTCGTCGCGCAAGCGCGGGACACGCTGTAGGCCTCCACGGATTTCGGCAGCCCCGACCCCAGCACGATCTCCCGCGCGATGTTCGGCGCGGTGAGGGAAGGCACCACCTGGCCGAACACCACCTGATCGACGTCAGCGGCTCGGAGGGCGGTGCGGGCCAGCAGCTCTCCGACCACGGCGATCCCCAGATCCAGCGCGGTGAGCCGCGCGTATCCGGTGCGCTCTTTCTGGAAGGGGGTTCGCAGGCCCGCCACGATGGCGACACGACGGTTCCCGTTGGTCTTCGACATTCCCGGTCGATCCTCCCTGCGGTCCAGGTGTGCCCGGAACGGGCAACCCTCCAGTTCACCAGAGCATGGCAACGCGACGTGTCAAGAAGGTCGGGCCCCCTCCGGCCGGACCGTGCTAAGACGCGAGCAGACATGTTCACGGACCGCCCAGAGCCCGGCTGGCCAGAGCCGGGTTGGCCAGAGACTGGTTGGCCCGCGACCCGCTGGCGGGCGACCGAGCTCTCGATCGTGGCGTGGGGTGTCGGCGGGGTGCTGCTGCTGCTCGGCCAAGCCATCTGGCGGCTCACTCCCATCGCCCTCGACGCCATTCACGGAGGCCTCACGGCGGGGCAGATCGCCCTGTGTGGCGCGTGGATCGTCGTGAACGGGTACGCCGAAGGGTACCGCGCGTTCCAGCTCCGGTTCTCGCCCCGGGTGGTGGCGCGGGCCGTGCACCTCGCTCGACATCCGCGCCCGCTGCACGTGGCGCTGGCGCCGCTGTTCTGCATGTCGTTCTTCCACGCGACTCCCCGCGGCCGCGCCGTCGCTTGGGGCGTGACGCTCGGGGTCGTCGGCGCGGTCGTGCTCATTCGTTACCTGCCGCAACCCTGGCGCGGCATCCTCGACGCCGGGGTGGTCGTGGCCCTCGCTTGGGGAGCCCTGACGCTCGTCGCCCAGACGATGCGCGCGCTCCAGGGACACGCACCTCGCGTCGACGCGCAGCTCCCGGAGGCGATCGCGACGGTGCGCGACGCCGCCGCGGCAGCCCGCTGAGCACGACGCTCCTCCAGCCGGAGGAAGCGACCGACGGCGCCCATCTCCGATGAGCCCATCTCCGATGAGGTCTCCGATGAGCCCGTCTCCGATGAGCCCGTCTCCGATGATGGAGCGCCGTACGGTGGGGCGTCTCGTCAAGCGCTCTCGCGAGCGCTACGGCCGTAGGCGCCCCGTCGCAACCCCGGGAGATCTACGGCGTTGTGCACGCCGCTCTCCTCGATCGGATCACTGAAGCGGACGGAGACCGTCTGCGAGCGTCCCTCGAGCTCACAGGCGAGGTCGCCAGCGAGGACCATCAACTCCTCCCGCGAGCGGGCGTCGACGCCCCAGGTGCTCCAGCAGGCTCCCGACAGCACGAGCTCCCCCTCCGGGCTCAGGCGTTCGAGCAGAGCCGCGCAGAGCTCGTGGCGAACACGCAGCTCCGGAGTGGTCGCAGGTGACGCCGCTGCGTAGACGACACCGACCAGCGCGACTCCGCGCTCCTCGATGGACTGCACCCGGCGGAGCACGCGGGCCGCGAAGCCGTCGATGGACTCGGAGCTCGGCTGCACCTCCACCATCGAGTTCGGCGCACGCCGCTGCAGCTCCTTCACCCACACCGGCCAGCGCGCCCCCGCCTCCATGATGACCAGGGTGGTCGCCCGCTCGGCGTCCGGCTGCACCGACATCGCCCGCTCGACGACGGCGGAGTGCCGATCCCCCGACGGCGGCGTCGCCGCGACCCACGAGTCTCGCGGAACGTGCACGCCAGAGAGCTCTTCCTCGGGGCCGACCCGGCCGTCGCGCGCGATCCGGCGCACTCCAGTCTCTCCGTCACGAGTCTGATCGTCACGGGTCTGGCCGTCGCGCATCTCCGCGTCCAGTCCGTTGGCGCGCCTCCCCCTGCTCGTCGCGGCTTTGTGCAACACGTTCTTCAGCTTCACGTCTCCCCCAAAACCCGCCCGCAGGGACCAACCCCCGCGGCGGTGCAACGCTGCTCGTCCAGCGGCCGTCTTCCCCAGCCGTTAACCGGGTAAACCCCCGCGGCAGCGACCTATTCCCTTCCGTCCCCCTCGTCCCCCGAACCCTCGAACAGCCAACGGGGAGGGGCTGCCTGACTGGCTTCCTCCCGGCCGACCTCCGCTCCGGCCCCCGCCGAAGCGTCCTCATTCGCAGCCGATCGAACCCCCGAGGATTCGCGGCGAGCCAGCCCCGATGGGCCGACCGTGAGCACCGCGACGAACTGGAGGCGCAGCTACTCCTCCCCCCGCCACTGGTGAGCACAAGGATGGCCGATGCGCCCCTGCTTCGTCAAGGGGAGATGCGATGAAAACGCTCTCGCTCGATGAGGCCCCCGCTTCAGGTCGATGTCCAGCAACGAGCCATTTTTCCCAGGAAACGTGCTTCGTTCCCGTTAGCTCATACTGAGACGGCGCCGGAAGCACGACAGCCGCTACCTTGCTCGCTACCCATGACGTCACCAGGACACCTCACGGCGGATCTCTCCCCGGCGCGAGCCCCAGAATGGGCTTCAAGGCTCTCCTGCTCCGTTGGCCTGCTCCGTTGGCCTGCTCCGTTGACCTGCCCCTTGGCCGGCCGCCTGCCGCGCGGCTCCCCTGGCTGGCTGACGGGCCCGGCCCCCGTGGACCCCGTGAGTGGGCCCACGAAGTCCCCGTGTCGCCCCCCGGTGACCTCCCCGTGAGGTCGAGCGTCCACGTTCGGCCCCTCACCCCGGAGGGGACCTCAGGGGAGGAGCCGAGGGCTGACTCAGCCGTAGCTCATGCCCATCGCGTGGAACCCCTTGTCCACGAAGACCACCGTGCCGGTGATCCCATTGGCGAGGGGGCTCGAGAGGAACGCCGCCACGTACGCGACCTCGTCGAGCGTCAGCTTCTCCTGGAGGGGCGCGTGCTCCGCGTAGTGCTCGATGTATTCACCGATGATCCCGGTGGCGCTCGCGGCGCGCGTGGCGCAAGGCCCCGCGGAGATCGTGTTCACGCGGACATCGTAACGGCGCCCCGCCTGGTAGCTGAGATAGCGCGTATCACACTCGAGTGCCGCCTTCGCCGCGGACATGCCGCCGCCGTACCCAGGGATGACCTGCTGGCTCGCCAGGTAGCTCAAGGAGAGGACCGAACCGCGCTTCCGCATCAGCGGGCCAAAGCGATTCACCAGGCTCACCAGCGAGTACGCGCTCACGCTGAGAGCCGCCAGGTAGCCCTTCCTGCTCGTGTCCAGCAGGTCCTTGGCGACCTCGGGACCGTTGGCCAGGGAATGCACCAGAATGTCGAGGGAGTCGTCGCCGAAGTCCGACTGCCAGGCCCGCGCCAGCCCCCCGATCGAGAAGTCCCCACGCTCGGCGTAGCGCTTGTTCGTGCGGATGTCCTCGGGCACGTCGCTCATCTCGTCATAGGCGGCGTCGAGAGCGTAGATGCGCTCGAACTCGAGCAGGCTCCCATCCGAGAGGCGTCGGGCGTCATCGAATTTACCGCGCTTGAGCATGGTCTCGAAGATGCCCATCGCCGGTGGCCATGAGGCCACGCACACCCGCGCGCCCGCCTCGGCCAGGGCTTTCGCTATCGCGAACCCGAAGCCGCCTGCGTCCGCAACGCCCGCCACCAACGCCCGCTTGCCGCTCAGATCGATTCCCAGCATTTCGACGGCTTTTTCGTCGGCTCGGGCCAGCAAGGCAAGGGGGGCCAGGGGAAATTCGAGTTTCCCCCTCGGATCGCGTCCGGCGCGCCCGGGTTCCTCGCGCCGAGACTGGCCCGCAGCGCGCCCCAACGTCCTCCCGCCTGTGCTTCCACCACGTTTCCGGTGGCTCTGTTTCTGGCGGTTCTCTCCGGTGACTCTGCCCGATGGCCCTGCCCGATGGTCCTGCCCGATGGTCCTGC
>JAAZAA010000102.1 GCA_012514535.1 Myxococcales bacterium | reverse complement strand
GTCCGCCACCGGCTGCAGGAACTGCTTCTCACGCTGGTCCACGCTGATCATGTTCAGCATGCCGTAGAGCTTGAAGCGCAGGTCCTGGTTCCCCTCGAAGACGTCGAAGTTCGACAGGCTCAGCTCGTACTGGGCCAGGATCGTGTTGATGGATCCGTTGCCGTTGCTGCAGGATCCGTTGGGAACCGTGGTTGAACCATCGGAGTTCTGAACCGGACAGAAGGGCGACTCCAGGTACTGATCCGTGATGCCGAGGTTGAAGGTGCCACCGCCGAAGGAGTGGATGTGCTCGAGGGCGTGGCCGACGACCAGCGCGTTGCGGGCGCGGGTGTAGGCGTAGCCGGCGTACAGCATGCCGAACTCGCCGAAGTCGATGCGAGCGTCGAGACCGGCCACGCTGAGGCTGCCGTTGGGATACTCTGGCCCGTAGACTCCCAATAGTCCGTCGCGGCCTCCCAGCAGTTCCTCGCGATCTATCGGGCACTGAATTCCGGACGGGTCGGGAGACCCGTCGTATCCGGTGCAGTTACTGCCTGGGATCACGGTGGGGTAATGCGGCACCACCTCCTGGGAAGCCCAGGAGTGCATGAGGTGCGCGGACAGCTCGAGGTCCTCGCTCGGCGTGAAGAAGACGTGACCGTGGGCGAGGTTCGTGAACCGCGCGCGGTTGTGCATCTGCGGGTTGGGGCGGTTGATGCCGTAGCCCACCTCGAAGCCGATCGTGGACTCCTCCATGTCGATGTCGACGCGAGAGGTGGCGCCCATCACGTGGGTACGACCGAACAGGAAGGTGTCGTACTCGCCGGCGTCGTAGCGCCCCGCCATGCCGTAGCGGGACCAGAAGCTACCAGCCTTGGCGTTGAAGCGGATGTTCTCGAAGCCGAGGTCGTGGTTGATCTCGACCCAGCCCTGGCTGATGCCGAAGAGGGCCTCCGTGTTGGCCCAGGAGGCGTCCGTGAACTGGAAGCCCTGGATGGCGAGGTTACCGCTCGCGATGCCGTTGCCGACGGAGAAGAACATCTCCGCCCACTCGCGGCGGTTGTGCGCCGTATTCTGCCAGCTCAGGTACTGGTCGTCGGGGATGACCGGCGAGTGCATCGTGGAGCTGCCGCTGCCCTCGGGCACCACGTCGCGGGCACCGAGACCCACACGCATCGGAGCGCGGAAGTAGCCGCTGTAGCCAAACTCCCAGGCGCCACCCGTGTCGGGGCCGCCCACCGTGCGCGGCGCCGGCGGACGCTCGGCAGCGGGGGGAGGCGAGGTGGTTTCGACGCTCGCAGCGGGCGCGGTGGTGTTCAGGTTGAGATCCACGCCCCCGCTCGCGGCGGGTGCAGCTGCGGGCTCTGGCGCAGGCTCTGGCTCCGGCTGCGCCGGGGGAGCGGGCGCCGGCTCATCCGCGGCAGAGTCCTCGGCGCCGAAGTCGGCGCCGTCCTCCGCCTGTGCAAAGGCGGAAGTGGGGGCGGTCAGTGCGGCAAGAGCCAGCACGTACACGGAAGTCTTGAAGGTCCGCATGCTCTCGGTTCCTGAGTTGTCGACGAGGGTGAAAGCGCTGCCAGGGGGTCGTCCTGTGTCGTATCGACTACCCCCCTTAGGGCGGCAGCTCTTTACCAGGGCTATGCTCAGGCTGGAAGCGGAGCTTCACTTTTTATTTCGAATAGATTGCCCTGCTCGGGTCGTGGGGGCCGCGCGCGGGTGTGGAAGCGGAAAATTCGGCCGTTTGGGTGGTCGTTTCCGAGCAGCGTGGGCCAACTTTTTTCCGGGTAGCGCGCCAGGGCAGCGCGCCTTTTCGGGGCTCGGGCGAGGCAGGCAGCGTTTCGACGTCCAGGTGAGGTGCGTTTTTCCGGGCGCGCGCGAGGGAACCGCCCCCTTCTCGCTGGGGCCAGGGCGAGTGGTGCGCCAGCTCCTGGCTGGGGCCAGCGGCGCCTGGCGCGCTGCGTCGAGGGGGCGGGGACGCGGGGCCCGCAGCTGCGCCGCGCGGGTCTTGGGTGTGATTCCGACCTGGCCATGGCGCGGAGCGCGGCCGGTGGAGGCGCGGAGCTCGCGCAGGGAGATCGGCTTCGGGTGCTTCGGGGCGGCGATCCATGGCATAGTCGCCGCCTCGATGTGTCGGCTGTTCGGGTTCCGTAGCGTCATTCCGAGCCAGGTGCACCGGTCCTTGCTCGCCGCGGACAACGCCCTCGGAGTGCAGAGCAATCAGCACCCGGACGGCTGGGGAGTGGCGTTCTACGTCGACGGGGCGCCCCACGTGACCCGGAGCCCGCTCACGGCCCTCGGCGACATGCTGTTCCATCGCCTGAGCGGGGTGGTCTCGTCGCAGACGGTCTTGGCGCACGTGCGCAAGGCCACCCAAGGGCAGATCAACGTGCTGAACTGCCACCCCTTCCAGTACGGGCGCTGGACCTGCGCGCACAACGGAGACATCCCGAACTTCGACGCGAAGCGGGAGCTGTTGCTCGCGGAGATCGCGCCGCGCCTGCGGACCTTCGTCCTCGGCGATACGGACAGCGAGGTGATCTTCTACATGCTCCTGACCTACCTCGCGGAGCGCGGCGAGCTGTCCGGAGAGCACCGCATCGAGGACGTGTTCGACGCGCTGCGCCGCACCGTCGCCCGCGTTCGAGAACTCTGCGACGACGAGAACCACAGCGCCATCCTCACGCTGGTGGTGACGGACGGGAGCTGCCTGGTCGCGACGCGAGGAGGCCGAGAGCTCTTCCTGTCGACCTACAAGGGCCGCTGCTCGGACCGGGACACCTGCGCCAGCCTGTCAGCGGAGTGTGAGGCACCCACCCAGAGCGGCTTCGTGAACCATTTCATCATCGCGAGCGAGCCCCTCCAGGGAGAGAACGTGTGGAGCGAGCTCGAGCCCGGAGAGATCGTGGGCGTGGATCAGCGCATGCGTGTGGTGCGGGGCCGCGTGAACCGCCTCTCGCTCCCGCTCGCGCCGTCCGTCACCGCTCGTACAGGATGAACCGGTAGTCGTACGCCGCTGCGAGCTCCGCGGCGACTCCGTCGCTCTCCGGGGCGGGTGCGACCGCATCGGGGAGCTGGCGCGCCTGAGGATCGCTGGGCTCCTCCGCGGGAGCCGCGTGACCGGACACGACCTCCGGCAAGACGCTGACCACCCGAAACGCACCACGTCGCTCGATCCGCTCGGGGATCCCGGGGCGGGCGCAGTGAGCGCGCCCCGCCAGGATCACCAGCTTGCGGAGAGGCGCGCGGGCGGCGAGCCACTCGGCGGCGCGCTCGGCCATCGTCTCGTCCCACGTCACCTGCGCCGCGTACATCCGATCGAGGTCTCCCTCCGGGTGGCCCTCCATGAGGCCCTCGAAGAGCGCGCGGTGGGCAGCGCTCCCGAAGTCGAGCCGCGGCAGCTCCTTCTTGAGGTCGGGGGCGAGCTCGGAGAGGCCGTCCTTGGCGATCGCCCGCGTGAGCTCCGCGCGGGCGTTGAGGGCGATGAGCTCCGCGCGCGCGGCCCGCGCGGCCTCGAGCTGGGGCGCGTAGAACTGGATCGGGAGCCCCCAGCGCTTCTCGTACTGGGACGCGCGGACGAGCTCCTGGACGTCGATGCGGCCTCCTCCGAAGGCATCGAGGGCGTGCTGGGAGGGGCGCTGAAACATCTCGAAGCCGACGCCGAGCTCGAACCCAGCGACGCGCTGACGCTCGGCCAGGCCGCGGATCGTGGCGAGCTGGGCGAAGTGATCGCGCGCGTCGCCGTGGCGTTCCCCCACGCAGATGGCGTCGGCGCGCGCGAGCTCGGAGAGCAGCGCTTCCTTCGCCAACAACGCCCCGTCGGCGCCGCGCACGCCCTCGAAGGGCAGCGCGGCTCGGTGCACGACGTCGTCCGGCGGCGGGGGTGCGTCGCTCGCTCGGGGGCTCTCCGTGGATGCACCGCGGGCCGTCGACGAGGGGGCGGCCCCTCCGTCCGTCGGTTCGTCGATGGGCGTCCTGGTCCGCCCGACGTGCGCCAGGGGGGGGCCCGCAGAGCAGGCCGCGAGCAGGCACGGCGCGAGCACTCCCCCGAGCTTCCGAAGAGGACGGAGCATGTCAGTACCCCCGATCCCGCAGGCTCTCCGGGAGGAGCCGGCTGGGCTTGCCGGAGCAGAGGATCCACAGCTGGTGAGCGGCGCGCGTCGCGCCGATGTGGAGCAAGTGGCGCGCTTCGTCTTCCACGGGATAGGAGGACTCGCTCACCTCCACGAGCACGACGTAGTCGAACTCCAACCCCTTCACCTGACGGACGTCCGTCACGTCCACGCCAGGACGGAAGGGGAATTCCTGATCGGTGATGCGCCGCAGGAAGGGCACCTCACCCTTGCGCAGGCCCTCGTAGTAGAGGTCCGCCTGCTCCGGGAAGCGAGCGATGACCGCGACCGACGAGCGGGGCTCGCTGTGCATCAGCTCACGGAGCGCCTCGCTCAGGTGGGCGACGGCGTCACCGGTCTGGGCCATCTGGAAGAGCTCGACGGGGGCCCCGCTGCGGGTGGCGACGGGGGGCTCGCTGGGCGCCAGCGGCCCGAGCACGGCCTGGGAGAGGTCGAGGATCTCGCGTGTGGAGCGATAGCTGAGCTGGAGCGGCTCCACCTCGACGTGCTCGAGCCCCAGCTCGCCGAGCACCGTCTTCCAGTCGGTGAAGCCGTTGTCCATGTGGAGCCGCTGGGCGGTGTC
>JAAZAA010000101.1 GCA_012514535.1 Myxococcales bacterium | reverse complement strand
GTTCGGCCGACGCCGTGGTCGAGCGAGGGCGAGCGCAGGTCCGGCGGCGGCGCCCGCGCGGCGGCTCACTCATCCGGGGGCCGTCGCGCGCCGAGCCGCTGGGACACGATCGAGCTCACCACCAGCTGAATCTGTTGGTAGATCATGAGCGGCAGGATCAGCAGCCCGAGGTGGGCGGACGGCAGCAGCACCGTCGCCATGGGCAGCCCGGAGGCGAGGGACTTCTGGGACCCGCACAAGAGGAGCACGACGCGATCCGCCCGCGGGAAGGACAGCCAGCGCCCCGCCGCCGTGGTGATCCCGAGCATGGCGGCGAGCAGCGCGCTGGCGATCCCGCCGAGCAGCAGCAAGTCGGGCCAGGCGAGGAGCGACCAGATGCCCTCGTTCACGCCGCGGGCGAAGGCGACGTAGACCACGAAGAGGATCGTCCCCCGATCGGTGACCGTGAGCAGGCGGCGGTGGCGGCTCAGCCACGCGTCGAGCCAGCGCCGCGACAGCTGCCCCAAGACGAAAGGCAGCACCAGCTGGACGGTGACCTGCCGGACCGCCCCGAAGGAGAACCCGACGGCGCCCCCGAGCAGCGCGCCCACGAGCAGGGGGGTGATGACGACCCCGACCAGGTTGGACAGGGACGCGGCGCACAGGGCGCCCGCCACGTTCCCCCGGGCGATGGCGGTGAAGGCGATCGAGCTCTGCACCGTCGATGGCAGGAGTCCCAAGAACAAGAACCCCTGCGCCAACTCGCGTGGGAGCGGCGCGAACAGAAAGGTGAGCACTCCCAGCGCCGGGAAGACTCCATAGGTCGCGGCGAGCACCGCCACCTGCAGCCGCCAGCTCCGCAAGGTCGCCAGGGCCTCCCGGGTGGGCAGGCGCACCCCGTAAAGGAAGAACAGCCAGGCGATGGCGAAGGGGACCGCGGCGGACAGAGTCCGCACCGCCGCCGGTGACGCGGGGAACACGCTCGCGACCAGCACCGTGCCGAACAGCGCGAGGAGGAACGGATCGCGCAAAGGGGCGAGCCAGCTCGCCCCGGAGGCCCGGCGGGTCGGTCCTGGGGTGGTCACGGTCCGGGATCAGGAGCGCACGCAGATGGTCCCGGGGCCGTCGCTCACGGTGGAGCAGGTGCTCCCCTCGGGGCAGACGTCCGGATCGTCCTCGCAGGGCAGCTCGCAGGTACAGAACTGCGTCACCTCACACCCCGCGATGCCGCAGTGGACCGTCGGCGTCAGCCCCCCGGGACAGGCGTCATCGACGCAGGGCTCTCCCAGCTCGTCGACATCGATCTCGCCCCCGCTGCCTCCGCCGCCGCTCTCTCCCCCCGACGCTCCACCGGAGCCGCCCGCGCCACCGCCGGAGGCCTCGCCCCCGCTCGCGGCGCCACCACTCGCAGATCCACCGCTCGGGGCGCCACCACTCGCGTCGGCGCCGCCGGTCGCCGCTCCGCCCGTGCCAGACCCGGAGCCCTCGTCGTCGGACCCACATCCGAACGCGCCACCGAGCGTCACCACCGCAGCGCAGGCCAGCCACCGCAATCGAGTCACCGGCGGATCATGCCACAGCCCCAGGACCCCGCCCAGCCACCCCCCGTACCCGCCCCCTCCGCCCCCTCCGCCCACTCCGCCCACTCCGCCCACTCCGCCCACTCCGCCCACTCCGCGCCCCCTCCGTACCGGCCCACGGCGCACCCGCCGCAGCCGCTGCGCCCGCTCGGCCGCCCGCCCGGCGCCGGACCCGCCGCACCCCGCCCTCCCTCGTCCCCCATGCTATCTCCTCGGGCGATGACCCCGACCGATCCCGACGAGCTCGACTGCCTCAGCTGCGGGGCGTGCTGCCGCCAGGCGAGCGACGGTCGGATCCTCGTCCCCGAAGAGGACCTCGTCCGCTGGCGACGGGACGATCGCCAGGACATCCTCACGCGCCTGGTCCCCGGGCACTTCGGGGAGCTCGCCTTCGCCTCCACGGACGCCGGCGCCTGCGTCCACCTGGGCACCGCCGGGAGCCCGAACGCCTGCTCCATCTACCCGGATCGGGGCACCACCTGTCGCGACTTCGAGAAGGGCTCCTGGCAGTGCCGCGAGTTCCGACGGGACATGGGTCTCGAGCCACCCCGCCCGCGCCCGCACCGCCCGAGCGCCGATCTCCCCTGATCTCTCGGTTTTCTCTCGGCGCTCCAAGCCACCGCGCGTCCGCTCCCGCGGTCCAGCCCCGCGCGTCTCACACTTCGCTCACCCCAGCGCGCCGGCACATCACCCCACGACGCAACACGCGCGCTCCGCACCGGCGCGACGCAACAGGCGCAACACGCGCAACACGCACGCTCCGTAACGGCGCGACGCGACGCGTGCGCCGAAGCACGACGCCGCACCGCAGACGCCGCTGACTCGCCGTCACGGCAATGATTTCCGTCAGCCGCCGCGCCCAAGAATCGTTTGTCGCCCGACGCCGGGTACCCCACGATGAGAATGGCTCGCCAGGAGCCGGGCCTCGGGCGAAAGGAAATCCATGAGCGACTGGATCAGCGAGCTCCTGACGGTGCAGGAGCAAATCCGCAAGGAGACCGTGTTCGACGACCCCATCGAGCGGCTCCTCCAAGAGCATCGCATCATCGCCGCGCTGACCTGCACCCTCGAGGTGTGGTCGATGCGGGCCGAGGACGGCGACGAAGTCGACGTCGAGTGCGTGGACGCGCTGGTGAACCTCCTCACGGAGTTCGTGGACGAGGTGCACCACGAAAAGGAAGAGTCCCTCCTCATGCCTCAGCTCGTCGCCCTCGGCCTGATGCCGGAGCAGGAGGACCTCCGCGCCGAGCACCAGCACGAGCGTTACCTCGTCGGCGCGCTCCGTTACCTCACCAGGCTCGCCGAGCCCGACGACCCGCTGAGCAGCAGGCGCTTCGCGACCCTCGCCCGCGAGCTCGTGGCCTTCCAGCGGGCGCACCTGGAGAGCGAGACCCGCGGGATCTATGGCGTCCTCGAGCGCCTCGACGAGGGGCGACGGGCGGCCCTGAAGCGCGAGCTCCAGGCCTTCGATCGGCGCAAGGAACCCGTGCTCCGGGCCTGGCGCGCGCGGCTGGAGCGGCTCCTCGAGCGCCGAGGTGGCTCCCTCGAAGAGCGCCCTCCGACGGAGCCCGCCACGGCGATCTGGGCCTGAGCCGCGCTCGCCACGACCCGCCATTTGGGCGACGCCCCGCGCCCTCGAGACGACCAACGCGGGCTTACGGCTCCCGGCTCCCCCGCCCTTCGCGCACGCGACCCGACGCCGGGGGAGCCGGCACCTTCACCGGCATGCCAGCCCCCGTGGCGGGAGACGTGACCACCCGCGGCTCGTAGTCCCCGAGCCCCTTCCACTCACGCAGCGCCTCGACGCACCGCTGCGCCACGCCGGGCCGCTCGTACGCCGGCGTCCCGGGCGCCCACCGGATCCCGATCCACAGCACCCGCTGCTCGTCGTCGAACCACACCGAGACGTGCGCGACGTCCGGTCTCCCGACCTCCCGCAGGAGCGGCACCACCGCGCCCCGGGACTCCGTTTCCTTCCACTGCATTTCCCTCGGCCTCATACTGCACACGCGATCAGTACACCCACGAGAACCAGCCCGACAACCCCCGGAAGGGGCGCGCTAGGACGAACAGCGCCCGCCCTCGGGGGCCGGCTCTGCGCCCTCCTCGACGGGGGAGCCGGTGGGAGCTCGGAACCGTGCATGTGCGCCGCGCCCCGCCGCTTCGGAAAACCGACGACGCGGCGTGTCGGAGCCGCGACGTCACGTTTTGCGAAGACGGGCGGCCGGCGGTCGTGCCAGGACGTCTCCGATGCCCGCTCGTCGCTCCTCCCGTCCCTTCACCCTCGCGCCCCTCCTCTTCTCCCTCACCCTGGGTCCCCTCGTGCTGGGCGTCACCGCCTGCGGCGGTGGCAGCGCGGCGGTCCAGGGCAAAGATGGCCCGGCGACCCCCGAGGTCCTCTCCGTCACCGTCTCCGGGAGTGAGCCGCGCCCCGTCTCCCCGCGCTTCTTCGGCCAGAACTACTGGAGCTGGGTGAAGACGTGGGGCGATCCCGTGGCGAAGACCCTCGACGCCGTCCGGGACATGAACCTCGACGTGCTCCGGGCCGGAGGCGCGAACAACGAGACCGGCGCGCCGGAGCCGTTCTCCTTCGCCGAGATCGACGAGTTCGTCGCCTACGCGAAGGCGGTCGGCGCGGCGCCGCTGCTGCAGGTCTCCGTCATCAACGACCACGAAGGTCGCCCCGCGACGCCCGCGAGCGCCGCCGCCGTGGTCGAGTACGTGAACGGGACGCGCGGCTACGGGATCGAGCTCTTCTCCATCGGCAACGAGCCGGACCTCTACACGGAGCAGGGGCTCGCGCCGAGCGACTACACCCCGGAGCACGCCTGCGCCACCTTCGCCGAGTACGCCCGGGCCATGCGCGCGGTGGACCCGAACATCCAGCTCTACGGGCCGGAGCTCTCCTGGAAGTACCAGCCCCATAACGACTGGCTCACGCCGTTTCTCCGCAGCTGCGGCGATCAGGTCGACGTCGTGGCGGTCCACCGCTACCCGTTCGCGGCCGACGCGTGCACCGAGCGGGCCGCCTACGCCGACGCCGCGTCGTTTCGCCGGACCATCGAGCAGCTCCGCGGCATCCTCGAGGCCACGGGCCACGGCGACAAGCCCCTCGCCATCACCGAAGCGAACATCACCTGGGACGGCGAGCCCGCGAAGACCGTCCACCCCGCGTCTCCCGGGACGTTCCCCGCGGCCCTCTGGGTCGCCGATGCGTTGGGCGTCGGGCTCGAGGAGCAGCTGCACAACCTGAGCTTCTGGAGCCTCAGCGAGGGCTGGACGCTGGGCTTCTTCGACGGCGCCCGCCCCCGCCCCGCGGCCCACGTGCTCCGGTTGTTCGCGACGCGCTTCGGCACCGAGGTCCTCCAGGTCACCGGCGCGACCGCGGCCCTGTCCGTCTACGCGGGTCGGCACGCCCCCAGCGCGAAGACGTCCCTGTTCCTCGTGAACAAGAGCGAGCGCCCCCACGACGTCACCGTCGAGCTCACGGAGCTCCCGCGCACCGCCCCCGTGACCCTCTCCGTCCGCCCCCTCTCTCTGACCGTCGCAGAGCTCCCCGACGACGGCGGGGCCCCCATCGTGACGACCTACGACGCGACCATGCCCGCGCCCCAGTGAGGCCCCGGGGGGTCCAGGGGAGCCCAGTAAGGCTCCGAGGAGAAAAATCCGCTGCGGTCCCCTCGACCGAAGCTTCAGTCCCCTCGACGTCAACCAGCAGTCCCCTCGAGCGGAACCTTCCATCCCCCTGAATTTCTGTGGGCTTCCGTCGTTAGACGGCTCTCGTCCCCCAAGCACGCCCGGGGGTCCCGTCGAACGCCAGCACACCTCCCCCCGCTCAAGTGCTCCGGTAACAGCCAAAACGACCTTCAGTCCCCCCGGGGACCTCTGCTTCGTTCGAGGGGACCAAAGGTTCTGAACGTGGGGACCTCATTGTCGGAACGAGGGGATCTCTGCTCCGATCGCGGGGACCCCTGTCTACGTCCAAGGGGACCTCTGCTCCCCCCGCCGTGACCTCTTGCTTCGTTCGAGGGGACCCCAGAATCGCTCGAGGGGACCCCCAGGCCAGCTCGAGGGGACCCCTCGCCCGTTCGCGAAATTTCACGCCCCGCTTGCTCCGCCGCAGAGACCAGCTGCTCCGCCGCCCCCGCACCGGCCTGCTCGCCGGGCGCGGCGAGGGGCTCCCACAGCGCCGCCACGCTCGCGCCGCCGGGACGTAGTTCGCTCGCGCGGCCCCACGCGCTCCGCCGCAGGGAACTTGTGCTCCGCAGGGCCGCCTCCCTCCGGGCCCCTCCGGGCCCCCCCTTCCGGGACCGCCTGCCCGCGTTGACATGCGCTCCCAGCGATGGTCATCGTGTCCAGGTGTCTCCGCCTGAGGACTGGACGATGCAGTCGGCGCGGCGCTGGACCGCGCTCATCGACCTGGCGTCGAGCCGGCTGCGCCGGCCCTTCTACTTCTCGGCGTGCTTCGCGGCACCCGTGTGGGCGGCCTTCGCCGTCGAAGCCGCCCGCCCGTCACACGTGGTCCTCTTCGGCGGGTTCGCGCTGGTCTGCCTCTTGATCGGCGCGCTCGGTCTGATCGGTCTGCTAGACCGGGGCGCCCGGCTCCCCCTGCGCGGAGACGATTCCCCTGCCCTCCAGGAGTGGAAGGAAGCCAAGCAGCGCGCGGAGCGACGCGCGGAGCTGCGCCCGTGAGCCTCCACGGCGACTGGTACGTCAAGCAGCCGACCGGCACCGTTGGCCCCGTGAGCGCCGCGGCCGTGAAAGCGGCGATCGACGCCGCGCAGATCCGACGCGGCGACCTCGTGCGGCGCGGCCTCGACGAGGAGTGGCAGCTGATCGAGCTCTCCTGCTTCGGGACCTACCTCCCTGCTCGCTCATCGCCCCGGCGCGTCAGCCTCTCCTCGCTGGTGGCCTATGTCCTGTTCGGCTTCATGGCTTGGTCGATCGTCGACCTCCTCCTCTACGTGAAGTCGACGAACCTCACCGTCTGGGTGGTGGGCATCTTCGGGTTCCTCGCCCTGTACGTCGCGGGCCTCCGCGCCCAAGCGAAGCGGTGACGAGCAATACTCCAGCAGTACGGCCTTCTCCCGCGCGGCTTCTCTCCGGTTGGCGTTAGCCCTCGCGCGCGCCCCATCGGCGCTGCCTCCTTTGCGGCTCGGGGACGCCCGGCGCTGGCCCGCGGGAGCGGACGCGCTGGGGGCGCAGGGTCGAGCCCCTCCTCCCACCCTCTTCCCCCAGGGGACATCCGCTCGGCAGAGCGCTTGGCGACTGGCGCATTGCACTCGATCGACTTGCAGCCGATCGAGTGCAATGGCGCCTGTCATCGACGTGGGCCTCGTTCCATACTTCTCAATAGAGGTGGACGCGCGCGCCGCTGCAGGGTCGGTTGTAGGGGCGAGGGCAGGCCGCCCCTGGTGATCACCCCGGGGCCCATCGAATGCAACGAGTCGGTGACGAGAGTGCTGGTTTCTCCGTGGAGGTCGATTGGCCCAAGGGGACGGTCGAGGTCTCTGGGTGGGGCTTTTGGAACGTGGAGGTCTCGAGGTCCTTCGCGCGAACGGTCCTCGACGCCGCACAACAAGCGCCTGGAGCGAAGCTGATCCTCGACATGAGCGCGCTCAAGCCGGTGCGCGACGAGGGCCAGGCGGCCTTCCTGGAGGTCTTCGCGGGCCTCGAGCTGCTCTCGAGGGTCGAGGCTCGAGTCGTGACCGCGAGTCACCTGACCAAGTTGCAGCTCCAGCGCCTCGCCAGGGAGGCCGGGGTGCTGGAGCGCGTCCGCTTTTCTTGAACGAAGCACAAATCGAAGTGGAGCAAAAGGTAATGGCGAACGACGCCGAAGCGGTCGACGCGGCGACGCGGCGCTTCTACGCCGCAATCGAAGACATGGTGAGCGGGCGCGGGCTCGCCACGATGGAGCAGGCCTGGCATCACACCGATCGCGTCACGAGCAAACACCCCAGCGGGGAGTGGGCCCAAGGTTGGGACGAGGTGTGGGCGACGTGGCAGGTGTTCGCGAGCTTCGGTCGCTCCGACCGCGGCGGAGGCAAGCTGCTCTCCACGCAGGCGCACGTCTATGGCGACGTCGCCTACAGCACGTCGGTCTTCCAAGCCGCGCCCTCCTGGGGCGGCGAGGTGCTGATGTGCACGAACGTGCTCCTGCGCATCGACGGCGAGTGGAAGGTCATCCACCACCACGCCGACCCCGCCCCCAAGATGGCCGCCGCGTTGGAGCAGATGCTCCACGAGTGAGGCGGTGGGCTTCGACCAGGAGGGCGTCGCCCCGGCTGGGCCATTTCGGTGGGCAGCGCTCGGTGGGTTCGGTGGGTTCGGTGACAGCGTAGCCCGCGTTGACACGACCGATCGCGGGGGCTAGCTGGCGTCCATGGTCGCTTCTTCCGCCGGCGGGAGCGCCGCGCGCGCGCTCGCTCGTCCCCCCAACGTGCTCACCATCGCCGGCTCCGATCCCAGCGGAGGAGCGGGCATCCAGGCCGACATCAAGACCTTCTCGGCGCTCGGCGCCTACGCCACCAGCGTCATCACGGCGCTCACCGCCCAGAACACGCTCGCGGTGACCGGAGTGCACGCCGTGCCGCCCGAGTTCGTGCGGGCGCAGCTCGACGCGCTCTCCTCGGACGTGCGCATCGACGCCGTCAAGGTCGGCATGCTGGCCAGCGCTCCCATCGCCTGCGCGGTCGCTGACTGGCTCGAAGCGGCAGACATCCACTCCGTGGTCGTCGATCCGGTGATGATCGCGAAGAGCGGCGACCGCCTGCTCGACGCCGACGCCGTCGAGGCGCTGCGGCGCCGCATCCTGCCGCTCGCGAGCGTGCTCACTCCGAACCTGCCGGAGGCCGGTGTGCTGCTGGGGCGCGCGGTGCCAGCGACGGTGGACCAGATGCGCGAGGCGGCGCTCGATCTGGCGCTGCTCGGCCCGCGCCACGTCCTCGTGAAGGGCGGCCATCTGCGCTCGGAAGACAGCAGCCCCGACGTGCTGTGCGACGGGCGCGAGGTCACGCTGATCGAAGCCGAGCGCGTGGCGACTCGAAACACCCATGGCACCGGCTGCACGCTCTCGGCCGCCATCGCGGCGCTGCTGCCGCGGCATGGCACGGCGCCGAGCGCAGTGCCGAGCGCGGTGCGAGCCGCCAAGAGTTACGTGAGCGCCGGTCTTCGCGCGAGCCACGAGCTCGAGGTGGGCAGCGGCCGCGGACCGCTCCATCACTTCCACGCGCTGTGGCCCCGCGCCCCCCAGACCTCCACGCCCAATGGCTGATTGTTGCGACTCTGCGCGCCCGTCACGGGTACCGCTCGCGTACCGCCGACGAGAGTCGCCATCGCTCGAGCGCCGACTGTCGTCTGGTAGTCTGCGTAGACGCGCTGGGCTCTCATTGCTCCCAGCTGCGGAAACCTGCCGACCGCCTGAACGTCGCCCCGCTGGGGGCGGCGCACGAAGATCTACGTCGATCGCGTGGCGCTCGCCCGAATCGCTCCGGCAACGCGGAGTCGCCCATCACTCCCAAGACTCGGACCCATGTACGAAGAGCGGATGACCTGCGTCATCCTCGCCTCGGGGGAGGTGCTCCTCGAAGGTGACGACCTGTCGATCGAGGAGGTCGGGCGCGCCCTCGATGCACGATTCCCGGATCCGGAGGAGTGCGAGCGCCAAATGGAGCAGGTCGTGGTCCGCTACAGCGACGGCACGTCACAGCGCCCGTGGCGCTTCATCCGTGAGGAGCCCCACGTCATCGGGCGCACGGGTCGTCTTTGAGGAGACTGAGCGAGCGCAGGCGCCCCCAACTTGGGGAGACGCCAAGCGGTGCTCCGGCACCGCCTCGACGCGTTGCCAAACAGCCGACCCCGTTCTCACCAGCCACAACGCCATGGGCCCGGTGGAACCACAGCATCGGCGGCGTCTGGAAGACCCAGCAAGCT